>NZ_CP011427.1:3697083-4005173 GCF_001506165.1 Pantoea vagans | reverse complement strand
AGCGCAGCAAAGTGTTGGGCGAGTCATATCGCCTGTTCTATCGTAAGCCGGTGCATCTGGTGCGCGGTGAAGGCCAGTATCTGTGGGATGCCGCAGGTAACAAATACCTCGACGTCTACAACAACGTGGCGAGCATTGGGCACTGCCATCCGGCGGTGATTGAAGCCGTCAATCAGCAGATGAAAATGCTGAACACCCACACGCGCTATCTGCATGAGCGTATTCTGGATTACACCGATGAGCTGCTGGCCACCACACCGGATGCCATCGACCGCGCCATGTATATGTGTACCGGTTCTGAAGCGAATGATCTGGCGATTCGTATCGCGCGTGCTTTCAGTGGCGGTACTGGGATTATCGTGTCGCAGGAAGCCTACCATGGCACCAGCGACCTCACCTCAGGCGTCTCTCCTGCGTTGGGCAGCGGCCAACCACTGGCGGCAACCACGCGCTTAGTGTCACCGCCGGATGCTTACCGCGTAAATGCACCGGATCTGGGGGCATGGTTTGCCAATGAAATTCAGAAGCAAATCGACGACATGAAGGCCCACGGCATTAAATTTGCGGGCTTCCTCGCCGACTCCATCTTCTCATCCGATGGTGTGCTGCCGAATCCAGCGGGCTTCCTGCAGAAAGCGGTGGATGTGGTACATGCCAACGGCGGTATCTTCATTGCTGATGAAGTGCAGCCCGGCTTTGGTCGTACCGGTGATGCGTTCTGGGGCTTCGCCCGTCACGGCGTGGTGCCGGATGTGGTGACCACTGGCAAACCGATGGGCAACGGCATTCCGGTTTCTGGACTGCTGGCGAAGAGTGATGTGCTGGCGGCGTTCAGTGACGACATCCCTTACTTCAATACCTTTGGCGGTAACCCGGTGGCGATGGCCGCCGCGCAGGCGGTGCTCACCGTGATTAAAGAAGAAGGTTTGCAGGAGCATAGCCGCGTGGTGGGTGCCAAACTGTTGACCGAATTGCAGAAGTTGATGGATCGCCATGACAGCATCGGGGATGTGCGTGGTGCGGGCTTGTTTATCGGCTTCGAGTTGGTACAGGACCGCGAGAGCAAAACCCCAGATAAAGCGCTGGCGCTGGATCTTACCGAGAAGCTGCGCGATCACCACGTGCTGACCTCGGTGGCAGGGCCATACGGTAACGTGCTGAAGCTGCGTCCACCGTTGGCGTTCCAGGAAGCGGATATCGACTGGCTGGTCGGTGCGTTGGACAAATCTCTGACCGAATTAGGCCGTTAATCACTCCCCATAAGAAGGTGTGTAGCGGTCTGTGCGCACCTTTTTCCAGAATCATCAAATCCTTATCATTTCTAAGGCATTGATAACCCTTTTCCAGATCATGATTTTAACTATAATGATCCGACTGCTTACGCGGCACACTGCGAAGGTGATGCTGCAAAACATTAAATGGAGAGGAAGAACATGAGTTATTCACTGCCATCCCTGCCTTACGCATACGATGCACTGGAACCGCACTTCGACAAGCAGACGATGGAAATCCATCACTCTAAACACCACCAGGCTTACGTTAACAACGCCAATGCAGCGCTGGAAGGGACCGAATTCGCTAACCTGCCGGTTGAAGAACTGATCGCTAAACTGGATCAGCTGCCAGTAGATAAAAAAGGCCCACTGCGCAACAACGCGGGCGGCCACGCTAACCACAGCTTCTTCTGGAAAGGCCTGAAGCTGGGCACCTCGCTGCAGGGCGAACTGAAAGCGGCTATCGAAAAAGATTTCGGCAGCGTTGAAGCTTTCCAGGCTGAGTTTGAGAAAGCCGCTACCACCCGTTTCGGTTCAGGCTGGGCGTGGCTGGTGAAAAAGGGCGACAAACTGGCTGTGGTTTCAACCGCTAACCAGGACAGCCCACTGATGGGTGAAGCCATCTCTGGCGCATCAGGTACTCCAATCATCGGTCTGGATGTGTGGGAACACGCTTACTACCTGAAGTATCAGAACAAACGTCCTGACTACATCAAAGCGTTCTGGAACGTAGTGAACTGGGACGAAGCGGCTGCACGTTTCGCTGCTGCTAAGTAATTCTGCCATCGTGCTCAACCGGTGAACCTGTTTCACCGGTTTCTTCCTTACGAAATCTAAACACTTCTTCAACCACTCCGATATTTCCCTCACTGATAATTCCCTTGTGGTCGTTATTAACGCGTCGTTGATAATTTGGGGCATACAGTAGCCGCAGTCGATCTCGCGAAGCTAAAATAACTATGTCTACTATCACAACCTCTGTGACGGATAATCATTCGTCGACCGCGCTGTTTTTGCCGTTAATCAGTGGCAAAGTCACACCGGATAAATTATGGAACAGTAAAATGTTCCGCTTTAAATATGCGTTACGCTCTCTGGTATTCCCAATTACCACCTTTAATTATCTCAACGAACTGGCGCAGCTGCCGTTTCTGCCACAGCTATTGTGTATGCAGGGTTTACTGCCTGCCAAACCGCATCGCCCTTATCTGTGTGCCGGTTTCAGTGTGGCACAGCGCGCACAAGCATTGCTGGACCATTACCAGTTGATGAATAAGCTGGATAATGCCAGCCTGCGTCAACTGATGTTAAGCCCGGCAAAAAACGTGATTGCTGCCTTTACAGGAAAAAATGATGAGGCGTTTGTTATTCACTGCTGTCCGGGACATTTTGATCGTGAAGGTGAAATAACCCTGACGCTGCATTATCAAAACATGAATATTGCTTCACTCTCGTTTTCCATCATTCAGGAAAAAAACACGCGAACATTATTGATTGGTGGATTACAGGGGCCGCGGAAACACATTTCTAACGATGTCATCCGTGATGCGACAAAAGCCGCGCAGGGTGTCTTCCCGAAACGTTTACTGATGGAAGCGGTGTTTATTTTAGCGCAGCAGTGCGGCGTACAAGCTATCACGGCGGTGGGGGATACCACTCATGTGTTCCGCAGTTTGCGCTATCGTCACAGCAAGGGCGACAAATTCTTTGCCAGCTACAGCGAGTTTTGGCGCTCACTGGGCGGGGAAATGCGTCAGGATGAAATGTTTACGCTGCCACTGCGTATGGAGCGGAAGGATCTTGAAGAGATTGCCAGCAAGAAACGCGCCGAGTATCGCCGCCGTTACGCCATGCTGGATACGCTCAATGAGCAAGTGCTGCTGGCCGCGGGCGGCGTAGAACGCGACGTGTCACACGCCGCGTAATCACCTATCAGAACGGCTGCTTCGCGTAGCCGGTCATCACTTTCAGCCCCATCTCACGCCCCAGCGCGGTCATCGGGTGCACCACCACCAGGCCGCGCACGCTTTTCTTTAATGCGCCCATGTTAGCCTGTTCTTTCTTGGTGATTTCACGGCTGAAGCCCAGCTTCTGCAACTGCTGCGCTTCTTTGCTCAGTTTTTCATCACGCACATTACGCAGACGCTCAATTTCCTGCACCAGCGTCTCTTTCTCTTTCAACAGCTCGCCGAGCTTTTCGGCATCGCCCGCTTCCAGCAGCTGCGGTTCTTTGCGATTCAACGCGTCTAACTGGTCACTGAGGCGTTTGATCTCGGCTTTTTCTTGTTCTTTCATCAGGGGGAAACTCGTTAAGGAAAACAGGCAAAGGATACATCAAATTGGGGTGAATTTGCAGCAAAGCGGGGATTTGCCTAAACCGCAGGTTTCTTAAACGCCTGCTTATGCGATATGCGGGAAATCAGCTCCGTCAACGACAGCACCATGGTGGAACGCACCATCTGCAAATAGCGTTGCTGCTGCATACTGCGCAGTGCATCGTCTTCACGGGTGAAGTCGGGCTGCGGTGGCCAGGCCACGACGCAATGCAGTTCGCCAAACGGACCCAGAATTTCATCGTCGGTGAAGCGGTAATCGCTGGTGTCGTGATTCAACTCCTCACGCAGCGCCAGCAACAGTTCACAATCTTCATATTCGTGGCGATTGATCACGCCCAGGCCGTAGATTAGCTTCAGGCGCACGGAGAGTTCCCCCAGCGGGCCATCACCCAGCAGCAAGGGTTCCACCGCATACTTAACGGCATAATCGTCTTTGCGAAACACCTGCAAGACCAGCAGGTTCACCGCTTCGGCGAGTAACTCAACGGCGGCGATCAGGAAGCTTCTCACCGATCGACCGGCGTTCAGGCGCTCTAGCACCCGGTTTTCAAAAGCTTGCTTCTCTTCCATTATTGCCTGCATCGTTCAGATACCGCCGACGGGCACGGTTGGCCACCGTGCCCGAATGAGCTATTAAAGGGCGCGCATTATGCCATAGCGTTGTAAGCACTCACCACAGAGGTGACCACTTCGCTATTGGCGTCCAGTCCAGAGATCTCCGCCAGCGTGGCCTGTGGGCCTTTCTCTGCCAGCAGCGCAGCGAGTTCCTGCGCCTGGGGATCGGCTTCGCTGCGATAATGCATGGCGGCGGCAATGCCCTGCACCAGACTGGCGTGCGGCAAGCTGTACTCCAGCGTGCCCAGCGTTGGCTTGATCAGACGGTCACCGGCGCTCAGCTTACGCAGCGGCTGGCGGCCAACACGCTCAACATCGTCTTTCAGGTACGGGTTTTCAAAGCGGGTGAGGATTTTCTGGATATAGGCCGCGTGCTTATCGGCGTCAAAACCGTAACGCTTGATCAGCACCGCGCCGCTTTCCTGCATCGCACCCTGAACCACGGCACGCACTTTCTCATCGAGAATCGCATCACGAATGGTGGCGTGGCCGGCCAACTGACCAAGATAAGCGGTAATGGCATGGCCGGTGTTCAGGGTGAACAGCTTGCGTTCCACAAACGCCATCAGGTTATCGGTGAGTTCCATGCCCGGAATGTTCGGCAGTGCACCTTTGAACTGGGTTTTGTCAACGATCCACTCGCTAAAGGTTTCCACGGTGACTTCCAGCGGATCGTTGCTGCCGGCTTCAGATGGCGGCACGATGCGGTCCACAGCGGAGTCGACGAAGCCGACGTTAGCTTCTACCCACGCGTGATACTGCTCTGGCAATGCTTTCAACACGTGCTGTTTCAGCTGGCTGGTGCCGCGCACCATGTTTTCACACGCGATGATGTTCAGCGGACGGACATTACCGTTATCGCTGCGTTTGGCCAGCCCCTTCGCGACACCACCTGCGATGCGCTCCAGAATCTGCGGACCAACCGCCGTGGTAACGATATCAACCTCAGCAATCAGCGTCACGATATCGTCGCTAGTGCTATTAACGGCGCTGACGCCGGTCACCATTTCAACTTTTGCCTGCTCGCCAACCACATGAACCGGATACTCATGACGGGCGTTAAGGGCATCAAGAACCACCTGATTGACATCCGCGAACACCAGTTCAATACCGGCATCAGCCAGTAACTTACCGATGAAACCGCGGCCGATGTTACCTGCTCCAAAATGTAACGCTTTCATAAATTTGACCCATATCAAATGACGAAAGGGCGGGCAAATCCGCCCCGGAAATGTGGGACGGGCTTGCCCGCCCCAGGGAGTTAAAACGTGGTTTACGCTTTAGGCGACAACAACGCCAGCACTTCTTCAACGCTGGTGGTGTTCGCCAGCTTCTCAATCACGCTGTCATCATCCAGCGCGTTGGTCAGGCTGGTAATCACCTGGATGTGTTCGTTGTTGCGTGCCGCGATACCGATCACCAGGCGCGCAACGTCATCCGCTTCTTCACCAAACAGCACACCGGCGGGATACTGGCAGAACACGATACCGGTTTTCAGCACGCGATCTTTGGCTTCCACGGTACCGTGCGGTACGGCGATAGACTCACCCAGGTAAGTCGGGGTCAGCTTCTCACGCTCCAGCATCGCTTCGACGTATTCCGGCTGGACGTAACCGCCTTTCACCAACTGCTCACCGGCAAAGCGAATCGCCTGCTCTTTGTTGCTGGCGGTCAGGCCGAGGAACACGTTGTTTGCACCGAGTTTGAACAGATTGGCACTGCCGTCGTCATAGCTGTCTGCCAGCGTGGTCTGCACCGTCTCACGATGTGCTTCGCTGCGGTTGGCGGCCACCAGACGCTCGGTCAGGTTGCTGTACAGCGCGCTGTCGAGGAAGTTGTTCAGCGAAATATGCTGCGCTTGCGGCGCCTGGCGCATCGCACGTTCGGTCAGATCGCGGTGGGTGATCACCAGGTCAACATCCCCCGGCAGCGAGTTGATCGCGCTGTTGGTCACCGAAATATTGCTCAGACCGGCATCCTGCACTTTCTTACGCAGCACACCTGCACCCATGGCGCTGGAACCCATACCGGCATCACAAGCGACGATGATTTTACGCACGTGGCTGACGTCAACGCTGTTGGCATCGGCAATCACTGGCGAACCCGCAACGGTCTGGCCTTTTGACTGCGCTTTCATATCACGCATGCGCTGGGTCGCGGCTTCGATATCGTCATCTTCTTTCACTTTGCTGGTTTTCAGCAGGATAGAAGAGACCACGAAGGAGACAGCAAACGCGGCGATGATGGCAGCGATGTTAGCGAAGTAAGCCCCTTTTGGTGTCATCGCCAGCACAGCCAGGATTGAACCTGGAGAAGCAGGAGACACCAGGCCGCCGTTCAGCACGGTCAGGGTGAACACACCGGTCATACCACCGAGGATAACTGCAAGCAGCAGACGCGGTGCCATCAGCACATACGGGAAGTAAATTTCGTGGATACCACCGAGGAAGTGGATGATCGCCGCACCGCCTGCAGACTGTTTGGCGCTACCGCGACCAAAAATCATGTAAGCAACCAGCACGCCCATACCCGGGCCTGGGTTAGCTTCAATCAGGAAGAAGATAGATTTACCGGCTTCGCTCGCCTGCTGGATGCCCAGAGGAGAGAAGATGCCGTGGTTGATGGCGTTGTTGAGGAACAGGATTTTCGCTGGCTCAACAAAGATCGAGGTCAATGGCAGCAGGTTGTTCTGCACCATCAGGTTTACGCCCGCCGCAAGGATGTGCGACAAACCTTCTACCAACGGACCGATGCCGATGAACGCCAGCAGCGCCAACAGCATACCGATGATACCGGCTGAGAAGTTGTTAACCAGCATCTCGAAGCCGCTTTTGATCTTACCATCAACCATACGGTCAAAGGTTTTGATCGCCCAGCCGCCCAGTGGACCGGCAATCATCGCGCCGAGGAACATCGGCATATCTGCACCGACAATCACGCCCATGGTGGTGATAGCACCGACCACGCCGCCGCGATCGCCGCCCACCAGACGTCCACCGGTGAAACCGATCAACAGTGGCAGCAGGTAAGTGATCATTGGGCCGACGAGTTTCGCCAGCGTTGCGTTAGGAATCCATCCGGTTGGGATGAACAGTGCTGTGATGATACCCCAGGCGATAAACGCACCGATGTTTGGCATCACCATGTTACTCAGAAAGCGACCAAAGCTCTGGACCTTGACCTTCGCTGATGAGGACATAAACCCACCCCTTATTGAGACGCGCTGCAATAAGAGCGCGGTTGTTTTTGTTAAGACTTTTATTGAGCCATTCCGGCGCGGGCCGTGGCATCACTGTATGCACGCGGACTCTAGCACTAGTTTATTACGCTGCGTAGCATTCGGGATAAGTGTGATGCAGATCACGCAATATTGGGGTGGTTGGGGTGCTATAAGGTGACGTAGATCACACTATTGAGGTGTAAGAAAAGTACGGTGGCGAAATATTAAGCAAAACAAGGTGATAAATGTGACTTAAGTCACCTTTGCAAGGATGAGGTTTGTCTCGTAAATGTGATTTGGATCACAAACATTTTTTGGTCGAAAATGCGCCAGATCACACTCTGTCTACGCAGAAAAGTCAGTTGTAAGGAAGTGACGAAAAATCTGAAAAGAAGGACGGAGGGATAACGACTGTAGGGGCGACCGTCTGGCCGCCCGGCATCAGGTTACATCGCGCGGTTACAAACCACCCTGCACGGCATTTTGCGCTTGGGTCAGTGCTTGTGCATTGCTGGAGAGGTTGCTCATTAGCGTGTTGTACTGCGTGGCTTGATCCTGAGTTGGGAACTGCACGCCGCCGTCGTTAAAGCTCACGCGAGTGCCCTGTGATTGCAGATAGTCACCGGTTTGCACCGCCGCCTGGCTCAATGCCTGCAGCTGAGGCAGCAGGGGAATCAGGGTACTGGCAGGCTGCGTCACCACTTTGGCATACACGTTGTCATACACTTTTTTCAGATCGTCGGGCTGCTTTAGCGTGGCTTTGCTGCTGTCGGCCTGCATTTTGGCGCTTTGAATCTGTTGCGACAGCACACTCAGGTTGCCGCTCGCCTGGCGCAGAGAATCACGGCGGGTCAGATAATCTTGCGGTACACGGATTGCCGCCAGCTCATCCACCACGGGACGCATGCCTTGTTCAACCGCCTGGTTGGCCTGCTGAGAGAAGCCATACAGGATGGCGTAGTCGCTGGCGTAGTTACCGAAGGTTTGCTTCTGGTTTTCGCTCAGGCTGGGCAGATGTTCACCGCTACGCATGGCGGTGTTCTGCAGGAAATCGGTGAAGGCTTTACGTTGATCGCCTTCTTTATCGCCACAGGCGGTAAGTTGCAGCACTACCAGTGCGCTGACCATAAGCATGCCGGTACGCATCCAGATGCGGGATAATCCTGACGCCATGTTGAACTCCTGTTATGGCTATATATACGATTCAGTGGGAATGGTCCTAAAGAATAGTGCAATGGCCTGGCGTGCACAACGGCTGGCGGTCGCCATAAATGGCGACCTCACAAAGTTGGATGCAATTTTTCGTAGGGTGCGCATTAATGCCCACCGATATTAAAACACCAGTGCCTGCCCATCTTTGCGGCTTTCGGTGGCGGCAATGTAGAAGCCTTGCGAATCGCGCACAATCGCCTGCGCACCGCCGAAATTGTAGCTTTGCAGCGGATCTTCCACCGTAATCTGGTGCCCCATCTCACGCAGCTTCGCCAGCACGTTACGATCAATCCCTGGTTCCACCACCACTGCGCGGCCTTGCTCGACACGCCAGCGTGGGGCATCAATCGCCGCCTGCGGGTTCTGTTTATGCTGCATGATGCGCAACGCCAGCTGCAAATGCCCCTGCGCCTGCATCGGTCCGCCCATCACGCCGAATGACATCAATGGCTGGCCTGCGGCATCCAGAGCAAATGCCGGGATAATGGTGTGGAAAGGGCGTTTCCCGCCTGCCACCACGTTGGGATGCTGTGGATCGAGTGAGAAGCCGCAGCCACGGTTTTGCAGGCTGATGCCGGTATCCGGTACCACAACACCAGAGCCAAAGCCCATATAGTTGGACTGGATGAACGACACCATCATACCGCTGGCATCGGCGGTTGAGAGGTAGACGGTGCCGCTTTGCTGCGGTGAACCGAAGGTAAAATCACCGGCCTGGTCAGGATTGATCAGTTGCGCACGCTGCTGCAAATAATGGTCGCTCAGTAACAGCTCTGCCGGGAATTCCAGATGATCGTAATCCGTGACGTAGCGATCCAGATCCACCAGTGCCAGCTTCATTGCCTCAATCGACAGGTGCAGCCACGGCACCGAATCAGGCTGATAACGGCCAATATCCCACTGCTCCAGAATACCCAATGCAATCAGCGTGGCGATGCCCTGACCATTCGGCGGCAGTTCCTGCACCGATCCACCGGCAAAGGGGCGTGACAGCAAATCGACCCAGTCAGCACGGTGGTTGTTGAGGTCGGCCATACTGAGCGCTGCGCCATGCTGCTCGGCAAAGGCCACGATTTTCTCCGCCAGTTCCCCGCGATAAAACGCTTCGCCGCGCGTTTCGGCGATTTTCTGCAACGTCGCAGCCTGCGCCGGGTTACGGAACAGTTCACCCGCGCGCGGGGGCTGGCCATCCGGTGCAAAGCACGCGGTAAAGCCCGGTTGGGCTTTCAGTTTGTTGTAACCGCGCTGCCACAAGTGGGCAATCAACGGCGAAACCGGGAAACCATCACGGGCATATTCGATGGCCGGTTGCGCCAGTGTGGTAAGCGGCAGGGTGGCGAAGCGCTCGGCCAGCGCAACCCAGGCGGAAACCGCACCGGGTACGGTCACTGCTTCCCAGCCGATTTCCGGCATGGTGCTGTGCCCGGCAAAGCGATCCGCACTCCAGGTGGCGGGGGAGCGACCGGAAGCATTCAAGCCGTGCAGCTGTTTGCCATCCCAGATAATCGCAAACGCATCGCTGCCAATGCCGTTGCCAGTGGGTTCCAGCACGGTGAGCGCCATGGCGGTGGCAATCGCGGCATCCACCGCATTGCCGCCTTGCTGCAACATGCGCATGCCTGCTTGTGCCGCCAACGGCTGTGAGGTTGCCACTGCATTGCGTCCCATCATCGGGGCACGGTGTGAGGCGTAGCTAACGTTGAAATCCAAATCACTCATAACGGTTCCTTAGTGTGAGTCATTGCGCGGATCAAGCGCATCGCGCAGTCCGTCACCCAATAGATTGAAGCCCTGCACGGTAAGAAAAATAGCCAGACCTGGGAAAATCGACATCCAGGGTGCCTGCTCCAGATAGCCTTTGGCGGTATTCAGCATCGCTCCCCAGGAAGGAGAAGGTGGCTGCTGACCCAGGCCGAGGAAGGACAAGCTGGCTTCGGTGATAATGGCGGAGGCAATTGCCAGGGTGGCCTGCACCAGAATCGGAGACATCACGTTGGGCAGCACATAGCGCAGGATGATCCAGCGATCCGGCAAGCCAATGGCACGTGCGCCGTCGATATACTCTTCATGGCGGATGGCGATCACCTGGCCTCGCGTCAGGCGGGCAAAAATCGGCATCGCCGACAGGCCAATCGCGATCATCGCATTCGAGAGGCTCGGTCCCAGGAAGGCACCCAAGGCGATGGCCAGAATCAAAAACGGGCAGGCCAGCAGGGCTTCGATAAAGCGCGAAATAATGCCGTCGCACCATCCTTGCCAGTAGCCGGCAATCAAGCCTAGCGGCACGCCAATCAAAATGGCGATCATCACCGAGATACAGCCCGCCAGCAGTGAGGTGCGGGCACCCCAAATCAGGCGTGACAGAATATCGCGGCCCAGTTCGTCAGTACCAAACCAGAAGAGTGCCGAAGGGGCTTTGCGCACCGCCAGGAAGTTAGCCTTGATCGGATCGGCGGGGGCCAGCCAGGGCGCCAGCAGCGCCACGGCGACAAACAGCACAACGATTACTGCACCTATCATGGCGCTTTTGTTGCGCAGAAATTTATTCAGTACCCGGCGCTTAGGGCGTGTGACTACGGGCACTGCGCCCGCTGTTAAAACCTCGCTCATGGCTAGCCTCGCATTTTCGGGTTGATTAACAGATAGAGCACATCCGCCAGCAGATTCAGCAGCAGAAAGCCGATCGCTACCACCAGCACCACGCCTTGCACCACGGCGTAATCACGGTTGAAGACCGCATCAACAATCATCTTGCCGAAACCAGGCAGGGTGAAAACCTGCTCAGTCAGCACCGCACCGCCCAGCAGTTCACCAAACAGCAGCGTGGTGAGTGTGACGATCGGCATTAACGCGTTGCGGAAGGCATGCTTCAACACCACTTTTGGTGCCAGCAACCCTTTGGCGCGTGCGGTGCGGATGTAATCGGCTTTCAGCACGCCGATCATTGAGGCGCGGGTATGCCGCATCAGCGTCGCCGCCAGGCCGGTGCCTAATACCAGCGCAGGCAGCAACAAGGTTTTCAGGTTCTGCACCACATCTTCGCTGATCGGCACAAACCCGGAGGCGGGCAACCATTGCAGATGCACGGAAAACAGCAGGATCAGCAGGATACCCAACCAAAAATGCGGCACCGAAATGCCGGATAGCGCGACAAAGTTGGTGGTGTGATCGACCCAACTGTCTTTACGCACCGCCGCGATGATGCCCATGCTGATGCCAATCGAAAGCGCAATGATCATCGCCAACAGCGACAGCTCCAGCGTCACCGGCAGTTTGCTGGCGATCAGTGCGGTGACGGGCTCTTTGGTGCGCAGTGACATGCCAAGATCGCCTTGCAGCGCACTCCCCACCCACGAGAAATACTGGGTAGAAATCGGATCATCAAGGTGATACTCGGCACGCAGCTGCGCAATCACCGCCGGATCGCGCTCTTCTCCGGCCATCGCCAGCACCGGATCGCCCGGCAGCAGTTTTTGCAAGGCGAACACCATAATGCTCACCAGCAGCAGCGTCGGAATGGCCAGCAGCAGGCGTTTAACAATCAGTTCCAGCATCATCGCTCCTCAGCGGTTTACTGCGCCAGGCTCACACCGGCCAGACGGACTAAACCATCCGGCCAGGCTTTAAAGCCCTGCAACTTTTTCGTCATGCCAAAAATACGCGGCTCAAAGTAGAGATAGGCGATAGGCATATCGGTTTGCAGTTGGTTCACCACCTTGCCGTAGAGCGCCTGGCGTTGTGCCTGGTCATTGGTGAGGCGGGCAGCGTTCAGCCACTCATCGACTTGCGTACTGCTGTAGCGCCCGTCATTCAGCGTGCCTTTACTGTTGATAAAGGAGTAGATGCTGCCATCCGGATCGGGACGACCTGACCAGCCTGACAAACTGAGCTGGTAATCGCCGCGCTGCTGGCGATCCAGTAAGGTGGCGAACTCGCTCATCTGTAAATTGAGGTTAAAGCCTGCCTCGCCCACCATCGCCTGAATCACCTGACCGACCTGCTGTGCTGTGGGGTTGTTGGTCACCATCAGTGTCAGATTCAGTGGTGTGGTGACGCCAGCGGCTTTCAACAGCGCCTTGGCTTTCTCCACGTCGCGTGCGGCGATAGGCTTGTTGACGTGATAAGGGCTTACCGGAGAAAACGCCTGATTAGCTGGTGTATACAGCCCTTCAAATGCCACCTGATTCAGGGCATCGCGATCGATCGCCAGCGAGAAGGCTTCACGCACGCGCGCATCTTTCAATGGGCTATTGGCATCGACTTTGCCGTTATTGATGTTGAAGGTAATGCCCTGATAACCGAGGCCCGTGACCTTGGCTAACGCCAGCTTGCTGTCAGCTTCAACGGTTTTCACATCGCTGGCGGCCACGCCTTCAGTGAGGTCGAGATCGCCTGCGCGCAGGTTAGCGAGACGCACTGAGGCATCTGGAATCGGCAGGAAGATCACTTTATCGAAGTGGTAGGCGTCTTTATTCCAGTAGTTGTTATAACGCTGCAGCACAATGCGGTCCTGCTGCACGCGGCTGACAAACTGATACGGGCCGGAGCAGACCGGATGCGTGGCGAAATCCGGTTTTTTCGCCGCTTCCGGGGCCAGCATGGCACCCGCGCGGTCGGTTAACTGGCTGAGTAGCGCCGCATCGGGTTTTTTCAGGTGGAATTTCACCTGCATTGGGCCGCTCACTTCGACGCTGTCAATCGAGGAGATTTCGCTTTTACGCAGCGATCCCGGTAGCGTTAACGCGCGCTCAATATTGAACTTCACCGCGTTGGCATCGAATTTTTCGCCATCCTGGAAGGTCACGCCACTGCGCAGGTTCATGGTCAGCGTTTTGCCCTCATCGCTCCATGCCCAGTCGGTTGCCAGTCCTGGCACCACCTTCAGATTTTCATCCACATCCGCCAGACGGTCACACATCGCGGCAAAGACAAAGCGACCGTAATAGGTGCGCGCCAGATGGGGATCGAGCATGTCCGGATCGGCCCCCAGACCAATGCGAATAACGCTTTCAGCCTGGCTGTGGGCACTGGCACCGAGCAGTAACAAGCCGCTTAAGGCGGTGAATAACGTATGACGAGCTTTGTTCACAGGCGAATCTCCAGAGGGTTAAGCTTGTTGTTTGACGGCCTGCTCAAACAGCGCGCGGCGTCGTAAAAAGGCAGCGGAAGGCGGTGCGATGGTGATGACGCTGCGATCGCGGTTAATCTCCTGCCAGCGATGACAGGCAATCTGGCGTCCACCGCTCAATACCTGATTGATCGGTTCAAACTGACGGCAATCCGAGGTGGCCCAAGGGCAGCGGGTGTGAAAGCGGCAGCCGGACGGTGGATTGGCCGGATTAGGCAGATCGCCCTGCAGCATCGGAATCTGACGGCTGGCCCCCGGCTGCATCTGCGGGGCAGAGGCGATCAGTGCCTGGGTGTAAGGGTGCAGCGGGGCATCAAAAATCTCGTCCACGCTGGCGACTTCCACGATCTGCCCGAGGTACATCACCGCCACGCGATCGCTCATATGGCGGATCACCGCCAGACCGTGGGCGACGATGATCATGGTCAGGCCGAACTGCTGTTTCAGGCTCTCCAACAGGTTTACTACCTGTGCCTGCACAGAAACGTCCAGCGCCGAAACCGGCTCATCGCCCAGCAGCAGTTTGGGCTGAGAGGCAAGCGCACGGGCAATGCCGATACGCTGACGCTGACCGCCGGAGAACTCGTGCGGATAGCGCTCAGCCCAGGCGGCGGGTAAACCCACGGTGCGCAGCAACTCGGCCACGCGCGCGTGACGATCTTCGCGGCTCAGCTTTTCATGCAGCCACAGCGGTTCGCCGACAATCTGTTGCACCGTCATACGCGGATTCAGTGAGGCGAAAGGGTCCTGAAAGATGATTTGTAGCTCGCGGCGCAGTTGGTTCAGGCGCGCACCGCTGGCATCGGTAATGCTTTCGCCCTGGTACAACACTTCGCCCGCACTGGCTGCCAGCAGGCGCAACAGCAAGCGGCCCAGCGTCGATTTACCGGAGCCGGATTCACCGACAATCGCCAACGTTTCGCCCGGCATCACCTGTAACGACACGCGGTCCACCGCCGTGACGCCACGGTTGCGTTGAAACAGGCGGGTGGGCCCAGCGAAGGTTTTGCTTAAATCACGGCACTCTAAAATCGGGTTCATGCGATCTCTCCCAGCGCAACGTACTGTTCCAGCGGTGCGCGGAAACACGCCACCTGATGATCGGGGGCCAGCGCCCGCAGCGCCGGGCGATTGTGCTGGCAGCGCGTTTCGGCAAACGGGCAGCGGTTGGCGAATCGGCAACCTGCCGGCATGTTTTCCGGCAGCGGCACCTGACCGGGAATGGTCGCCAGCGCGCCGCTGCGGCCGCTCAGGCTGGGAATCGATCCCATCAGGCCAATGGTGTAAGGGTGCTGGGGGTCGTTGAAAATTTCCTCTACGCTGCCGCTTTCCACCACCTGTCCGGCGTACATCACCGCCACACGCTGGGCGACTTCGGCGACCACGCCCAGGTCATGGGTGATCATCAGCACGGCGGTGCCGGTTTCCTGCTTCAGGGTATTCAGCAGCGCCAGAATCTGCGCCTGAATGGTGACGTCCAGCGCGGTGGTCGGTTCGTCGGCAATCAGCAGTTTCGGCTGGTTAATCAGCGCCATGGCGATCATCACGCGTTGACGCATGCCGCCAGAGAGCTGGTGCGGATAGGCTTTGAGGCGCATCTCCGGTGCGGGTATCTGCACTTTTTGCAGGATGCTGAGAGCGGCTTCCCATGCGGTGCGGCGGTTGACGTTACGGTGGCGCATTACCGCTTCACTGAGCTGGTCGCCGAGGGTAAAGGCGGGATTGAGCGAGGTCATCGGCTCCTGGAAAATCATCGCCAGCTGATTGCCTCGCAAATCGGCATAGTCGCTGGCGCTGAGATTCCGCAGGTCGCGCCCATCAAAGGTCATCTCGCCTTGCATAATCTCGGCGCTGTTGGGCTGTAGTCCCATTAAGGTTAATGAGGTGATGCTCTTGCCGCAGCCGGATTCACCGACCAGCGCCAGGGTTTCCCCGGCATGCAGCGTCAGGGAAATATCATCCAGCACCGTGACGGGAGAACCGCGAAATTTGACGCGCAGATTGCGTACCGCTAAAACCGGGTGACCGCTCATGGCGACTCCTCTTGGTGAGAGTAGAGCGCTTCCAGCAGCGCCTGTTGTAGTGCCAGCAAATGCTCACGCATCGCGGCGGCGGCTTCGTGCGGCTGGCGCTGCGCAATGTGATTGACCAGGCGCTGATGATGGCTGTCGTAGGTATCGAGACGGGCCGGAGTGCGTGCCTGCACGCGCAAATGTTGCCAGCCGGGGTCGCGGCGCACGGCATCCAACGCATCAAACAGACCCAGCATCAGGCGGTTACCGGCCGCTTCCGCAATGGCGCGATGAAAGGCGCTGTCCCACAGTTCATGCTGATCGCCATCTTCAGGCGCAGTGATACCGTGCATACGCTCCAGCAGGCGCTGCATCAGGGCAATTTGCTCTTTGCTGGCGCGCAGGGCGGCAAGTCTTGCCAGCCCTGGCTCCAGCTGTAAACGCGCTTCCATCACTTCCAGCAGATTGGATTGCTGTGGCAGATCGTGCAGCGCCAGAGGTTGAACCGGGGCCGCTGGGCCCACAAAGGTGCCTTTGCCCTGTTTACGCCAGATGCGTCCTTCTTCTTCCAGCACATCCAGCGCGCGGCGGATTTCGCGACGACCGACATTAAAGCGTTCCGCCAATTCACGTTCCGTCGGCAGGGCGCGATCCGGTTGCTGCTCGTGTTGCTGGATCAGTTGACGCAATTGCTCCAGGGCAGAACTGGAGTTTCGGGCGCTCTCTGACGAATGATTCATGATTGGTTCGCCTGTTTAAACATCAGAAAAAGATCGGTATTCCGGCTTATCCAGCAGTTTTATTGATGAAACGCTGAGCAATGGGCTTTCTCAGCTTAGGCAAGAAGTGAACCAATGTTGAATTGGTTCGGCTGTGGCGGTGCGATGAAAGGAATAACCCTTTGAACAGTCAGTAAAAGTTTTTTCAGTGCCAGTCAAAAATTGCGAGCTGTATCAAATTCAGGTTTACGCAGCTTGCGACATGTTGGTGCGCAGCTGCTGCATGGCTGTGCAGTGATCGGTCATCATCCGGCGGTGAATTTAATAATTCTTCTTTTTTTCAATGAGATAAATATTGGCACTTTTTTTGAATGTCATTAATCAGATGCAGGAGCGATAGCGGGCAACCGACGTCGCCAGACAATTTGCAATGGGTCACTAGGGTTCCGATCGAAAGATGCTGGTCCGAGAGTGACCGACCGTCCTCTGACGGTTACACGGCGGGATAAAAGCCCGGGAGGAAAGCGAGATCGTTGCTCGCCGCCTCCTGCTTTATTTCAGCCCGTTAACGTCAGAGGAATCCTCATGATCAAAGCCTGCCTTCGCCTGCTGTTGCTTTGCACTGCCGTGCTGTTCAGCGTCAACACGCTGGCCGCCGATAAACCCTCCTTCAAGATTTGCTGGTCCATTTACGCAGGATGGATGCCATGGGACTTTGCCCAACAAAGCGGCATCGTTAAAAAATGGGCCGATAAATACGGCATTGATATCCAGTTTGTTCAGGTTAACGACTACATCGAATCGGTGAACCAGTACACCGCCGGTGGTTTTGACGGCTGCACCATGACCAACATGGATGCGCTGACCATTCCGGCCACCGGTGGCGTGGACAGCACCGCGCTGATAGTCGGCGACTACTCCAACGGCAATGACGGCATCCTGTTGAAAGGCAAAGGCAATATCGCCTCGCTTAAAGGCAAGCCGATCAATCTGGTGGAACTCTCGGTGTCCCACTATCTGCTGGCGCGTGCGCTGGAGAAATCCGGCATGAGCGAGAAGGATGTCAAAGTGGTTAATACCGCTGATGCCGATCTGGTGGCCGCGTTTGGCACTCAGGATGTGCACTCCATCGTGACCTGGAACCCGCTGCTGGCCGAAGCGGAAAAGCAGCCGGACAGTCACTTAGTCTTCTCCTCTGCTCAGATCCCGGGCGAAATCCTCGATTTGCTGGTGGTGAACACCGCAACCCTGAAAAAGTACCCGCAGCTTGGCAAAGCGCTGACCGGTGCCTGGTATGAAACGTTGAAAACCATGTCGGGCCAGAGCGAAAGCGCGAAAGCAGCACGCACGCAAATGGCGCAGGCATCAGGCACCGATCTGGCGGGATTTGATCAGCAACTGGCGGCAACACACCTGTTCAGCGATGCCAAAACCACCCTCGATTTTGTCGATAGCCCGCAGCTTAAAGCCACCATGCAACTGGTCGCCGAGTTCTCCTTCAAACACGGCTTGCTAGGTGAAGGCGCACCGAGTGCCGATGTGGTGGGGGTAGAAACGCCAGCCGGTAACTGGGGGGATGCCAATAACCTGAAACTGCGCTTCACCGATGAATACACCAAACTGGCGGCCGCTGGGCAGCTGTAAGCGAGGCGAAGCCGATGCGTAAATTGATCAACTACCAACCGCTGCCGCTCGGCCGCCTGCTGCTTGGCATCTTGCCACTGCTGGCGCTGCTACTGGTCTATCTGTTCGCGTCGGATGCGCGTCTTAGCCTGAACGCCGCAGACAAACTGTTGCCGGGATTTAATGCCATGGGCGAGGCCATCAGCCGTATGGCGTTTGAACCCAGCCCGCGCACCGGTGAATACCTGCTGTGGACCGATACTGCCGCCAGTCTGATGCGCCTGCTCAGTGGCGTAGTGATCAGCGCCCTGCTGGCGCTGGCGCTGGGCCTGTTCACCGGGGCATTACCGGTGGTGCGTGCGGTGCTGGCACCGCTGGTGACGGTAGTGGCGCTGGTGCCACCGCTGGCGATTCTGCCGATTCTGTTTATCTGTTTCGGCTTAGGTGAAGTGTCAAAGGTGGTGCTGATTGTCATTGGCATCACCCCGCTGATTGCGCGTGATTTGCAGCTACAGGTGCAGAAAATTCCGCGTGAACAGCTGGTGAAAGCGCAGACGCTGGGCGGCCACAGTGCCCAGGTGTTGTGGCGCGTGATCCTGCCGCAACTGATGCCGCGCCTGTTTGATGCGGTGCGCCTGTCGCTGGCATCCGCCTGGCTGTTCCTGATCGCCGCAGAAGCCATTGCGGCCACCGAAGGGCTGGGCTATCGCATCTTCCTGATGCGTCGCTATCTGGCGATGGATGTGATCCTGCCTTACGTAGCATGGATTGCCCTACTGGCCTTTATGCTCGACCTGCTGCTGCGGCTAATTAGCCGTCGTTGCTGGCCGTGGTATCACGCGAAATAACCAAGGGGCGAGCGATGCCATTACTGCAACTGAAAAATCTGCAAAAGCATTACGGCGATCAAGTGGTGCTGGAGCGACTCAATATCGACGTGGAAGAGGGCGAGTTTGTGGCCATTGTCGGTGCATCCGGCTGCGGCAAAACCACCTTTCTCAACATGTTGCTCGGCACCGAATCGCCGACCAAAGGGCAACTGCTGCTCGATGGCGAACCGATTCCGGACGAACCGGATGCCCAGCGTGGCGTGGTGTTTCAGCGTTACTCGGTCTTTCCCCATCTGACGGTGCTGGGCAACGTGATGCTGGCGGAAGAGTTCAGCACCGCACGCTGGCTGGGGCGCGTGTGGGGGAAGAAACGGCTGGAGATTCGCCAGCGAGCGCAGGCGATGCTGGCGCAGGTGGGGCTGGAACATGCGCAGAGCAAATATCCGCACCAACTCTCTGGCGGCATGCAGCAGCGCCTGGCACTGGCACAGGCACTGATGAAGCAACCGCGCATTCTGTTGCTCGACGAGCCGTTTGGCGCCCTCGACCCCGGCATTCGCAGCGAGATGCACCAGCTGATTACCCGCCTGTGGCAACAGCACAACCTGACCATTTTTATGATCACCCATGACCTGAAGGAGGGCTTCAGCCTGGCTTCGCGCCTGCTGGTGTTCGACAAACTGCGTCACGACCCGCATGCGCCAGAAGCCTGGGGCGCCACTATCACTTATGACCTGCCACTCGACCGCGATCAGCCTACGGCTGGCTTGCCGTCTGAGCCGCAGGTGGCTTAAAGGAGAGAAGCATGAATGCTTATCAAACGCTGTTACCGGCGGGTTCACACTGGTCACTGGTGATGCGCAGCGGCACTGCGCTGACGCTGACCGATATCGAAGGCGGTGCCAATGTGGGCCTGCTGTTTTATAACCCGGAAAATCTGCTGGAGCGCTACAACGCGCCCGACACGCTGAAGTGCCAACACACCTTCCGCCTGACGGCGGGGCACTGCCTCTACTCCGATATGGGGCGCATTTTTTGCGGCATCGAACAAGACAGTTTTGGCTGGCACGAAACGGTGTGCGGCACGCTGAACGCGCAGCAAACCGCCGCGCGCTTCGGCGTCAGTGATTATCAGGAAGCGCGCAATCTGCGCCATCAAAACGGTTACGACAGTTTCCTCACCGAACTGGCGAAGTATGGGTTGGGCCAGCGTGATATGGCAGCTTGCCTCAACCTGTTTGCCCAGGTGCGCGCCGATGATAACGGCACGTTGAAACTGGAGAAACAGGGCGCGCCGGGTGCCTCCGTGCGTCTGCGCTTTGCCATGGACACTTTAGTCATTCTGCACACCTGCCCCCATCCATTGAGTACGGCCAGCGACTATCCGCGCCAGCCGGTGCAGATCGAACTCGATGCCCAACGCGCGCCGCTGCCAGACATCTGCCTGCAACGCAGTGAAAACCAGCGCGGCCTGCGCAATAACACGCTGTATCAGCTGCAAGGAGAAGAGTGATGATCAATGAAAGTGTGCTCAACCTCGTCGATGCGCAATTCCAGCAGCAGGTCAATGCCGGGGATTACTGGTTACAGCGCATTGAAGCGGGCCAGACGTTGCGGATTACCGATCTGGAAGGCAATCAGGCGGCCGATACCCTGTTCTTTAATGCTGACGACACCGCCGAGCGCTACAGCATGAGCGATACGCTGCGTGGGCAGAAGAATGTGTTCCTCAGCGCCGGTAGCGTGCTGCGGTCCAATGCCGATCGCCCGATGCTGACTATCACCGCCGATACCTGTGGTCGCCATGATACGCTGGGCGGAGCCTGCTCCTGCGAGAGCAATACCGTGCGTTACGATCTGGAAAAACGGCATATGCACTCCTGTCGCGATAGCTGGATGCTGGCGGTGGCAGAGAATCCAGCATTCGGCCTGACGCGCCGCGACATCACCCACAACATCAACTTCTTTATGAATGTGCCGGTGACGAATGAAGGCGGATTGACCTTTGCCGACGGCATCTCGGCACCGGGCAAATATGTCGAGATGGTGGCGGAGATGAACATCCTGGTGCTGATCTCCAACTGCCCGCAGCTCAACAACCCTTGCAACGGTTACAACCCAACGCCCATTTTAGTCAGCGTGTGGTGATCCTTTGACGCAACGGGACGACCCGTTTTTAGCCGTCACGGTCCGCGCAGGACGACCTGCCGTAATAAGAGAGTTCACTCATGATTGATCGCGTATTGATTGCCAACCGTGGCGCGATTGCCGTGCGTATTATCCGTACCCTGCAAGCAATGAATATCCGGGCGATTGCGGTGTACGCCGAAGCCGATCGCCATGCCCGCCATGTGCGTCTGGCGGACGAAGCCTGGTCGTTGGGCGATGGGCAGGTACGAGACACTTACCTTAACCAAGACAAATTACTGGAGATTGCCGCACAAAGCGGCGCGCAGGCGGTGCATCCAGGTTACGGATTTCTCAGTGAAAACCCGGAGTTTGTCACCCGCTGTGTCGCGGCTGGCGTGCAGTTTCTCGGCCCGAGCGCTGAGCAGATGGCGGCATTTGGCCTCAAGCATCGCGCGCGTGCATTAGCGCAGGAAAACCAGGTGCCGTTGCTGCCGGGCAGTGGCCTGCTCACCTCGCTGGCAGAAGCGCAGGTGATGGCCAATGAGATTGGTTTCCCGGTGATGCTTAAAAGCACTGCGGGCGGGGGCGGTATTGGCATGCAGCGCTGTGATGATGCATCACAGCTGGAAGCGGCTTTTACCCGTGTGAAACGCCTGGCAGGCAATAATTTCGCCGATGATGGCGTGTTTTTAGAGAAATTTATCGCGCGCGCTCGCCACATTGAAGTGCAGATCTTTGGCGATGGCGCGGGCAACGTGATTGCCTTGGGCGAGCGTGACTGCTCGGCGCAGCGCCGTAATCAGAAAGTGATGGAGGAAACGCCGGCACCGGGATTGAGCGAAGCAGTGCGCGCCGAGTTACAGGCCACGGCGGTGCGGCTGGCGTGTGCTGTGAACTATCGCAGCGCGGGAACGGTAGAGTATGTCTATGACGATGCCAGCCAGCAGTTCTGGTTCCTTGAAGTGAATACCCGTTTGCAGGTTGAGCATGGCGTGACGGAAATGGTCTACGGCGTCGATTTGGTGCACTGGATGGTGGAGCTGGCGCAACAAACCTTGCCGCCTCTTGCCTCTCTTCAACCCGTGGCGCACGGCCACGCCATTCAGGTGCGGCTTTACGCCGAAGATCCTGCTAAGCAGTTTCAGCCGAGCGCCGGTTTACTCAGCCATGTGCAGTTCCCGGCCGAAATCGATCAGGCCACGCTGCGTATCGACAGCAGTGTCGAGAGCGGTATGGAGGTGTCGCCCTTCTACGATCCGATGCTGGCAAAAGTGATTGTGCACGCCGCCAATCGCGATCTGGCGCTCAATAGCCTGGCGCAGGCGCTGAATGCAACTGCGCTTTACGGTATCGAAACCAATTTGCTCTGGCTGCGCCATCTCTGCGCACTGCCGGAAGTGCAGCAAGGGCGTGTCATTACCGCCACGTTGGGCGGCGTCCAGTGGCAGCCCCCAACGCTGGACATTCTCAGCGGTGGCACCTTAACCACGGTGCAAGATGTGCCGGGGCGCGTGGGCTACTGGCACGTTGGCGTGCCACCTTCCGGTCCGTTCGACAGCCGATCATTCCAACTGGGCAACCGCCTGTTGGGGAATGATGCCCAAGCCGCCGGGCTGGAGATCACGCTGCATGGCCCGACCCTGCGTTTTAATCAGGCGTGCAGCTTTGTGCTTACCGGCGCGCCGATTGCCGCCGATTTGGATCAGCAATCGCTGGCGATGCACCAGATTATCCGTGCGCAAGCGGGGCAAACCCTGACGCTCGGTGAGGTCAGTGCGGGCAGCCGCAGTTATTTGTTGCTGGCGGGCGGGCTGGATACGCCGCATTACCTCGGTAGCCGCAGTACGTTTACGCTGGGTAAATTTGGTGGACACGCGGGACGCGCACTGCGTGCCGGTGACGTACTGCATCTGGCCTCGCCTAAGCTGTTGCCAGAGGCGACACTTCCTGCGTCTTTAGTGCCCGCGCTCAACGGGGAGTGGCAGCTGCGGGTGGTGTATGGCCCGCACGGTGCGCCGACCTTTTTCACCGATGAGGATATGGTGGAGTTTTTTGCTGCGGAGTGGCAGGTGCACTACAACTCCAGCCGCACCGGTATTCGTCTGATCGGCCCCAAACCCACCTGGGCGCGCAGCGATGGTGGCGAAGCGGGTATGCATCCCTCCAACATCCACGACAACGCCTATGCGTTCGGCACCGTGGATTTCACCGGTGACATGCCGGTGATCCTCGGCCCCGATGGCCCCTCGCTGGGTGGCTTTGTTTGCCCGGCCACGGTTGTCGAAGCCGACCTGTGGAAGCTGGGTCAGATGAAAGCCGGGGATCGTGTGCGCTTTCTGCCGATCGATCTGACTACCGCCGATCGTCTGGCGCAGGCGCAAGGTGAAGAGATCATCAAACTGCAATCAGCACCGCTTACAGTGAATGCTGCACTGCCCCTGATTGATCCCGTGTTGCACCATCATGCGGCATCGAATGGGCGTCCTTCGCTCAGCGTGCGTGCAGCGGGCGACCGTTTCCTGCTGGTGGAATATGGCGATCTGATGCTGGATATCGCACTGCGTTTTCGCGTGCACGCGTTGATGCAGTGGCTGGAAGCGCATCCACTGGCGGGTCAGCAAGAGTTAACCCCCGGCATCCGTTCACTGCAGGTGCATTACGATGCGCAGGCCTGCGCAAGAAGTGAGCTGTTGGCGCAAATATTGCACGCTGATCAGCGACTGGGCGACTTGTCTGATGCGGCCGTGCCGTCACGCACGGTGTGGTTGCCACTCAGCTGGGACGATGCCGCTTGCCGTGAAGCCATCACCCGTTATGACCAGTCGGTGCGCCCCAATGCGCCCTGGTGCCCCAGTAATATCGAATTTATCCGTCGCATCAATGGCCTTGAGAGTGTTGATGCGGTGAAAGAGATTGTGTTCAGCGCCGCTTATTTAGTGATGGGGCTGGGCGATGTCTATCTCGGTGCGCCGGTGGCGACGCCGCTCGATCCGCGCCATCGGTTGGTCACCACCAAGTACAATCCTGCTCGCACCTGGACAGCGGAAAACTCGGTGGGCATTGGCGGTGCATATCTGTGCGTGTACGGCATGGAAGGGCCGGGGGGCTACCAGTTTGTTGGCCGCACTATGCAGATGTGGAACCGCGATCGACAGACCGCAGCCTTTACCCAGCCGTGGTTGCTGCGATTCTTTGATCAAATCCGATTTTATCCGGTCAGCGCCGAGGAGTTACTGACGATCCGCGAACGCTTCCCGTGGGGGGATTACCCGCTGCGCGTGGAGGAGGGCGAATTCCGCCTCGCAGATTATCAGTCGATGCTGACGGAACAGGCCGCAGAGATTGAACACTTCCAGCAGCAGCGCCAGCAGGCATTCGACAGCGAACTGGCGCGCTGGCGTGCGGAAGGTCAGTTTACGTTTGACAGTCAGTTGCAGGAACAGAGTTCAGAAGAGATCGCGGTGCCTGCGGGTTGTCGCCCGGTAGAGAGCCAGGTGGCGGGTAGCGTGTGGCAATGGTTGGTTGACGAAGGCAGTGACATTAAAGCGGGAGCCACGGTAGGCATTCTCGAATCGATGAAGATGGAAATCCCGATCGTGGCGCCGGTGAGTGGAAAAATCCATACGCTGTATCGCCAGGCCGGGCAGCAAGTGCAGGCGGGTCAGTTACTTATGGTGATCGATCCCGCTGTGACATAAGTAAGAATAAAAAATAATCAGCAATCAGGCAGCAAAGCCGGGGATCTGACCCATACTAAGAGTCCCGGCTATTTGTTGCATCGTTTTGACATCTTTCGCAGTGTGCAACACGTCGGTTTCAGCGCCAACTGGCGCTTACCTCTCTACTTTCACGTGCTTCATAGTGAGTTTTAAGGAGTTCTCTATGGAAATAAAAGATCCAATGGTCGAGTTGCTTAGTAGCCTTGAGCAGATTGTTTTGACACGTGACGCGCAGCACGCCGTATCAGAAATCTCCCTCAATGAATTATCAGTTCCCGAGCCACAGCGTTTACGCGAAATGACCGGCATGCAGGTGGATGAGTTCGCCCGCGTGATGGGGGTGAGCGTTTCGTCAGTAAAAAGCTGGGAGGCGCAACGTACGCGCCCATCCGCTACGGCACGTAAATTGATGAAGTTGTTGCAAGCAAACCCGTATCTGGGGCGACAACTGCTGGATTAAGATCGATTATCGGTTCTCTGACCCGCCTGCACGGCGGGTTTTTTTTCAGCTCAATCCACCGTATTTCGCCGCCTGTTTCACAAACCAACTCTCCGGCACGCTGTGTGGCGGTTGCGCCAGTTGGCCGATTCCGTGCTGAATAATCTGCTCGGCCTGCTTCCACAGTTGTTTATCGCCTTCATTTAATAGCTGAATTTGAATCTGTTTTTCCACCAGATAGATGCGGGCAAAGTGGGGATCAAACTGCACGATGGCGCGGGTGTTATCAATGATGTCCGCCAGCTTGATGGTTTGCGCGTCGGGTGAGGCTTCCGCGGTATGACGAAAGTGCGCCAGTTTACGAGCGGCACGATTTTTCGCACTGGGTTGGGCGCTGTCTGTCAGCATATCGACCAGCTTTGCCACGCGCGGGCCAAAGTGACTTTCGATGTCCTGTAAGGTGCTGGGGGTGTCTTCTACCGTGTCATGCAGCCAGGCGGCGGCAATCATCTGTTCATCATCGGTGACGCTACGCACCAGTTCGACTACTGCGGCTGGATGCACAATATAGGGTTCATCGGTGTATTTGCGACGCTGTCCCGCAGCAGCATGTGCTTGCGTGGCATAACGGCGCGCTTGCTCTTCCAGTGAATCACGCATCTTTCACGCTCCGGAATAAAGTTGCTTGCAATTGTCTAGCGCGCTATCTATATTGAATCGCATGAACAGTAAACAAGATGACAAAAAAGTGAAGCAGATGCCACTCCAGGTTGATCAACACCTCTGTTTCGCCCTGTATTCGGCGAATCTCGCGATGCATAAAGTCTACCGTCAACTGTTGGCCGGGCTGGAGATTACCTATCCGCAATATTTGGTGATGTTGGTGTTGTGGAATCAAGATGACGTGACAGTATCGGAGATTGGCGAGCAGCTGTTCCTCGATTCCGCCACGCTGACGCCGTTGCTGAAACGTCTGGAGGCCGCCGGATTATTGCGCCGTCAGCGTTCGCGCCAGGATGAGCGTCAGGTGGTGGTGACGTTAACCGATGAAGGTCGTGCGCTGCGTGAGAAAGCGCAAACCATTCCCGAAGCGGTACAGTGCGCCACAGCCTGTGATAATGAAGCCATGACGGCGCTGAAAAACCAGCTGGATGATTTGCGCGATAATCTGAATCGCGCCAGATAAAAAGGGTGGATGCCGCTGCGGCGGCATTCTTTATATCAAGGTAAAAACTGCGCATTGATAAGTCGTGCGCGATTATATAGTGAATAGTGAGGTTATCATGTCTTTAGATAAAGTTGTTTATACCGCAAAAGCCAAAGCCACTGGTGGTCGTGATGGACGTGCGACATCCTCTGATAACGTGCTGGATGTGAAGCTGGGTGTGCCAAAAGAGATGGGCGGTGCAGGCGGCGAAGTGACCAACCCAGAGCAGCTGTTTGCGGCGGGTTATTCAGCCTGTTTCCTTGGTGCAATGAAGTTTGTCGCTGGCCGTGACAAGATCGCCATGCCAAAAGACGCGTGGATTGAAGGTGAAGTGGGTATTGGCCCAATCCCAACCGGCTTTGGTATCGAAGCCAAACTGAACATTCACCTGCCAGCGATGGATGCAGCAGAAGCGCAGAAGCTGGTAGATGCGGCACACATCGTTTGCCCGTATTCCAATGCGACACGCGGCAATATTGATGTGACGCTGAATATTATTAACTGATGCTGTGTGAAGGCTCCGAGAGGGGCCTTTTTCACCTTTAATGGGATCGAAATACAATTCGCTGGTCTAACCATTGGTTAAATGTTCTACTGCTGCGCTGCATGCGCCCTCAATGCCGTTCCGGTTCAGATTCGTCCCGTTCCTGCTCGTTGCTTGCGCTTTTCTCTCTCACGGACGAACTCTATTGACTTTAAATAGTCACATTTAAGGTTGGTTTATTGACACCGGGTCAGGAATTGAAAAATAGATGAATTATATTAAGAGTTTAACGCAGCAAAAGCTGTCGCTGCTGCTTGCGTTGTATCTCGGCATCTTGTTGAATTTGCCGATTTTTTATCGCCGTTTTGACGGCTTCTTAACGAAATCCACCCTTACTGATTGGCTGTCTGCTGGGGCAGAAGTGCTGGCCGCGGTGTTGCTGACCTTCTTCCTGATGCGGTTGTTGTCGCTCGGTGGAAAGTGGGCCTATCGCATTCTCGCCACCCTGTGCGTAGTGATTTCGGTCGCTGCTGCCTATTACATGACCTTCTTCAACGTGGTGATTGGCTACGGCATTGTCGCGTCGGTGATGACCACCGATGTCGATCTTTCAAAAGAAGTGATTGGCCTGCATTTTGTGGTGTGGATGGTGCTGGTGAGCGCCCTGCCGCTGCTGTTGATTTGGCGTAATAATCTGAGCCAGACACTGTTTGAGCAGTTAAAGACGCCAGGGCAGCGTTTGAAGCCGACCCTGGTGTTGCTGCTGAGCGTGGCACTGGTGTGGCTGCCGATTCGTTATTTCGACAAGCTGCAAAAGGTGAATGAAGAGATCACCAATATTGATTTGCCGAGCTACGGCGGTGTGGTGGCGCACTCTTATTTGCCTTCTAACTGGATTGCGGCGTTAGGTTTGTTTGCCTGGACCAAGGTCGATGAGGAGATGGATGGCGCGGAGTTGCTGGACCCGGCGAAGAAGTTTACTTACGTTGCGCCAGCAGGGCTTGATGATACCTATGTGGTGTTTGTGATTGGCGAGACCACGCGCTGGGATCATATGGGCCTGTTGGGTTATGACCGAGATACCACGCCGAAGCTGTCGAAAGAAAAGAATTTGGTGGCGTTCCGTGGTGAGTCTTGCGATACCGCAACCAAGCTGTCATTGCGCTGTATGTTTGTGCGCGAAGGCGGCACCATGGATAACCCAGGGCGCACGCTGAAAGAGCAGAATGTGTTTGCGGTGATGAAGGAGTTGGGCTTCACATCCGAGCTGTTCGCGATGCAGAGCGAAGTGTGGTTTTACGATAATGCCGATGTGAATAATTTCTCATTCCGCGAGCAAATCGGTTCAGAGAAGCGTAACCAGGGTAAAGCCGTCGATGACATGTTGTTGGTGCCGGAGTTGCAGGCTTCACTGGAGCGTTTCCCGAAAGGTAAGCATTTGGTGGTGTTGCATACTAAGGGTTCACATTACCTTTATTCACAGCGTTATCCGCGCAGTTTCGCCCGTTATCAGCCCGAGTGTATGGGCGTGGATGAGACCTGCAGTAAAGCGCAGTTGATTAACGCTTATGACAATTCGATTCTGTATGTCGATACTATGTTGGATAGCGTGCTCGATCAGTTGCGTGATAAGAAAGCCATCGTGTTTTATGCCGCCGATCACGGTGAGTCGATCAGCGAGAATATGCATTTGCACGGCACACCGCGTGAGATGGCCCCGCCAGAGCAGTTCCGTGTGCCGATGATGGTGTGGGCTTCCGATAAGTATTTGGCTGACCCGACCAATCGCAGTAACTTCGATCGTTTACAGGCCCAGCAGCGCGTGGGTAAGACCCATCGTCATGTGGAGTTGTTTGATACGATTTTAGGCTGTCTGGGCTACAGTTCGCCGGATGGCGGAATTAACCCAGCGAATAACTGGTGTCAGGCGCCTGCCGCGACCCCAGCTAAAACGCTGTAAGCTTTGCTGTGAAACCATTGAGCGGTGGGGTTTTTTGCCCCACTGCTTGCTTTTCAGGCGATCGGCTGGAAAAAATGGAAAAGGGATTGACGCTCTAAAGTGGGAGCAGTAATATTCGCCCCCATCGGCGAGTAGCGCAGCTTGGTAGCGCAACTGGTTTGGGACCAGTGGGTCGGAGGTTCGAATCCTCTCTCGCCGACCATATTTAAGAAACCTGCTTGTAAAAGCGGGTTTTTTTTCGTCTGTAGATCAGGCTGCTTACATTCAAAAACGTACCTGTCAGGATGAAATACGGGGCCACTCCGTAAAGACGCTGTCTCATCCCTGATCGCTCGGCACACGCCATCCCTGGCGTGTGACGCTTTACTCCGGACCCCGCATTCCCTCCTTTGCTCAACTCCGCTGCGTTGTGTTGGGCAGCGATATAGAAGCCATTCAAAAACGTACCTGTCAGGATGAAATACGGGGCCACTCCGTAAAGACGCTGTCTCGTCCCTGATCGCTCGGCACACGCCATCCCTGGCGTGTGACGCTTTACTCCGGACCCCGCATTCCCTCCTTTGCCCAACTCCCTGCGTGCTTTTAGAAAAGCGAAACTGCTGCCAATTAGCGATGGGAAGGGGGCTCGGTTAGCAAAGCGTCCGCCGCATGGACAAAATTGCCGGGAGCAATTTTGCACAACGCGAAGCGTTGCCCGCTTGCGGGTGAGCCCCATGGATGGGGCGAATACTCCGGCGGTAGAGGCTACAGGGATGTATTTACGCCGTCTTTGCGATCGAGCCCCCTTCTCTGAGCCATACGCAAAACTCAAAGCACTTAGGTTTAACAAAGGTTGATAATCTCCCTTTTCACATCAAAACTTCCAATTTCATGCTATTTATCCCTATCTCGATACTCAAGCCCTTATCCAATCGACCCTGCTCCCTTAATTCGCGACACATTCTTCTTATGACCGCTTTTTGCTTTTTGCTGATTTCTTATGCCATTAACCCAGCATATTTCGCTGCCTGAACGTCATAACGCACGGGGAATCGTTCAGATAATCGACATTTACCAACAAGTTTTGTGCGTTTTTTAGCGGTGATAATCACTGTCATCTGGCTACATAGCCAGATAATCACGCGGCATTGCGCGCTTTATCACCTTTTTTAATTTTGGCTCAGCGCGAGAAGGCTGTTTTTTATCGTTGCTTGCACTTACTCACACTCTGTGTAAATAACCCCACCTTGTATTGACCTTCTTTGCAACTGTTGACAAATTGATGCGTCAATAACATGCAGAGTAGGGCGATCCTGACAGCGTTCTTCTGTCGGAGAAAATAAACCACTCGCATGCTGCCCGAACCGCATAAAAAAATTCAGAGGTCGGGCGACGCACACAACATCACATCACAATGGAGCAAAACATGATCAACTCCCTGGCTAAATCCAGGATGCTGAAGGTCGGTCTTAGCCTGATTGCTATGACTGTTGCCGCGGGTGTCCAGGCGAAAACCCTCGTTTACTGTTCAGAAGGTTCGCCGGAAGGCTTCAACCCACAGCTCTTCACATCGGGTACCACTTACGATGCCAGCTCCGTACCGATCTACAACCGCCTGGTTGAGTTCAAAACCGGTACCACTGAGCTGCAGCCGGGCCTGGCAGAAAAATGGGACGTCAGCGCGGACGGTAAAACTTATACCTTCCACCTGCGTAAAGGCGTGAAGTGGCAAACCACCAAAGACTTCAAGCCAACCCGTGAATTCAACGCCGATGACGTCGTGTTCTCCTTCGAGCGCCAGCTCGACAAAAACAACAAATATCACGGTGTTTCTGGCGGCAGCTACGAATACTTCGAAGGCATGGACATGCCTAAGCTGATCGCCAAAATCGACAAAGTTGACGACTACACCGTACGCTTCACCCTGACCCGTCCTGAAGCGCCGTTCATTGCTGACCTTGGCATGGACTTCGCCTCAATCCTGTCTAAAGAGTATGCGGACAACATGCTCAAAGCCGGCACGCCAGAAAAACTGGACCTCAACCCAGTGGGCACCGGTCCGTTCGTGCTGCAGCAATACCAGAAAGACTCGCGCATTCTGTATAAAGCGAACCCAGACTTCTGGGGCACCAAGCCGAAGATTGATCGCCTGGTCTTCTCCATCACCCCGGATGCGTCTGTGCGTTACGCCAAACTGCAGAAAGGTGAGTGCCAGGTCATGCCGTATCCCAACCCGGCTGACATCGCCAGCATGAAAAAAGATGACAAAATCAACCTGATGGAACAGCCTGGTCTGAACGTCGGTTACCTGTCATTCAACACCGAGAAAAAACCGCTGGATAACGTCAAAGTGCGTCAGGCACTGACCATGGCGGTCAACAAACAAGCCATCATTGATGCGGTTTATCAGGGCGCTGGTCAGGCCGCGAAAAACCTGATCCCACCGACCATGTGGGGCTACAACGATGCTGTCAAAGACTACGCTTACGACCCTGCTAAAGCGAAAGAACTGCTGAAAGAAGCAGGCATGCCAGATGGCTTCTCCATCGACCTGTGGGCAATGCCGGTACAGCGTCCTTACAACCCGAACGCGCGCCGTATGGCCGAAATGGTTCAGGCTGACTGGGCGAAAATTGGCGTCAAAGCCAAAATCGTCACCTTCGAATGGGGCGAATACCTCAAGCGTGCTAAAGCCGGTGAACACCAGACCGTCATGATGGGCTGGACCGGTGATAATGGGGACCCAGATAACTTCTTCGCCACGCTGTTCAGCTGTGCAGCGGCGAAAGACGGTTCTAACTACTCTCGCTGGTGCTACAAGCCGTTTGAAGACCTGATTCAGCCTGCACGTGCTGAAGCCGATCACAACAAACGTATTGAACTGTACAAGCAGGCTCAGGTAGTGATGCATGACCAGGCGCCAGCGCTGATCATCGCTCACTCAACCGTCTATGAGCCAGTGAGTAAGAAAGTGACCGGTTATGTGGTTGATCCATTAGGCAAACATCACTTCGAAAACGTCGATATCCAGGAATAACCTTTCGGATTATCGCGGGTAGGGCCAGCGCTGCTGGCCCTCGGGCGGCCCCTTCGTCGCCCGAACTCCGCACTTTTTTTCCGGCTAAATTAATGCATACCCTAAATAATTCACTCTGCAGCAAGGCGGCGAATTGGTGAATCCTCAGGAGCTTACTCAAGTAAGTGACTGGGGTGAGCGAATGAAGCCAACGCAGTTGCAGCGTGAAGGTTGACGGGTATTTGAAGCGCTTCTTGCGTCGCGTCCGGCCATGCCGGCTGCGTGTTGTGAGCAATGTAGACCCTGGCGGCAACGCCACGGGAAAAGACTGAGAACCCGGCTTATGCTGCAATTCATACTCCGACGTCTGGGCCTTGTCATCCCAACGTTTATCGGTATTACCTTACTGACCTTTGCGTTTGTCCATTTGATCCCCGGTGACCCGGTGCTGATCATGGCGGGCGAGCGCGGTATCTCTCCTGAACGTCATGCCCAACTGATGGCCCAGTTTGGTCTCGACCAGCCGATGTGGAAACAGTACATCACCTACATCAATGGTGTGCTGCATGGCGATCTCGGTATCTCGCTGAAAAGCCGCATTCCAGTCTGGGATGAATTCGTTCCCCGTTTCAAAGCCACGCTGGAACTCGGTATCTGCGCCATGATCTTTGCCGTGGCCGTGGGGATTCCTGTGGGGGTTCTGGCGGCGGTGAAGCGCGGTTCCGTATTCGATCACACTGCGGTGGGTATCTCACTGACCGGTTACTCGATGCCGATTTTCTGGTGGGGCATCATGCTGATCATGCTGGTGTCGGTCCAATGGAACCTCACGCCGGTCTCTGGGCGTGTCAGTGACACCATCTTCCTTGATGATAGCCATCCTCTGACCGGATTCATGCTGATTGATACGCTGATCTGGGGCGAACCGGGTGACTTCAAAGATGCCGTGATGCACATGATTCTGCCGGCCATCGTACTCGGCACCATTCCTCTGGCGGTGATTGTGCGTATGACGCGATCCTCGATGCTGGAAGTGCTGGGTGAAGACTACATCCGCACCGCGCGCGCTAAAGGCTTAACGCGCATGCGCGTGATTGTGGTGCATGCACTGCGTAACGCCATGCTGCCGGTGGTCACCGTTATCGGTTTACAGGTTGGCACCTTATTGGCCGGTGCGATTCTGACCGAAACCATCTTCTCATGGCCGGGACTCGGTCGCTGGCTCATTGAAGCGCTGCAGCGCCGTGACTATCCGGTGGTGCAAGGTGGCGTGCTGCTGGTGGCGATTCTGATTATTGTGGTCAACCTGCTGGTTGATCTGCTGTACGGCGTGGTTAATCCGCGCATTCGACATAAGAAATAAGGGGGAATCATGTCTACTGTTGATCCCGCAAGCGTGACCGCTGCACCCAAGCCGATGACCCCCATTCAGGAATTCTGGCACTACTTCAAACGTAACAAAGGCGCGGTGATTGGCCTGGTTTACATCATTCTGATGCTGCTAATCGCGCTGTTCGCCAATGTGCTGGCGCCACACGCGCCTGCTGAACAGTTCCGCGATGCGCTGCTGCACCCGCCGGTGTGGCAGGAAGGCGGTAGCTGGAAATTTATTCTCGGCACCGATGACGTTGGCCGCGATGTCCTTTCGCGTCTGATGTTCGGTGCGCGCTTGTCTCTGCTGGTGGGTTGCCTGGTGGTGGTGCTGTCACTGGTGCTCGGGGTGATATTTGGCCTGATGGCCGGTTACCTCGGCGGAGTGGTGGATGCCGTGATCATGCGTCTGGTCGACATCATGCTGGCGCTGCCAAGCTTGCTGTTGGCACTGGTGCTGGTGGCGATCTTCGGCCCGTCGATTGTCAACGCCTCGCTGGCGATCACTTTCGTCGCCTTGCCGCACTATATCCGTCTGACCCGTGCTGCGGTGCTGGTGGAAGTCAACCGCGACTACGTCACCGCCTCTAGCGTGGCGGGGGCCGGTACCCTGCGCCAGATGTTCGTCAATATTCTGCCTAACTGCCTGGCACCGCTGATTGTGCAGGCGTCATTAGGTTTCTCCAATGCCATCCTCGATATGGCGGCGTTGGGCTTTCTCGGAATGGGGGCGCAGCCGCCAACACCAGAGTGGGGCACCATGCTCTCAGACGTGTTGCAGTATGCGCAAAGTGCCTGGTGGGTGGTGACGTTCCCTGGTGTCGTCATCCTGCTCACTGTACTGGCATTCAACCTCATGGGCGATGGTCTGCGTGACGCACTCGACCCGAAACTCAAGCAGTAAAGAGGCACCGAGATGGCATTATTAAATGTAGAAAAATTATCGGTGCATTTCGGCGACGAAAAAACACCGTTCCGCGCCGTAGACCGCATCAGCTACCAGGTTGAACAAGGCCAGGTGGTGGGGATTGTCGGTGAATCCGGCTCGGGTAAATCTGTCAGTTCACTGGCGATCATGGGGCTGATTGATTACCCCGGCCGTGTGATGGCCGAAAAACTGGAGTTCAACCAGCGTGACCTGCAACGCATCTCCGAAAAAGAGCGCCGCCAGCTGGTAGGCGCTGAAGTGGCGATGATCTTCCAGGACCCGATGACCAGCCTTAACCCGTGCTACAGCGTCGGTTTCCAGATTATGGAAGCGCTGAAAGTGCATCAGGGTGGCAGCAAAAGCACCCGTCGTCAGCGTGCTATCGATCTGCTGGAGCAGGTGGGCATTCCCGACCCGGCTTCGCGACTGGATGTCTATCCGCACCAGCTGTCGGGCGGTATGAGCCAGCGTGTGATGATCGCCATGGCGATTGCCTGCAAACCGAAGCTGTTGATTGCAGATGAGCCGACCACCGCGCTGGACGTCACCATTCAGGCACAGATTATCGAACTGCTGTTGGATTTGCAGAAGCAAGAAAACATGGCGTTGATCCTGATTACCCACGATCTGGCGCTGGTGGCGGAAGCCGCGCAGCACATCATCGTGATGTATGCAGGCCAGGTGGTGGAAAGCGGAAAAGCGGTGGATATCTTCAAAGCGCCGCGTCATCCGTACACCCAGGCGCTGCTGCGTGCGCTGCCGGAGTTTGCCGCTGATAAAGCGCGTCTGGCTTCGCTGCCAGGTGTGGTGCCGGGCAAATATGACCGCCCAACCGGCTGTCTGCTCAACCCACGCTGTCCGTACGTGACCGACCGCTGCCGCCGTGAAGAACCTGAACTGCGCGACATTCCGGGCCGCCAGTCTAAATGCCATTTCCCACTGGATGATGCCGGGAGACCGACTTATGAGTCTTAATAACACTGAGCAGGATTACCTGCTGCAGGCGATTGACCTGAAAAAACACTACCCGGTGAAGAAAGGGCTGTTTGGCCAGGAGCGCCTGGTCAAAGCGCTGGATGGCGTCTCGTTTAACCTTGAGCGTGGCAAAACGCTGGCGGTGGTGGGGGAGTCTGGCTGTGGTAAATCCACGCTGGGTCGCCTGTTAACCATGATTGAAACGCCAACCGAAGGGCAGCTCTATTGGCATGGTCAGGATTTGCTAAAGCACGATCCGCAGGCGCAGAAGCTGCGTCGCCAGAAAATTCAGATTATCTTCCAGAACCCGTATGGCTCGCTGAATCCGCGCAAAAAAATCAGCCAGATTCTTGAAGAGCCGCTGGTGATCAACACCTCGCTGAGCAAAGCGGAACGCCGTGAAAAAACCCTGGAGATGATGGCGAAGGTCGGTCTGAAAACCGAACACTACGACCGCTACCCGCATATGTTCTCCGGTGGGCAGCGTCAGCGTATCGCCATTGCGCGTGGTTTAATGCTCGACCCAGACGTCTTGATTGCCGATGAACCTGTCTCGGCGCTGGATGTTTCGGTGCGTGCGCAGGTACTCAACCTGATGATGGATTTGCAGCAGGATTTGGGTTTGTCGTATGTGTTCATTTCTCACGACCTGTCCGTGGTTGAACACATAGCCGACGAAGTGATGGTGATGTATCTGGGCCGCTGCGTTGAAAAAGGCAGCAAAGAGGCGATCTTCAGCAATCCTCGCCATCCTTATACTCAGGCATTGCTGTCTGCCACGCCGCGACTCAATCCAGATGAGCGCCGTGAGCGCATCAAACTTACCGGTGAGTTGCCCAGCCCGCTTAATCCACCGCCGGGCTGTGCCTTTAACGCGCGCTGCCGCCGTCGTTTTGGCAGCTGTGTACAATTGCAGCCCAAGCTAAAACAGTATGGCGAACAGCAAATCGCCTGCTTTGCGGTTGATCAGGATGAGAATCAGCCAGTGGGCGTTCCGTAAATTACCGCCAAAAATAGCTAAAGGCTCCCTCGGGAGCCTTTCTTTTTTGCGGGTTCATACTTCAGTAAAATTAACGGCTGAGTGCGTAGAAAAAAAAGAGGTCTGAAATGTATTACGCCAGTGAATCAGTAATAAATTGGTCCTGATTACGATATAAATCGTTAAGGCAAATTCTGAATAATGTCAGGATTGTGTGAGTGTTATCACACAGGTGTAAAATCCGTAACTTGAACCACTTTGAAGGTTTTTCAGTAAGTTAGGTTAATGTTAACCCCGTTATTATTTCAGTTAATCGATATTAATTAATCTCCGACCATAAATAACAGCATGCTATTTGCATATGTAGAATTTCAATCAGCAAGATAAAACTCTTTTATTGAATATGTTGTTTTAATAATCAGATTTCTCTCACCGTCTTTTAATGTGTGTGTTATATTCCAGGCAAATTCCCTCCCGTTTTTACAGGCTCTGATCATGAAGAATTACGACGATCTGCAGCGTTTCAAAGAAAAAACGCACACGCTTGATATCGCTTTTAAGGATATGTCTGGGCAATCGCAGGACGCGGATCACAGCCAATGGGCCATTATTCGCCAGCTGGCGACGGATAATGAGCCGGAATTAGGCAGCGGTCAGCGCATTGACCTGCCGCAACCCCAACCGATCCGTGGTGATGAGTTTGCCGCACCTGCGCAACCTGCACCTCTGCAGGCGCCAATCGCTGCCGCTGGCAGCACTACGCGCGGATCGATTCTCGACAGCCTGGCCGCGACGGCGCCGCTAGAATCCGTGCCCGCTGCGCCGCTGAGTGGTGTTTCTTCCTTATTCCCACCGGCTCCAGCGGTGAAACCCGCACCTTCAGCAATCGCGCAAGCGCCGAAAGCGACCGTGGTTGAGCGCCAGGCGACCACTTCGCTGTTTCCGCCGCCGCCGCCGAAACCGGTTGCTGAACCTGTCGCAGCACCTGCGCCCCTCGTGGCAGCACCCGCACCGATTGCGGCCAAACCTGCGCCCGCCCCACACACTGTGGTTAGCGCTGGCCCGGTTGCGACACCTGCACCATCACCGACTTTTGCCGCACCGGCACAGCCGGCTGCTGCTGCACCGTCTCGCTTTGGTGCGCTGTTCCGTTCACGCCCCGCGGAACCTGCTAATATTTCTAAAGAAACACTACTAAAACCGTTACTGGAGAAAATCGCGCTATGCCGTTAGTTTGTGTGTGCTCGCCTAAAGGGGGAGTAGGGAAAACCACCATGGCGGCCAATCTTGCATGGAGTCTGGCGCGTGCCGGCAGCAAGGTGTTGGCAATCGATTTCGATGTCCAGAACGCATTGCGTCTGCATTTTGGTGTACCGCTGCACGACGGCCGTGGTTTTGTTGCTCGCTCTGAAGAGCAGGCCGACTGGAGCCAGTCCATTCTCACCACCGGCGGTAATATTTTTGTTATGCCGTACGGTGACGTCACTGAAGATCAGCGTGAGCGTTTCGAAGAGAATCTGGTTAAAGATCCACATTTCCTTAAACGCGGTCTGGATACCGTGCTGAATTATCCGGGACTGGTGATTATTGCTGATTTTCCTCCAGGTCCAGGTCCGGCGCTTAAAGCCATGACCGCGCTTGCCGATATGCATTTAGTGGTGATGCTTGCAGATACCGCTTCTGTCTCGCTTCTGCCGCAAATAGAAAATGACCGCATGATAGGTCAGCCACTGAATAATAAACGTGGTCATTATTTTGTGCTTAACCAGAGCGACAACCGCCGCAATATTAGCCGTGAAGTCACCGGCTTTATGCAGCAGCGTCTGGGTGAGAACTTATTGGGTGTGGTGCACCGCGATGAAAGCGTCGCGGAAGCCAATGCTTCACAACAGTCGGTGTTTGATTTCAGCCCTGCCTCTGCGGCCGCGTTTGATATCGAACTGGTGGCCAAACGTGTGGCAAATATCCTGAATATTACCGTGGGTAACGGTGAAGTTCAGGCGCCCATTCGCAGTCATTATTAAATAAGCCAGGCTGTTGCCTGGCGCAATAATAACAACACAGCTTCTTTAGGGTGAATCATGAGTAAACTCGGGTTTTACCTGCTGCTACTGGTGCTTGCACCGGTCGCCGCGGTAATCGTCATCACGCCTATGGACAGCCAAAAACAATATATTTTTGGCTTAATCAGCATCGGGATGATGTTTCTACTGGGCTTCAGCAAAAGCCGCAAAATAACCGTTGTGATGGTTATTCTTTCTGCGCTGATGTCGACCCGATATATCTGGTGGCGCACCACAGAGACGCTGCAATTTAATTCAGAGATCGAAGCCATTCTCGGCATCGGTTTATATCTGGCCGAATTGTATGTCTGGCTGATCCTGATTCTGGGCTTCCTGCAGACCACCTGGCCACTGAAACGCACCATTGAACCGCTGCCGGAGGATACCAGCCTGTGGCCAACGGTGGATGTGTACGTGCCGACCTACAACGAAAGCCTGGATGTCGTGCGTGATACCGTGCTGGCGGCCCAGTGCATCGATTATCCGCGCGACAAGTTGAAAGTCTATTTGCTGGATGATGGCAAGCGCAGTGAGTTTGCGGTGTTTGCGGCGGATGTGGGCGTGGGTTACATCACCCGTGACGACAACAGCCATGCGAAAGCCGGTAACCTCAATCATGCAATGAAAATCACCAAAGGTGAGCTGATCTGCATCTTTGACTGTGACCACGTTGCCACCCGTACTTTCTTGCAAGCAACGGTCGGCCCGTTCCTGAAAGATCCTAAGCTGGCGTTGTTACAAACGCCGCACTACTTCTACTCTCCGGACCCGTTCGAGCGTAACCTGCGCGCTGCGCGCAGCATTCCAAACGAAGGTGCACTGTTCTACGGTCCGGTGCAGCAGGGCAACGATAACTGGAATGCGACTTTCTTCTGCGGTTCCTGTGCGGTTATCCGTCGCAGTGCGTTAGAAGAAATCGGTGGTTTTGCTGTTGAAACGGTCACGGAAGATGCGCACACCGCATTGAAAATGCAGCGTCTGGGCTGGGGATCTGCCTTCCTGGCGATTCCACTGGCTGCCGGCCTGGCCACCGAACGTCTGGGCCTGCACGTCATACAGCGTAACCGCTGGGCGCGTGGCATGACGCAGATTTTCCGTGTTGATAACCCGCTGTTTGGCCGCGGTCTGAAATGGCAGCAACGCCTGTGCTACCTCAACGCCATGCTGCACTTCCAGTTTGGACTGCCACGCGTGGCCTTCCTGACGGCACCGCTGGCGTATCTGTTGTTCAACCTGAACATCATTCACTCGTCAGCCTCGCTGATTTTTGCCTACGTGCTGCCGCACCTGGTGATGTCGCTGTACGTCAACTCCCGCATGAACGGCAAGTTCCGTTACACCTTCTGGGGTGAAATCTACGAAACCGTGATGTGTTTCCACCTCGTGATTCCGACGCTGTTGACCATGCTGGCCCCTAAGCGCGGGAAATTTAACGTAACGGATAAAGGCGGTTTGCTGGATCAGGGCTTCTTCGACTTCCACATCGTGCGTCCACATGTGATTGTCGCCGTGCTGCTGACTATCGGCATTGTGGCGGGCGTGGTGCGCGCCACGGCGCATGATTACTTTGGTGTTGACCCTTATGTTATCGCGCTCAACGTCGGCTGGGCGGTGTTCAGCCTGATCATCCTGATGGCGGCCATTGCCGTGGCGCGTGAAACCAAGCAGGTACGTAAAACCATTCGTATCGAAGTGCAGATTCCGGCGGTGATTCACTATGCGAGCGGCATCTCTTCACGTACCCAAACCAGCGACTTGTCGATGGGTGGTGCGCAGTTGGATGCGCCAGACAATCGCCACGAGACCGATGAAATCGAAGAGATTGACCTGCTGCTGAAATCGGGTGCTATCACTATCCCGGTGAGCAAAATCTCCGGCGATGATGAAACCATTCGTCTGCGCTTTGGCGATATGCCGCTCTCGCGCCGCCGTGAACTGGTGCGCGTGGTACTGGCGCGTGCCGATGCGTGGATTCAGCCCGAGTACAAGCAGGACAACCCGCTGGTTTCACTGGGCACCATTATTCGTACCGTGTTTGAGCTGTTCTGGCTGACCTGGAAAGATCGCCGTCAGAAGCATAAGCGTGACAACCAGGCCGCCGTAAAAGAGGACAGCGCTGCATGAAGAACTTGACTCAAACGTTGCTGGCGAGCTCGCTGGCAACGGCGCTGATGCTCGCCCCTGCCTGGGCGGAAACGCCTGCGGTCACCCAAGACAGCTCGGCGCTGTCTGACGTGCCGCCACCGCAAGGGATTCAGAGTGAAGCGGATACGCAGTTACAACAAGCCGCCGGTGCCACGCCTTACGCACCGGTAGACAACGCGCCCGCCACTGAGAACGCTGCGCCAGCCGATACGACGGGCGCGGCGCCTGCACCGGTTGATAGTGCGCCAACGAACAACAATATGGCTCCTGCACCGGAAATGGTGTTGCCGAGCGTTGCCCCTGTTGCGCCGGTAGCCGCCGCGCCAACTACCGCGATGTTGAACCAGCCGGTAAGCAGCACGATTACGGTGGCTCAGATGGGCCAGCCGCAGGGCATTACCTTGACCGGTGGTCAGCTGCAATCCGGTATTGTGTTCACCCTGCCAAGTGATGAAGTAATCACCAATGCGCATCTCAACCTGTCGCTGCGTGTTTCTGCAGCGCTGGCGGCGCGCAATACCTCACTGCAGTTGATGCTCAACGGCCAGCCGTTGGGCACCTTGCCGCTGGGCTCCAGCGACAGCGATGTCAGCGACTATCAGCTGGATATCCCTGCGGCGATGGTGGTATCGAGCAACAACCTCAGCTTCAAAATCAACGATGCGGATAAGCTGCTGTGCGAAAAAGAGAGTGCGCAGCAGTATCAGGTCTCAATTCTGCCGAAAACCACGCTGAGCCTTGAAGGGCAGCAGTTGAATATTGGCACCAGTCTGCGCAACTTCCCGCGTCCGTTCATTGATGCGCAACGCATGACGCCCGCCAGCGTGACCTTTGGCTTTGCCGCCAATGTGGCACCTGACAGCGTGAGCGCTGCGGCTTTAGTGGCTTCCTGGATGGGGATTCAGTCTGATTATCGCGGTATCCGTTTCCCGGTTGTGCGTGGTGATTTGCCAGAACACAACGGCATTTTGGTCGGTCATCCGGGTGACAAGATTGGTTCGGTGACCTTGCCGGCCACCAATGGCCCACTGTTGCAAGTGATCGATAACCCGAACAACCCGGTCTACAAACTGCTGTTAGTGGTAGGAGCGGACGACGCGCAGTTACGGCAGGCGGCAAACCGTTTAACCACCCAGCCGCTGACCACGGATGCCAGCAGCCTGAACGTTCAGCCACAGCAGATTGGTGTGCGTAAGCCGTATGACGCGCCACGCTGGATCAATACCAGCCGTCCAGTGCGCCTGAGCGAGCTGCTGCGTAAAGATCAAAGCCTGACCACCACCGGTATCTGGCACGATGCGTTGAGCGTCAACTTCCGCGCGGCACCGGACCTGTTCATGTGGGATGGCGACACCATTCCGGTGGAACTGCACTACCGTTTCCCATCAGAAAGCTGGATTGATGAGAACAAATCGTTCCTTAACGTGATGATTAACGGCACGTTCCTGCGCAACCTGACGGTAAATAAAGTCGGTCTGCTGGAGAGCGCCTGGCATCGTCTGGGTGGCGACGCGCGTCAGGAGCATTACACCCTGAAGCTGGAGCCGTATCTGATTTACGGTGACAACCAGCTGGCGCTGTACTTCAACATCAAACCGAAAGCGGATGCACCTTGCGGTGTGTTGCTCAACAACAACATCAAGAGCCGCATTGAAGATGATTCGTGGATCGATCTGAGCCACACGCGTCACTTCACCATGCTGCCTAACCTGTCGTACTTCGTGGGCGCGTCGTTCCCGTTCTCACGTCTGGCGGACTTCTCGCAGACCACCTTGCTGCTGCCTGAAAAGCCTACCGATGCCGAGATCTCCACGCTGCTGGATATGTCCTCACGCGCCGGTAACGCCACAGGCGTGCCGCTGGTGCAGAACCAGGTGCTGTTTGGCCTGCCGAATGGCGGCACCAATCTGACGCGTCTGCAGCAGAGCGATCTGCTGGCGGTGAGCACCACGCAGAACAGCGAGTTTAACCAGCAGATGCTGGCGAATACGCCGTATGAAACCAGTGGCAATACGCTGGGCGTGAAAGACCCGACCACCTGGGACAAACTGCGCGGCTGGCTGACCGGTGACTGGTATCGCCAGCAGCTGGATGCCGATCGTTACTTCTCCTCGAACGAAGCGTGGCGTGGCTTTGTCAGCTATCGCTCGCCATGGAATGCGGATCGTCTGGTGGTGATGACCGTGGCGACCAGTGACCAACAGTTGCTGCGCCTGCATGAGGACCTGAACTCTTCACGCATCAACGCCGGTATTCGTGGCGATACCGCCATCATCACCGATGAGAACGGCATTCGCAGCTTCCGTGTCGGACCGCAATTCCCGAGCGGTGAAATGCCGTGGTACATGATGGTGGTGTGGTATGCCAACCAGCACTCCGTGCTGATGGCGCTGGCGGCACTGCTGCTCTCAGCGTTGGTAGGCGGTGGCGCCTGGGCGATGCTGAAACGTCATGCGTGGCGACGTCTCAACCCGAAAGCTGATAGCAAGTCCGGCAAGAAGTAAGGATAAAAACAATGAAAAAAAATCTGTTAAGTGCCGGTATTCGTCATGCCCTGATTCTGGGTGGGGCATTGACGCTCTCTCAGCCGCTGTTCGCGGCAGAGAGTACCAATCCTGCGTTACAAGCGCTGTTCGATCAGGCGGCTTACTGGCATCAGAAAGCGCATGACGATTTAGCCAAATCTTCGCTGCAGAAAGTGCTGATGGTGGAGCCAAACAACACTCAGGCGCTTTATCTGCTGGCGCTCTATTCGCAGCAGAGCGGTAGCACGGCGGAAGCGGCGCAGTGGCGTGCACGCCTGAGCGCGGCATCACCCAACGATCCGCATCTCACCGAACTGGATAACGCGCGTCAGCTGCAAACCATTCCACAGGCGCAGCTGTCGCTGGCGCGTCAGCAGGCGCGCAGCGGCAACATCGCGGCGTCACTGCAAACCTGGCGTAATACCTTTAACGGTAATGAGCCACCCCCGAGCGTGGCGGCAGAGTATTACCTGACGATGGCGGGTGACCGCGCGCTGCTGCCCCAGGCGGTAGAAGCGCTGCGTCAGTTCTCTGCCGACCATCCGCAGGATACCGGCGCGAAACTGGCGCTGGGTAAGGCGATGACCTATCAGGAATCCACCCGTCGTCAGGGGATCGATTTGCTCGCGTCCCTCGCCGATGGCAATAAAGATGCTGACCGCTCATTGCGTCAGGCGTTGCTGTGGTTGGGGCCACAGGCGTCCGATGCTTCGCTGTATCAAACCTGGCAGCAGCGCCACCCGCAGGACAATGCGGTGATGGATTACTACCGTAAAAACGTCGGTGGAGCTGAGAAAGGCGCTGGCTTTACCGCGCTGAACAGCGGTGATGTCAGTAATGCACAGAACAACTTTGAAAAGGTGCTGCAGGCCAACCCGCAGGATGCTGATGCGCTGGCCGGTATGGGCTATGTGGCTCAGCGTGCTGGGCGTTACGCCGAAGCGGCGGACTACCTGACACGCGCCGCGCAGCTGGGCGGCGACCAGAGTGATACACGCCAGAAACAGGCGGCGGATGCGCGCTTTTATGCCCAGCTGGCGACTGCCCAGCAGGCGCTGAAGAACGGTGACAGCGCCCAGGCGCTGGCGCTGAGTGAACCGCTGGCGCAGGCCGACGGTGAGAAAGGCATTGCGGCGAAGCTGTTCCGCGCGGACGTCCAGCGTCGCAGCAATCAACTCGATCAGGCAGAGCAAACCTATCGCGCTATCTTGCAAACGGATGCCAATAACCGTAATGCCAAAGAAGGTCTTTTCTACGTATTGCGTCAGCAAAACCGCAGCGCAGAGGCGAATACCTTGCTGGCATCACTGCCAGACAGTGTGCGTCAGAGCGTGGCACCGCGCGGCAGCAGCACCGATCCGATCCGTGCGCAGGCCAAACGTGAACTGGCTGCCGGTAACAACAGTGCAGCGATTGCCACACTCAACAGCGGTATCCAGCGCTACCCGAACGACGGCTGGTTGCGTCTTGATCTGGCGCGTATTTATCGCGCCCAGGGCGATAACATGATGGCCGCCAATATTATGCAGCCTGCCATGCGCAGCGGGGCCAGCACCAATGAGCTGTATGCCGGCGCCTTGAACGCCAGCGAAAGCGGTGCCTGGCAGCAGGCCAGTTTACTGTTGTCGCGCATTCCGAACGGCAGCAAGAGCAGCGACATGCGCGAACTGGCGCAGCGTGTGAATTTCAACCTGCAAATGGCAACCGCCGATCAGTATCTGGCGCAGGGTTCAAATGCGGCAGCGGCTAACACCTTGCGTGCGCTGGCCTCTACCCCGCCAGCCAACCCGGTAGATGCGGGCAATCTGGCGCAGAAGCTGGCGAAAGCGGGCGATCTCACTACCGCCGTGTCGGTGGTGCGCAGCAATATGCAGCGTGGCATTCAGGGTAACGCCGGTGACTATGCCGCTCAGGTGGCGGTGCTGAACCAGGCTGGCCTGAATACCGAAGCGCAGAGCTTCCTCAGCAGCCCAGAGTTGCAGTCGCGCAGTACACCCACGCAGCTGGCGAGTATTCGTAACGGTTACGTGATCAATGAAGTGGATCGCCTGCGCGAGCAGAAACAGTACGCCGCCGCTTATGACAAGCTGGTGGGCGCACTGCAGCACGATCCACAAAACCGCGATCTGATGTTCGCGATGGCGCGTCTCTATCAGTCCGGCAAGATGAACAAAGAAGCGGGCGTGGTGTATGACTACCTGATGACCCAGGATACGCCAACGCAAGACGCGCGTACCGGAGCCATCAATGTGGCGCTGGCTAATAATGATGTGAATAAGGCGAATACCTTAACGCGTGGCCTGCGCAATGAGCAGACGCCAGACCGTCTGCTGCTGCTGGCGCGTGTGGCAGAAGCCAACGGCGAGCACAGCCAGGCGATGAGTTACTTGCGCACCGCACGCGGTCAGTTGATTGGCCTGCAAGGTGCACAGACGGGCAGCGTCCCGAGCGTTGGTGGTCTGGCCTTGGCCGACAACCCGTTCATCAACCGCAGCACATCGCCGGTTTCAGGTTCTCCTTCTGCCTATGGCGCAGTTATGCCCTGGCAGTCAGCACCGGATGCCTCCACCAGCAGTGCCGCAGGCGTGACGCTGGCAAGTAATACGCCAGCGGTGCAGCAGAGCCAGACGCTGCGTCAAATCGACAACATGATGGACGATTTGCAAGAAAAAACCGGTACTTGGGTGCAGGGGCAAATGCAGGTGCGCGGTCGTGATGGCGAATCGGGTCTGAGTAAACTGACCGAAGCCAAAGCGCCGCTGACTTTCTCCACCGTGCCGTTTGGCGAGTCACGCTTTGACTTCACTATGACCCCGGTTTCTCTGACGGCAGGCAGTGCGGCCGGTGACGCATGGCGTCGCTTCGGCACCAACGCCCTGGTGCAGGGGAATGTGGTGGCCTCGGGCGATGCCAAAATTGACGATGTGCCTTCCTCGTCCACCGATTCGCAGAAGGCCACCGGCGTTGAGTTGAACCTGGCATTGAAAGGCGACAGCTACAAGATTGACCTCGGCAGTACCCCGCTCGGGCAGGATCTGAGCACGCTGGTCGGTGGTGTGCAGTGGTCGCCGAAGTTGACTGACTTCCTGACGTTGATCCTCACCGGTGAACGTCGCGCGATGACTGACAGCCTGCTCTCTTACGTTGGCGTCGAAGACAAAACCAGCGGTAAGCGCTGGGGCCGCGTCACCAAAAACGGCGGTAACGCTTTACTGAGCTACGATAACGGCGATGCCGGTTTCTATGTGGGCGGTGGTGCGTACAGCTACATCGGTGAAAACGTGGCAAGCAACAATAGCGTGCAGGCGACCGCCGGTGCCTATGTGCGTCCGTTCCACTCCGATGACCGCGAACTGAAAGCCGGGATGAGTTTGTCGTGGATGGACTTCTCGAAAAACCTCAGCTACTTCAGCTACGGCCAGGGCGGTTACTTCAGCCCGCAAAACTATGCGTCGGTGTCATTCCCTATCGAATTCACCCGCAAGTTTGACGACCTGAAAGTGAACGTCGGCGGTTCGGTGGGTTATCAGTCGTACAGCCAGGATAAGAGCGCCTACTTCCCGAATGATCCGACATACCAGGCGCAAATGCAGAGCCTGGCCGATCAGGGTTATGTGAAGAGTGCCTATTACAGCGGCGACAGCAAAAACGGTATCGGCTACAACCTGCATGCCGGTGCCGATTACAAGATCAACAAAGATGTCACCATTGGCGGCCAGTTAGGCTACGACACCTTTGGCGATTACAACGAGAGCACAGCGAATCTGTACTTCCGTTACATGTTCGGAGACAACTAATGAGTGAGCAAGTAACCGCGCGCGTCAGCCATCCACATCAGCCAGGTTGGTTCGACCTGGTCAGCGTGATGATTGAAAGCATGTTGAACAATGCGGGTGAGGAAGCGGAAGGTTTTCTCATCGACGTGGGCGCATCGCTGGCAAAACGCTATCCTTTAGCAGAAGCGCGCACCGTGCAGGATCTGGAGCGCGAAATAAATCTGCAGCTGGCCCGTTTCAACTGGGGTTTCAGCCAACTGCAACCGCAGGAAAATGCGATTCTCATTCAGCACCACGCGCTGCCGCAGGGCGACAGCAATGTGGATGCTGAGCGCTGGCAATTGGCTTTAAGCGCCGTGCTGGCGGGCGTTTATGCCCAGTGGTTACAGGCGCAAGGTGGCAGTGCGGCGGTGCCGGTCACGTTCGAGAAGAACGACGGCGGTACGTTGCATTATCGATATCAATAGGATGCTGTGATGAAAGTGATGCGGTTCTGGCGTCAATGGATGCTGTGTTTCATGGTGATGTTTTTTAGCGCCCAGGCGGCCGCAGACGGCTGGAGTACCTTTAAAAGCCGTTTTATGAGCAGCGATGGCCGTATCAGCGATACGGCTAACAACAATGTCAGCCACACCGAAGGTCAGGGCTACGGCATGTTACTGGCGGTGGCAAACGACGATCGTGCCACTTTTGATAAGCTGTGGCAGTGGACGCGTAGCCATTTACGCAATCCACAGAATGATCTGTTCTACTGGCGTTACACGCCAGGTGCAGCCAATCCGATTGCGGATAAAAACAACGCGTCCGATGGCGATGTGTTGATTGCATGGGCGCTGCAACGTGCAGGGCAGAAGTGGGGCGGTGATTATCAGTCCACCTCTGACCGTATTCAGCGGGCTATTGTCAAACAGAACGTGATCACCTTTGGTGGGCGCACGGTGATGTTGCCTGGCGCACAAGGGTTCAACAAAAACAGCTATGTGGTGCTGAATCCCTCTTATTTCCTGTTTGCGGCATGGAAAGAGTTTGCCGATCGTAGCCATCTGCGCGTGTGGAACAGCTTGATCGATGACGGGATGGATTTGCTGGGCGATATGCATTTCGGCAAAACCGGCCTGCCGCTGGATTGGGTGGCGCTGAACGCCGATGGTTCAGTCGCGCCTGCGGTGGGGTACTCCAACCGCTTCAGCTATGACGCGATTCGTATCCCGCTGAATATCTGGTGGTACGATCCGCAGAGCTTACGTCTGGTGCCGTTCCAGCGTGTCTGGCAGGGCTATGGTCGCATGACCACACCAGCCTGGTTTGATGTGCTCGCCAATACCCCTGCGCCATACAATATGGACGGTGGGCTGCTGGCTATCCGCGATCTGACCCTGAACCAAACCGGTTATCTTAGCGACCATTTAGCGCCGGATCAGAACTACTTCTCGGCCAGTTTGCAGTTGCTGACGTGGCTGGCGTATCAAGAGAAGCGTTAACAATCACAGCGTGCGGATGACGTACCGGTCGCCATAAATGGCGACGCTACAATCGTCATCCGCGTAGGGTCGGCATTCATGCCGACCGGTTTCATTCCCCGTGCAGACCCTTATTTAAAATCCGCGTACGGCTCCAATGGCTGTGGCGGCATGTCCATATCCCCGTTCCAGCCTGCCATGGAATAGCGCATGTAAATCAACCCATGGCTTGGGGTGTAATCCTTGGCTTGCTGGATATCCATCGCCAGGCCTACCGACCAGTGCGGCGTCAGACGGCGCTCCACCACCGCTTGCAGGGTATAACCGAAGCCGTTACCTGAGCTGCTGTCAGAGGTGGGATTGGATGCCAGCGTAAAGCCAGGATTGACCGGATAGCGCTGCTGACCATCGGTTTGCGATTGCGACCAGGACACCGAGCCACCGAGATCATAGGACCAGTTTTCGGTGCGTTGACGATAGGTAATCGGCACCGACAGCGAAAAATATTGCTGCGGGCTGTAATAGCCGCCCTGGCCGAAGGTGTAGTCGCTGAGGTCTTTCTGGTAATGCCACAGCATGCTGTTGAGGCCAATGGTTGCGCGGCGGTTGTTCTCGTTGATCAGCTTGTAGTAATAACCCGCCATCAAACGTTCACGGCTGTTATCCGCGACGTTCTCACCGGTAATTTGATGGGCGCTGATATCGGCCCACACGCCATTGGCCTCGCCCTGATCGTAACTCAGCCCAATAGAGCCACCGGTCGCCACGACGCCGCCCCAGGTTTTCCCGCCATTGGCGGACGGATCGCGGGCACCCGCGTAAGCCAGCAGCGAACTGGAAATCGGTCGGCGCGAAGCGGTGAAGGTCACGCCAATATCTTTCACATCGGTTTTCCAGCTTAAACCGCCCACCCAGTTGGTGACTTCAAAGCCGAGCGGTGTGGTGCCGATGTCTCCTGACCAGCGGTCATTGTGCCAGCCGACACCAATTGACGTACCTTCATCGCGCTGGGTGAAGTCGCGGCTACAGCCACCTGAGTTATCATCATTACAGCTGCCGAACCGTTCACTGTGGCTGCCGTCGGTGGTCGAAAAAGTCCCCGCAGACACCAATACGTGATCGACGCGCACAAAGCTGCGTCCATCTGCGAAAGGCGTCTCCGCCTGCATCATGGTGGTGTGCGCGGTAAAATCAGACGTGCCGCCGTTGCCCTTATCGCGTGAGTAATCCTGCTCCAGCGTGAAGGTGGTGTCCTGCTGACGATACAGGTCGGCCGCATCGCTGCGAATGCTGCGTTTTAGCCAGTCATCCTGGTCGTCATTGCGCGTCAGGCGGGTGTAGTCATCATTACTCATCGGTACATCATGGCTGATGCCGCTGGCGGCCATCGCCTTGCGATAATCCTGCTGCGCCAGCTCAGGGGTTTCCAGCCGTGCGGCATCGCGGTACACCAGCGCTTTACTCTGCGACGGCGGCTCTTTGGCCACACGGTTTTTTAAATCATTCAGCAGCTGCTGCGCTCGCACGCTGTCGCCGCTGTTTTGCCAGGCCAGTGCCACGCGTCTTCCGCTGTTGATATTTTGCTGCGCCACACTTGGCGGCAGGGCGTGCAATGCCTGCCGCGCTTCCTGCGTGCGCTTAAGGGCGATTAACGCTTCAATGCGGCCTAATGCCGCATCATTGTTCTGCGCATCCTGTTGCAGCACGCGTTGATAGCCGTTCAGCGCGGATTGGGCATCACCCCGCTCCAGCGCCCAGTCGGCCAGCGTGATGTCACGTCGCTGTGAGGCGGGCTGCTGGTTTAACAGTGCCAGCGCCGCGTGTTCCTTGCCATTGGCCCGAAGTTCGCTGGCCTGGGCGAAGACTTTGTCTTGGGTTAAGCGATCGGCCAGCTCATGCATATTGCTGTCCCAGCGCGCTTCAGGCAGGCGATGCAGTGCCGCTAATGCCGCATCATCCTGATCGCCAGAGGAGAGCCACAGCGCCCACGCATAGAGTGCGGCGGGTTCCTGCGCATGCTGGCGCACCATGGCGTCCATCACTTGTGCGCCTTGTGCCTCTGCGCCGCTGTTACGCAGCGCCCCGGCTAAGCGGTAAGAGAGCCAGATGTCATTAGGGTTGTCCTGCGCCGCCTGACGATATTTCACCACCGCCTGATGCCACTGGCCTTGTTGTGCCAGCGCATCGGCTTCCGCACGCAGGCTGTCACTGCGCAGCGAACGCAGGGTATCGGCGAGGGAGCGCTGCTGTGCGGCAGGCAGGGAATTGATAAACGCCATGGCGCGTGCGGGAGATTGTCTTTGATAAAGCCCAGCCAACCGACTCACCGCCGTGGTATTGCTGCGATCCAGACGCAACGCCTGTTGCCAGAACTGTTCCGCCTGCGCCTCATTTTTGCGTGCCTGAGCCACATCGCCCAGGCCAATCAACGCCCAGCTGTCGCGATTATCGATGGCCTGCGCACTGCGATACTGACGTTCTGCACCAGAGAGATCGCCTTTTTTCAGCGCGTCATCGCCATTATTGATGGCCAGCCAGTAGCGGTTGGTTTGCAGTAGGGACTGCCATTTGCCAATCTGAGTGCTGGCTTGCCCGGCCTGAATGGCTTTTTGCAGCCAGCTGATGGCCGCCGCGCGATTGTTGGCACGCGCCTGCGCCTGGCCCATGGCACCCATCAGTTCGGCATCATTGGGGTTGGCTTTCAGCGCTGCGCTCAGTGAGGCAATCGCACCGGCCCCGCCGCCCGCATCCACCAGCGCCAAACCACGCATACGCTGACGATAGGCTGGATCGGCCAGCAATTTCTGCTGCCGTGCCAGCTCTTCCTGGCCGCGCTGCTGGGCATCACCCGAGGTGAACACCTGCAAATATTGCTGCAGGCTGGCCACAGTGCGGTCGCTGACCGGTTGATTCTGGATCTGCTGGAGCCACAGCTCTGAAGCCGCATCACGTCCGCCATCACGATTGGCCAGGCTGCGCAGTTGCTTCAGCGCTTCATTCGGCTGATTGTTATCAAACGCCATGCGTGCCAGCTGCAGTTCTACGCCGATATTGCCGGGATAGCGCTGCTCCAGCCCCTGCAACTGGCGATAAGCGGTGATCTGTTGGCCCGGTAAACGCGCCACCAGACGCCAGTATTCCAGCTCGGTGTTGACGTCCGGGAAGACGCCATGGAACAGCGCATCCCAGGCCGCTTTAGCTTCCTCTACGCGTCCGGCGGTGGCCAGCAAGCGTGCCTGTTGCAGCTGCTGGCGACCTTCCGCGCTCATCAAGCGCAGGCCGGTTTCGGATTCCCGTGTGGCGATGTCATCGGGCGCCACTTTCTTCAATTCATCCAGCAGCGTCTGCGCTTTGGCCTGATCGCCCTGACGCAGTGCCATGCGGATTTGCGCCGCCAGCACCTGTGGATTGTCCGGATCGATTTTTTCCAGACGATAGAGTGACTGCTGCACCAGGTCGTATTTGTTGGTGGATTCACCGGTGCGGATCTGCATCAGCAGCCACGCGACCGGCGAAACCTGCGGGCCATCGGCTGCCACGCCGGGGCCCGCGAGGATGCTGGCAATCAGCAGCCCAAGTGGCAGTTTATTCATCATCATCCAGCTCGGCCAGACGGCGACGGCTGACCATGCGCATCAGACGCCATGCCATCAGTGCAAACAGAATCACCACCACCACGGCACAAATCGCCAGCCACACCGGATGAGTTGCCAGCATATTCCACAAGCGTTCCCACCATGGCAGATGGCCGACGAAGTAGGTGTCGCCCACGCGCACGCTGGTGACGCCCGATTCCCGCACGATGGTGGCAGAGCCGAACACGGCAGCACGTTTTCCGCTGTCGAGCAGCGCGTTATTCAGTAAATCCCAGCCGCGTGGGCTGTCAGCCAGCAAGGCGACAACGCTACGTTGATCGTTAAACGGCGACTGGAATCCAACAATCGCACCCATCGGGCCGCGTGAACTGATACCGGTCTGGCTTTCCACTTTGCGGTCACTGTCTGAGACCGGCACATTCTGCGCGGTGATCGGGCGCGTAGGCATGTTGATCCAGCTACGTGCCGCCTCGACCAGTAAGTTGATCTTCTTATCATCCTGCAGATCCTGCGGGATGCCGCCGATCATCAGCAGGTCAGCATCTTTGTCTTTGGCTTGCTGCCAGTTATCGCTCATTTGCACGCGCAGTGCCGGGTAACCGGTTTGCGCGCCGATGGCACCCAAGGCATTCAGCATGGTGCTGACTTCGCCGTTATTCGGCTTCGGCTGTACTAACACCAGGGTTTGCGCGAGATCGGCGTAGCGGCTGTAAGGGAAACCGGCGTTAGCATAGGCACCGAGCGACGGCATCTCGATGTAGTGGCGATAGCCGGAGAAATCGATGCTGGAGTGATCGTCGATCACCACGTGGTGACCAACGGCAGTGACGGTTTCACAGCGACCATCGGCGGTGCCGCCAATAAAGGTATTGGCATAGTCAAAGCTGAAGCGCAGTTGGTTCACCACGCCAAGACGCAGTGCCGGAATGGTCAACTGGCGGTTGCTGTCTTGCAGCCCTTGCATCAGCGGAATGCGCATCAGCTGCTGACCGGCGGTATCTTTTACCGTCAGCGGATAATCCTGCATGAACTGATTGTTCAGGTGTACAGCTAAACGCGAGCCGTCTTGCTGAATCGGCGAGGTATAGCGGTAAATCAGATCCATATCGATGCCGCGTGCACGCACCAGGAACAGATCGGGCGGCAGGTTCAGCGTCAGGCTGATAGGGTTCGGCTGCAAGCCGTCGGCCTGCAGCTGGTTCTGATATTGCGTCAGCTCGGCAAAAGTGGTGCGGCGGTCGGTGCGCACCCAGTTTGGCGCATCGTAGGCCTGGCGTGGGGCCAGCAGTTTGACGCTGTCGATGGTGGACGTATCGCCGCGCAGCAGCAGTTCACCTTGCGCGATACCTTCAACGGCGGTCAGCAGGTCGTTATCATCACGGCCCAGCACCAGCAGCATTTTTTCGTACGGATTGTCGGGCTGGCTCACCATCTCCACCGTTGGCTTGTCCACCGGCGGCAGGTCTTTCAGGAAGTCAGGGCGATGACCGTTAGTGGCGAAAATCACCGCATGCTGATCTTTCGGCAACTGGTTATACAGTACCGGGAAAGACTGTCCACGCCACTGGGCTTTGCTACCGAACCACGAAGCCAGAATACCGGCGGCGCGCTGCTGTACCAGGTTTGGCTGGTTGCTGAACACCATCGGCAGCTGCAAAGGCCGATTATCACGCGCGTCAAAGAAGGGTTCCGGGAAGTGCGAGAGGTCGTTCTTCAGCGGCAGTTTTTGCAGCGTCAGATCGAGTTTGCTCTCTTTGCCGATATCCATCCAGATGGTGCTGTTGGCAGGGTTTTCACACACGTTAGCGTAATGCCCAACCAGCTCAAGACGCACACGGTTGAAATCACCGATAAAACGCGGATCGATCGGCAGCTGGGTTTGATTCTCTTTGCCCAACTGGTCAGCGGTGACGGTGATCAGCCCGACCAGTTCATCGTTGAGATAGACCTTAAGTTGCGACAGCGTGGGGATCAGCGCCGGAGAGGGACGATAACTGAGCGTCAACAAAGCACGCGTCACCACTTCGTCACTGCGCACCCCAAACTCGATCTGGCTGGTGGGTTCCGTGCCGCGCAGCGTCATGCTGCCGGGTGGCGGCGCGACCTGATTGAACAGCAGCTGGCTGTCGCGCAGCGGCGCATTCACATCCAGGGGTTGAGCAACCACCGGGAGCGGCGTCTGTGCGGCGGCGCGAGGTGCCTCGGGCGCTGAAGGCTGTGGCGCAGCCTGCGCCAGCGTGGCAGTGCCCAGCAACAGGGCGGTAAACCAGCTCAGTTTTCTCGTCATGGTCTTATCATCAACTTAAGTGAAATCGGTTTTGATTGCCGCAGGGGTGTGGCGAATGCCCTGTGGTAACAGTGAAGCCAGCCAGCTGACTAACGCTGTCAGTACCTGGAAAAGTCGGCGCAGCGGGGCAGGGCCATACTCCGCCAGGCGCAAATAGCCTTTGAAGCCCAGTATCATAATGTCTGCCAGGCTCTGCACCGGTTTGTCTTCCGGGAAGCCGTCCTGCCATAGCGCCCAGGTATCGGCGCGGGCGAAGGTACACTGAATAAATTCAATATGCTGGCGAGTCGAGAGTTGATGCAGGCGAATACCGGCACGGCGGCCAAACACGCGCTGTACCTGGCAGGGGAAGCTGAACTCCTGCTGACCACGGCGCAGTAGCAGCCAGACGGGTTCATCTTCCTTCAGGGCATCTGCTTCACGCAGTTCGACGCCCACGCCACCATCGGAGTAGTCACGCAGTGTGCAGGGCACCATATGGCCGTCCTGACGGGCGATGGCCGCCGGCATGGCGATCTCCACGCGGTGCGCTTCGCGAATCTGGCGCGCTTCCACCGAGACGGCCACGGCCCCCCCGAGGATGATCATGTTGTACACCACCCACACCAGGCTGACCCAAATGGTGAGCATTTCGTTGGCGGGGCCGTAGGCCATGCGCCAGAAGGCCATGCCGATGCCTGCGATATTCAACAGCACCAGCATCATGTAAGGCTTGGTGATCACCCAATCGAGATGGCGCTCTTCCACCAGACCGCCTTTGGCAGTGACGTTGAACTTGCCTTTGTGCGGATTAAACAGCGCCACGGTGGTCGGGCGCGCGATGTACCATGCCAGCACGGTTTCATACACTTCACTCCAGAACGAGTGACGCCAGCGTCCCTGAATGCGCGAGTTCGTCAGGCTGGTGTGCACCATATGCGGCAGCACATAAATCGCAATCGCCAGCGCGGGGGCGTAGATGATGTAGGCGTGGCACAGCAGGAAGGCCAAGGGCGCCAGCAGGAAAATCAGGCGTGGAATCCCGGCGAGGAAGTGCAGCATGGCGTTGGCGTAGCATAAGCGCTGCACCAGCTTTAACCCTTTGCCAAACAGCGGGTTATCGAGACGGAAAATCTGCACCATGCCACGCGCCCAACGGATGCGCTGACCAATGTGCGCGGACAAACTTTCGGTCGCCAGGCCGGCGGCTTGTGGAATACGAATATACGCCGAAGTGTAACCCTGACGATGCAGGCGTAGTGAGGTGTGGGCATCTTCGGTCACGGTTTCCACTGCAATGCCGCCAATCTCATCTAATGCTGTACGGCGCAGCACCGCACAGGAGCCGCAGAAGAACGCTGCATCCCAGGTGTCATTACCGTCCTGAACCAGGCCGTAGAACAGCGAGCCTTCGTTGGGCGTCTGGCGGAAGCGGCCGAGGTTGCGCTCGAACGGGTCAGGCGAGAAGAAGTGATGCGGTGTTTGCAGCATCGCGAGACGGTGATCCTTCAGGAACCAGCCCATGGTCAGTTGCAGGAAGGAGCGTGTTGGCACGTGGTCGCAGTCAAATATCGCCACGTAGTCACTGCGGCAGGCGACTTTCAGTGCGTGATTGATGTTGCCCGCTTTGGCGTGTTCATGGGTGGGTCGCACCACATAATTGACGCCTACGCTGGCGGCAAACTCGCGGAACTCTTCCCGTGTGCCGTCATCAAGAATGTAGATATTGAGTTTGTCCTGCGGCCAGTCGATGCCCATGGCTGCGTAGATGGTCGGTTTCACCACGCTCAGCGGCTCGTTATACGTCGGCACCAGAATATCGACGCTCGGCCAGGTAGTGATTTCAGGGGGCATTGACACCGGCTGGCGATTGAGTGGCCACAGCGTCTGGAAATAACCCAGCACCAGTACCGACCACGAATAAGTTTCGGCACCAATCAGCAGCAGACCAAAGGTCAGGCTCAGCGGATCGTCCCAGTTCAGGGTTTCGGTGTAACGCCACCACAAATAGCGACAGGAAATGGTCAGCGACAACACAATCAGCATGATAGTCGAGAGGCGGCCCGGCACGCGGCGCACCATCATCGCCAGACCCCACAACAGCAGCACAAAAACAAACTGGGTGGTGATGCCAAACGGCTGTGAAATACAGAGTAACGCCAGCAGACTGGCGACAATCGCAGCGGTGATAAACAGCAACTGACGCACGCGCACGGGCAGTTTTTGCAGTTGTTGCTCGGTGCGCAGATGCAAACCGGTTTTCGCTACCCGTGCAGGCAGCGTGCCCAACCATTGATAAAACTGCTGACGCCAGCGAAACAGTGAGCTAAATGCGTTGAAGCGTTTACGTTCACTGCGCGCGCTGTTGTCGAGTGGCAACACCAGCAGCAGCCACAGACTCTGCAGCGCGTAGCGCAGCGCATCTAACGGACGCGGGCGCTGCGGTGAGATTTGCGGATAGTAGCGCTGACGCTGTTGCAGAATACGTTGCCAGCCGGGCGTTTCCAGTCGCAGCAGCGACCAGGCCAGCACACACCACAGCAGGTGCAACGCCACGGTTAAACGCCCTGCGCCGTGCTGACGTGCTGTACGGGCGCGACGCTGCAGCGCCTGCCATGCCTGCGGAACCAAAAGCCAGCGCAACGGATTCACGCGTGACCACCCGCAACATTCAGCAGCAGCCAGTTCGCCAGGGTATTGATCTCCTCACTCGCCAGCGCATGGGGGCGATATTCGCCCACCGGCTGCTTCATCATCAGCGCCTCGGCCAGCGCTTCATCACGATGAATGACCTGTGGAATAAGATTCTTCAGCGTGCGCAGCCACAGTTGATGGAGATCTTGTTGTAGCTGGCTGTTGGCGTTGAACTGGTTGATCAAAAACAGGGTATGCGGCAGGAAGCGTGGGTGATGCAAACGTAGCTGGCAGTTGGCATCCAGCGATAGCACTTGCAGCAATCGATCGGCTGCATGGGCAAAAGATCGCTGCCAGGGTTGAAGATCCGCTGGAAGGTCGAGGATCACCCAACGATAATGCGCTTTCAGGGCCGGGAGCGCGTTAAGCAGTGGTGCAGCAAAATGCTCATCCGCCGCTTGCAAGGTTAACGTTTGATGATGACTTAACGTGCCGAACGGCAGAAAATCGAGCCCGGTTTGATAACGCTGCGCACACTGCTGCCACGGCTGCTGTTCCAGCAGGGCGGGCACCCAGCCCTGTGGATGAGTGAGAGGCAAGTTGAAATGGGCAGCCAGTTGATTTGACGCAGAAAAATCGATGACTAACACTGATTCCCGCAACGCGTTGAGTGCCCAGCCGAGTGCCGCACTGAGCGAGGTTGCACCGCAACCACCACGCAATCCTTGTAAGGCAATAACCGGCATTAGCGTTCAGGTTCCTGTAAGGCAGTTAATTCATGCAATAGCGGCCAGCGCGTGAGCAGAGAATTGAGGCGCTCTTCGCGGGCAATATCAATGTAACGAAAGGCCATTAAAGAAAAGGCTTCGCTCAACGCATTAATGTCATCCTGATCCTCACTGGTGGAAGCGATCAGCGAAAAGGCATTCTCAGTTTTCATTACTTTCTTGCCACCAAAAACAGCAACGGATGAATTGTGGTTTTATTTTTTGTAAAGTCTAGACCGGAAGAAAAGCAGGCACCATGCAAAAATCAATGTGATTTGAGATAGCGCAGGTTTTATTTATTTCAGCAGTTCCAATCGTCGTCGTCTATATTAAACTAGCCTGGATTGTTCTGATCGTGAAACAAATATGAAAAATCGCTACGCGCTTGGCCTACAACAGGTTCAGCAGGAATTAATTACACTACAGAATCCAGGGTTTTATTGGATCACCAGTCAGCGTCAGGAAGATGCCAGATTACTGCTGCGTCAGGTGGTTAGCCATCAGCAGGCGGCAACCCTGGTCAGCGCAGATGAGAAGCCACAAGCGCTGCTCACTCCCGATCCTGTCTCTGGTCCAGCGCGTATCCCGTTATTTTCTTTGCCGGCCAATAAAGCCAGCCTGCAACACCTTGAGAATGATTTTTCCCGCGTGCTGAATAGCCGTAGTGGCCTCGTGCTGTTTTACAGCAACGCCGCACTGTGGAGTAAATTATCCGAGGATGAACTGACGCAATGGGTTAAACGCATGCGTCGTTTGTTAATCAAAAAACAAATCACCTTGCTATTGATCACCTCGGGCACGGCAATTATTCACTTGCGTAATCATCTTCAGCGTTATTTTCGCCAACTTGATGGTGTCGCGCATTTAGAATTTCAACAAGATAGCTGGCAATACCGAATTAACTGGTGGTACTCCGCAGACAAACTTTTGGCGGACCGCGCTATCCGACTCAGTTGCACTGATAATCAATTTTGTGCCGCCAATGAAACGGAACAACATACTCCGCTCAGCCTGAATGATGAAAATCAATTCCTGGCGCAAGAAGGGGTGTTAGAAGGTGCACCGCCGCTGTCCAGCCAGTGGCAACTGTTTAGCGACAATGAAGGGGTGTTCTCTCGTGCTCAGCAGGCGAATGCGGCAACTGTCATTTTTAGCCTGGCCCATAATCAGGATATCAATACCTTAGCGAAGATGGTCCACAGTTTGCGCCGTTCACGGGGTAATACGCTGAAGATTGTGGTGCGCGAAATCAGTACCAGTCTTAGATACAGTGATGAGCGTCTTTTGCTGGCTTGTGGGGTAAATGCCATTGTGCCGACGGCAGCCACCTTATCGCGTTTTCTCACCACGCTGGAGGGGATTCAGGGGCAGCAATTTACCCGTCACGTGCCGGCCAATCTCTCGGCCTTGATGCAGGCGCTGCAACCGCTACAGCAGAAAGGCTATCTGCCGCTGGAGAACTTCTGCACCGCCGTGCAGCAGCTAATGGGCAACACGCTGCTGCCGGAAAATGACAAAGGACTGATGGTGGCATTGCGTCCCGTCCCTCAGTTGAAGCCGGAGCAGGTTCTGACGTTGTGTAAACCGCGTCGCTTTGGTGATTTAGTGACGTTGATTAATGACCGCATCTATTTGTTCTTATCCTCCTGTCGCTTTAACGATCTGGATATTGCGCTGAAGTCGATTTTCTCACTGCCGCATGATGAGTTGTTCAGTAACCGCGTGGTGTGGTTTGAGGACAATCAGATTCTGTCGGAAGTGCATAAGATTCGCCAGCTGACCCCGGTGGCACAACGTGAAGTGCAGATGGCTTCGGTGGATTTACCCTCGACCCGTCCGACGGCGGTTGCTGAGAGGCGCAGTGCGCAAACACCCCAACCGTTTATTCTCAACCTTGATGGAGATCGCCACTGATGACGCTGATGGATTGGGTGCAGGTGGCGATCCTGCTGTTATTAATTTTGCTGTTCCTGAAATCGTTGTTTGTGCGTTGGTTACCGCGCAGCAGCACCAGCTTGCTGATGCGTTTGCTGCCGCCGCGTGCGCTGAAATCGGAAGGGCAGTGGCAACGCAAACCCGCTAAAACGGATACCAAAGCGTAATGAGTGATACTAAACCTTCGACGCTGCACGGTTCGTGGTGGCGCGGTCTCGGCGGCTGGAACTTCTACTTCCTGATCAAATTTGGACTGTTGTGGTACGGCTATCTTAATTTTCACGCGCTGAGCAATCTGGTTTTTCTGGCCTGGCTGCTGTTCCCGCTGCCGTCACGCCGTCTGCATCGCATACGTCACTGGGTTTCGCTGCCGATTGGCTTTGCGCTGTTTTGGCACGATACCTGGCTGCCAGGGCCCGATTCGATCATGAGTCAGGGCAGTCAGCTAGCTGGATTCTCATCGGCTTACCTGCTCGACCTGCTGGATCGCTTTATTAACTGGGAGATGATCGGCACCGGCTTTGTGCTGCTGGTGTTGTACCTGTTCGTGGCCCAGTGGATTCGCGTTACCGTGTTGGTATCGCTGATGTTGATCTGGTTGAACGTGCTGACGATAGCCGGACCGGCAATGAATTTACTGCCGACCAAGGCCGCCACGCCTGAAGTGGCGTTGAATGACAAACCGTCCACGGCTAAGGCGCCGGATGGTCTGGATCAATCGGCGCCACCGACCAGTGCCAATTTGACTTCATGGCTCAATCGCTTCTACGACAGTGAGCGCCAACGCGTCACCCACTTCCCGGATGCCTTGCCTGCGGACTCGCAGCCGTTTGATATCCTGGTGATCAATATCTGCTCCCTGTCGTGGTCAGATTTGGATGTGGCGCAACTGCGAGACCATCCGCTGTGGAAGCATTTTGATATCGTGCTGAATAACTACAACTCTGCCACCGGCTACAGCGGCCCGGCGGGGATTCGTTTGCTGCGTGCCAGCTGCGGCCAGACGTCGCATACCAATCTGTATAAAGCCACCGATCAGCGCTGCTATCTGTTTGATAACCTGGCGAAGCTCGGCTTTAAGCAAGAGCTGATGATGGACCACACCGGCGTGTTTGGTAATTACCTCAAAGAGTTGCGCGAAGATGGCAATCTACAAGCACCGCTGATGTCGCAGGCGGGAATTGCGCCGGAGCTGACCTCGTTTGACGGTTCGACGGTGTTTAATGATGGGCAGCTTATGCAGCGCTGGCTTGACGATCGTACCAAGAGTAGCGACGCGCGCAGTGCCACTTTCTATAACCTGATTCCGCTGCATGATGGCACGCGTGAGCTGGGCAGCACGCGCACCGCCGACTGGCAACCGCGCGCGAAGGTATTGTTTGATCAGCTGGATACTTTCCTGACTAATCTGGAGAAATCCGGTCGTCGTGTGATGGTGCTGGTGGTGCCCGAACACGGTGCTGCGCTGCAGGGCGATAAGATGCAGATGTCAGGTCTGCGCGATATCCCCAGCCCAAGTATTACTCATGTGCCGGTGGGCATTAAGTTTGTTGGCATGAAGGCACCGCATCAAGGCCAACCGCTGACCATTGATACGCCGACCAGTTTGCTGGCGATTTCCGAGATTATTTCGCGCGTGGTGGATGGACAGGTGTTTAACGCACCCAACGTGAATATGTCGGTACTGGCAGATAATTTACCGCAATCGCCAGTGGTGTCAGAAAACGATAACGCCGTGGTGATGATGTATCAGGGTAAACCCTGGATACGTCTCAACGGTGGGGATTGGGTCGCGTATCCGCAGTAATCGTCAATGTGAACCGTAGCGGCGCAATTTATTGCGCTGCAAATCTGCGTGATAAATCACGCCGCTACGGTTTCTTGCTGGTTCAAATCGGTTCGGCAACCTGAACAATTCCTATTCACCCACTTATCTGCCTCTCTCAGCCACTTTTCGACCTTATCCCGGCGCAAAAAATCACTGACCTGCGATATACTCGCTGCGCATTTCATCTAAAGACACGGCGTGAGACGCCGGGAGAGGTTTTGTTGCGCGTTAGCCGCTCGTTAACGATAAAGCAGATGGCAACGGTGTCCGCCGTGGCGATGGTGACCATCAGCATTTTTATCGTCATCCAGTTATTCCACTTTGTGCAGCAGCGCAGGATTGACTACGCCCAGCAGATGGAGAATATCGCGCACACGGTGCGTCAGCCGCTTTCTGAAGCGGTGCTCAAAGGCGATATTCCGCAGGCGGAACGCATTCTCAATACCCTCAAACCTGCCGGTATTTTGTCTCGGGCGGATGTGGTACTGCCAAACGCGTTCCAGGCGCTGCATGCCGATTTCGTGCCGGAAAAACCGGTGCCACGCTTTGTTGCACGCCTGTTTGAGCTGCCGGTGCAAATCACTCTGCCGCTATACTCGGTTGAGCGAACCGGGCTGCCGAAGCCGATCGCTTATCTGGTGCTACAGGCCGACTCCTCACGGGTGTATCAATTCCTGTTGAGTACGCTTTCAACCATGATCACCACCTATTTGCTGCTGGCACTGATTCTCTCAGTGGCCATCAGCTGGTGCATCAACCGTCTTATCGTGCATCCCTTGCGTAACCTGTCGCGTGACTTGCAGGAGCTACCGCCACAAGCGATTCTCACCCACAAACTGGATTTGCCGCACAACCATCGCGACGATGAAATCGGCATGCTGATCCGTAGCTACAACCGCAATCAGCAGGTGCTGGAGTCGATTCATGATGAAATGAGCCGTATGACCACCCATTTCGCCGTCACCGATTTACCCAATCGCGCACTGTTCCTGGCCCTGCTCGATCAGCACGCCAGCCATCGCCATCGTCGTCAGCCGTGGGGGGTGATGGTGATCCGCATTGAGACCTTGCAGGAAGCCAACGGCGTCCTGAGTGATGAGCAGCGCGATACCTTAATGCTGACGCTGGTGGAAAAAATTCGCAGCACCGTGGACGATCACACTTTGCTGGCGCAAACCGGACCGAGCGATTTTGCGCTATTAATGAAGCGCGCCCACAATCCGTTCCGGGCGATGCGGCTGGCCCGCAACCTGATGATCCGCATCAATCAGCCCGTCAATCTTCATCAACTGCAACTGCGTCCCAATGCCAGTATCGGTCTGGCGTTGTATGACGATAGCGTCGTCAGCGCGGGCGAGCAGCTTGATCGCGCCACCTCCGCCATGATGTCGGCGCGTCATCAGGGTAAAAACCAGATTCTGTTCTTTGATCCGGCACTCACTGAACGGGCGCAAAAACGTCTGACGCAGGAGCACGATATCTTGCAGGGCTTACAGGACGATCAGTTTGCACTCTATCTGCAGCCGCAAATCAACATGGCAACCGGTGAACTGGCCGGTGCCGAAGCGTTACTGCGTATGCGTATGCCGGATGGCAGTTACGGATTATCAGAAGAGTTTATTGCCAGCGCCGAAGAGATTGGCGTGATTTCGGCGATAGGCCGCTGGGTATTTGAAGAAGCCTGCCGCATTCTCGCCGCCTGGCAGAAGCAAGGCATCAATATCCCACTCAGCGTTAATATTTCCGCCGTGCAGTTGCGTGACGCCAGCATGGTGAGCCATTTGCAGGGGCTGCTGGAGCGCCATCGCATTGCACCGGGTAACTTTGTACTGGAAATTACTGAAACCGCGCAAATAGGTGATGCTGAGCAGGCGATATCCCTGCTGCGCGCGTTGCAGCAAACCGGCGTGGCAGTAGCGCTCGACGATTTCGGTATGGGTTACTCTAACCTCAACTATCTGCATCAATTTAAAGCGCTGCCAGTGAACAAGCTGAAGATGGACCGCAGCTTCGTTGCCGCACTGCCCGATGACGACACCATGGTGCGTATTGTGTCAGCCATTGCCGACATCATTCACCTTGACGTGATTGCCGAGGGTGTTGAAACGGAAGAGCAGCGTGACTGGCTGCTGGCGCGCGGAATTACCATAGGGCAAGGCTACTTATACGCAGAAGCCTTGCCTTTACACATCTTTAATCAACGCTGGCTTGCGCCTTCGTCACATCCTGAATAATCACCTGATTTATTGATTTTCCTTGATAAAACGCTGATGTACCGTGTGCTGAAGCGTTTCAGTTCATAGTTAGAGTTTTGTAACTTTTGTAAGGAATGTAAGGGTATATTAATCCTGTTAACGGGGTGTTATTTTCCCGCAATCGGTAAGGTTTTTCGCTTCCAGGCGGCTTGCCGCATGCGTTCTCCATAATAACGGCGGTGAATTCCGTCTATACCTGGACACCTGTTATGAAACTGTTCAAAAGCCTCTACTTTCAGGTGCTGGTTGCCATCGGCATCGGCGTCCTGTTGGGCCACTACTATCCTGAGTTAGGCGCGCAAATGAAGCCGCTTGGTGATGGTTTCGTTAAGCTGATCAAGATGATCATCGCCCCCGTGATTTTCTGTACGGTGGTGACCGGTATTGCCGGCATGGAGAGCATGAAAGCCGTTGGACGTACGGGCGCCGTTGCGCTGCTCTATTTTGAAGTGGTCAGCACCATCGCGCTGATTATCGGTCTGGTTGTGGTTAACGTGGTGCAGCCGGGTGCGGGCATGAACGTTGACCCGGCAACGCTCGACGCCAAAGCCGTGGCGGTTTACGCCCAGCAGGCGCAAGAGCAGGGTGTTATCGCCTTCTTGTTGGATATCATCCCGAATAGCGTGATCGGCGCCTTTGCCAGCGGCAACATCCTGCAAGTGCTGCTTTTCGCCATTCTGTTTGGTTTTGCCCTGCATCGCCTGGGTAACGCCGGTACCGTGATGTTCAACGTCATTGAGAGCTTCTCGAAAGTGATCTTCGGCGTGATCAACATGATTATGCGCCTCGCGCCAATCGGTGCTTTCGGTGCCATGGCCTTTACCATCGGTAAATACGGCGTCGGTTCACTGGTGCAATTGGGGCAGCTGATTATCTGCTTCTACATTACTTGTGTGCTGTTTGTGGTGGTGGTGCTGGGGCTGATTGCGCGTTGGGCGGGCTTCAATATCTTCAAGTTCGTCGCTTACATCAAAGAAGAGCTGCTGATTGTGCTGGGCACTTCTTCTTCGGAATCCGCGCTGCCTCGCATGCTGGATAAGATGGAGAAGCTGGGTTGTAAGAAGTCGGTAGTGGGGTTGGTTATCCCGACCGGCTACTCATTCAACCTTGATGGTACCTCTATCTATCTCACCATGGCGGCAGTGTTTATCGCACAGGCCACCAACGCGCATATGGATATCTTCCATCAGATCACGTTATTGGTGGTGCTGCTGCTCTCCTCTAAAGGGGCTGCGGGTGTGACCGGCAGTGGCTTTATCGTGTTGGCAGCGACTTTATCTGCAGTGGGACATCTGCCGGTGGCGGGTCTGGCGCTGATTCTCGGTATCGACCGCTTTATGTCCGAAGCGCGTGCACTGACTAACCTGGTGGGTAACGGCGTGGCGACCGTTGTCGTGGCGAAGTGGGTCGGTCAGTTGGATGAAGAGCAGATGAAAGCGACGCTTTCTTCAGCGAAAAAGGTGAATAACGCATCACAAACCAGCATCTAATCGGCTAATTGCGTTAATTTCCCGAGAAATGCCCGCTGTCGCTTGCCCTGACAGCGGGCATTTGCATAATAAACCCCATTGATTTTTTTCCCGATTTTTTACCTCGTTGCGCGACATCCTGACCATCCTGTGGTCAAAGAGTCTGTTCTTCAATAAACGTGGCGGCGATATGCCGCGTCGGTCACCCCTGTTGTGACCGTTTATGTCGCGATAACGAGCGTTGATCTGTTTGAGTAGGGGTTCACATGCAGGGCACCAGAATTCGGCTTTTGGTTGGCGGATTGATCCTTGCGGCATCCGGCTTTGGCGCACACGCTGAAACACTCCAGCCCGATCCCGCCTGGCAGGAAGGTAAACTGGACAATGGTTTTAGCTGGCAGCTTCTGACAACACCACAGCGTCCGAGCGATCGCATTGAGTTGCGCCTGATCGTTAACACCGGCTCGCTGGTGGAGAGCGCGCAGCAAACGGGCTTCAGCCACTTGATTCCACGTATGGCGATGGTACACAACGCCGCGTTGGACACCAACCAGCAACGCGCGCTGTGGCAGCAGGCGATGGACCCGCAGCGACCGCTGCCACCGGCGATATCGTCATACGATTACACCCAATACAACCTGAGTTTGCCGAATAACCGCCCTGAGCTGCTGAAAGAAGCGCTGAGCTGGCTGGCGGCGACCGCAGGCAAAATGACCATTAATGAGCAGGTGATCTCGACCGCGTTAACCGCGACCGACCCGATTGCCACCTGGCCACCTAACACCCAAGACGTGTGGTGGCGTTATCGTTTGAAAGGCTCAGCGATGCTGGCGCACGATCCTGGCGAACAGCCGCGTGCACCGGTGGATATCGCTCAACTTAATAGCTTCTATCAGCAGTGGTACACCCCGGATGGCATGACGCTATACGTGGTGGGCAACGTGGATAGTCGCAGTATGGCCGAGCAGATCAATAAAGCGTTCTCACCGCTGAAGGGCAAGCGCGTGGCTCCGGCTGCACTGCCGACGCTGTCACCGCTGCCGCATCAGGCGGTTAACCTGGTCAACGGCGGTATGAACCAGGATCGTCTGTCTTTGGTGTGGGATACGCCGTGGCAACCGATTCGCGACTCGCAAAATCTGCAACACTACTGGCAGAGCGATCTGGCGCGTGAAGCCCTGTTCTGGCATGTGCAGCGCTCGCTGGCGGACAGCAAAGCGCAGAACGTCCAGGTCGGTTTTGACTGCCGTGTGCTGTACCAGCGCGCACAGTGTTCCATTAATATGGACAGCCCTAATGCCTCGCTGGCGCAGAACATGAATCAGGTGGCGAAAGAGTTGGCGGTGGTGCGTGATAAAGGCTTACCGCAGGAAGAGTTTGATGCGCTGATGGCGCAAAAGCTGTTAGAGCTGAACAAGCTGTTCGCCACTTACGCACGTACTGATACCGATATTCTGATGGGGCAGCGTTTGCGTTCACAGCAGAATGCGGTGGTGGATATCGCACCGGAGCAGTACCAGAAGCTGCGTCAGGCGTTTCTCAGCGAATTGACACGTGAGCAGCTCAACCAGGAACTGCGCCAGCAGCTGACGCAGGAACTGACGATGGTGTTGATTCAGCCGCAGGGCGAACCGGAAACCAACGTGAAGATGCTGCAGGACAGTTGGGACAAGGTGATGAAGGTACCCGATGCGCCTGCCGCACCGGCTGCGCCAGATGATGCCAAACCGGAAAGTAATGGCAGCGCGAGCGCCACTGACCCGGCGCAACCGTCGTCATGACAAATAATTTATGATTCATGGCCCAAGTTTAATCATCTTGGCATATGTCATCCCCAAAATAATTTGAGCTGCAGCAAGGCGGCAAGGGTGTTCATCCCCAGGAGCTTACATCAGTAAGTGACTGGGGTGAACGCGCGCAGCCAACGCCGCTGCAGCTCAAAGTATGAAGGGGATCATTTGGCGCGAAGCCATTCGGTCACGAGCATCGGCCAGCTCGCTAGCGGTAAATCCGCCACGCCCCGGATGCCAAATCCGTGGCCGCCTTTCTGATAGAAGTGAATCTCCACCGGCACTTTGTGCTCCCGCAGCGCGCTGAAGAACACCATGCTGTTATTTACGGAAACCGACTCATCATCAGTGGCGTGAATCAGCAGCGTGGGTGGCGTTTGCGCATGCACACGCGTTTCCAGTGAATAGGCTTCAATCAGCTTTTGATCAGGCCACGCGCCGAGCAAGCGGGTGCGCGAGCTTTCGTGCGCCAGCCCGTCACGCATGCTGATTACCGGATAAAGTAGCACCATCGCATCCGGGCGCGGTGAGAAGCTGTCGGCCTGATCCTGAACCGGGTAGACCTTCTCGCCAAAGCGCGTGCCCAGGCTGGCGGCCACGTGTCCCCCGGCAGAGAAGCCCATCATCACAATATATTTGCCATTCATGCCGCGCTGCGCACGATCTCGCAGCACGCGAACCGCACGCTGCGCATCGGCCAGCGGTGCATCCGGGCCTTCGTGATGGCCATCGTAGGGCAGGCGATAGGTCATCACCGCCAGCGTATAGCCCATGGAAGTGAAGAAGGTGGCGAGCGCGCTGCCTTCACGGTCAATCAGTACCCGCTGATAGCCCCCGCCAGGCGCAACCAGCAGCGTAATCCCGTTGGAGGTTTCCGGATGCCAGATTGCCATCTCCGGGCAACGCACACCGGTGGCGGCGCGGTCATAGGGTTCATATTCTTTAGCAAGATCGACGATTTGCGGTTGAGCGCGCGAATCGCTCGCGCCTGGCGCATCACCGTGCGGCCAGATATTAATAATTTCTGTGTGCATACAATCAGTCCTGAGCGAGTCATGTTGTCGTTATTCTGTTCGCGGCCGGAGTAACAGCGTCCTGCTGTTATTGATTAAAACATGGTCTGTTTTCCCGCTGGCGTCCAGCCGAAAACCGCCGATTTCATCAGTTTCGGACTATGCCTGGCGGCCCGTTTTCTTGCCGTAATCGATTGAATTTAAATTGATCTTATTAGTAAGGCTAAAGTGGTTTTGAGGGGCGTCTGTCGGATGGGGATGACTGGCGATGATGATGAAAATTAGTAGTGAAAAATGTGTTGTTAATACAAATTTCCCTGTGACTTCGGTAAGTCGGGGTAATGATTTTTTCAGGGGCGCAGGTCAATTTGGTAGCGGCGCGATTTATCGCGCAATAAATTGCGCCGCGACGGATTTTGTAGGGTGCGGCCTTTAGGCCGCCCGTTGCCGCCATCGGGCGCGCCATGGCACGCCACTACCCACCGTAGCGGATTTATTAATGATTTGGCATGGCTTCCAACGGGATAATCGCGCCACGATGCTGAATCACCGTACTGGCGGTGAGATGACCACGCGCTGCGGCATCTTCCGCGCTTCCACCGGCTAAACGCACGGCCAGGTAACCGGCGCTAAACGAATCGCCTGCGGCAGTGGTATCGATCACTTTCTCTTTTGCCAGCTTAATCGCCGGCACTTCGCACAGGGCATCGTCGCCTATCGCCACTAAGCAGGAATCGGCACCGCGTTTAATGGCGATCTCCTGCACGCCAGCCTCACGCGTTCGCGCAATCACCGCTTCCAGCGGCTGTTCGCCCCACAGCAGATGTTCATCGTCAAGCGTCAGGAAGGCCATGTCGGTGTGTCGCAGCATCTCAGCGTACGCCTGCTGTGCGCTGGCTTGGTCAGCCCACAGGCGCGGACGGTAATTGTTATCGAAAATCACTTTTCCGCCGTTTTGACGACAGGCGCTGAGCAGGGTCATCAGCTTCTCGCGGCTGGCCGCAGGCAGGATCGCCAGACTAATTCCGCTGAGATAGAGGTAATCGTAATGGGCGAGTTGCTGGCAGATCGCCTCAGATTCCGGACTATCCAGCCAAAAACGTGCGGCCGCATCGTTACGCCAGTACCAGAAGGTGCGTTCACCATGTTCATCGGTTTCAATGAAGTACAGGCCCGGCATTTTGTTATCGAGGCGCTGAATCAGCTGGGTTTGCACCTGCTCTTGCTGCCAGGCGGCGATCATCTGATCGCTGAAGCTGTCGGTGCCGAGTGCGGTGACATAATCTACCCGTAACCGCTGGCTATCTGACTGACGCGCCAGATAGACCGCGGTATTCAGCGTATCACCGCCAAAACCGCGTTTAATATTCTCACCCTTTTCAGACAGCTCAATCATACATTCGCCAATGATGGCGATGGTCTTCTGCGTCATGATCTTTAACCTGTAGTGAATTCTGCTGACGAGTCTCGCGCCTGGTATGGCAGCTGTCAATGGTTTTTAAAACGATGTTTTAATTTAGCTTAAGGTGGTGAATGGCCCCGTCAACGGTGATTTAGCGGCCAAAGCGCCGTTTGTTTTGCCGATTAAGCCTGAAACGCGCTGATACACTCAACTGCTCGTGTGGTTGCTGAGACACATAAAGTTATCCCGTTAATAGCCGATACTTGCCGCTGGGATGTTATTTGCAGGCACCCACCACCAACCAGGAAAAAACCATGGTGATGAATAATTTAAGTCATCGGCTGCCTATTTCAATTGAACTGGAGCAACAACAGGAAACGCGTCTCTTCTGGCAGCAGTGCCAACGATTCTATACTTTCCAGCCGATCTACCAGGTCTCCGGCCGTTTACTGGCCATTGAATTACTGACTGCGGTGACTCATCCCTCCGCACCAGAGAAAAGGTTGTCGCCCGAAACCTATTTTGATGCGCTGAATATCGCGCAGCGTCTCGACGTCGTCGAGGAACAGCTTGAGCTGTTATTACAGTGGTCACACTTTTTCACCCAGCGTCAGTTGGTGGCGTCCGTTAATATCGATGGCCCGACGTTGATGGCAATACAGCAACATGCTGGGATTCGTGAATTAATCTCTGAACTGCCGTGGATGCGCTTCGAACTGACCGAACACCATGCGCTGCCACAAGAGGAGATGGTGGCGAAGATGCCCGAGCTTGGGCCGTTGTGGCTGGATGACTTTGGATCTGGCATGGCGAACTTCTCTGCGCTCACCGAACTGCGCTATGACTATATTAAGCTGTCTCGCGAGTTGTTTATGCTGCTGCGTTCAACCGATGAAGGTCGCTCACTGTTTTCGATGTTACTGGCGCTCATCAACCGTTATTGCAACGGTGTGATCGTGGAAGGCGTTGAAACAGAAGAGGAATGGCAGCAGGTGCAGAATTCGCCCGCCATGGCCGCGCAAGGCTATTTCTTCTCGCGCCCGGTTCCCTTCAGCGAACTGGAAAATATGGCACTTGAGCTTCACTGACCCCGTTCCGTGGCGTCTCGACTACAGTTAGTTGAGACGTGGAAGGGCAAGGAGGAAGCATAATGTCACGCACAGGAAAGATCCTGAGTTGGGTTTTCGGGATTTTATTATTATTAATTGTGGTGGTCGTGGTGATAATCGCCACCTTCGACTGGAACCGCCTCAAACCGACTATCAATCAAAAAGTCTCGGCTGAACTGAATCGACCTTTCGCCATTCGCGGCGACCTGGGCGTTGCCTGGGTGCGCAATCGCGAAGAGCCTGGCTGGCGCAGTTGGGTACCCTGGCCACAGGTGCATGCTGACGACATTATGCTCGGTAACCCTCCCAATATTCCTGATGTCACCATGGTCCACTTGCAGCGCGTTGAAGCCACGCTTGCGCCGCTGGCGCTGCTGCATCAAGAGGTTTATCTGCCGTGGATCAAGTTGCAGTTACCGGATGCGCGCTTGGTACAAACCGCCGATAAAAAGAATAACTGGACCTTCAACTTAGCCAGCAGCGCCAATAGCGATGCCAACGCACCGCCTTCAGCCTGGTCATTCCGTCTTGATAACATCCTGTTTGATAAGGGGGAAGTGCGCTATCGCGATGCCATCAATAAGGCTGATGTCACGGTCATTATCAACCCGTTAGGTAAACCGCTGCCTTATGCCCAAGTCGCTGGCGGTAACGATCAGCAAAAAGGCGCGGGTGATTTTGTTTTCGGCTGGCAGGCAAACGGCACCTATAACAACCAGAAGCTGGAGGGCGAGGGCAAAATTGGCGGCATGCTATCGCTGCGCAGCAAAACGACCCCTTTCCCGCTGCAGGTCGATGTGCGTAACGGCACGACGCGGGTGCGTGTTGATGGCACTTTGCAGGATCCGCTCAATCTCGGTGGCTTAGATGTGCGCCTGCGTTTTTCTGGCGACACCCTGGCGAACTTGTATGGTTTGACCGGCGTGCTGTTGCCGGATACGCCACCTTATGAAACGGATGGTCACCTGATTGCGCGCTTTAATGAGGAAAAAGGGCCGCTGTTCCAGTATGAGAAGTTTAACGGTCATATTGGTGACAGTGATATTCATGGCTCGTTGACCTATCGTCAGGCAAAACCGCGCCCGAGCCTGACCGGTGAGCTGAGTTCAAATCAGCTGCGTATGGCGGATTTAGGGCCGCTGATCGGGGTTAACTCAGGCAAAGGCAGTGAGAAAACCCAGCAGGCCAAAGCACAGCGCGGCGACGCCTCTACGCAACCAGCGGACCGTGTGCTGCCACACGATAAGTTCGATACCAAAAGCTGGGATGTGATGGATGCCGATGTGAAGTTCAGCGGCAAACGCATCGAACACAGCAGCAAGCTGCCGCTCAGCGATCTCTATACCCATCTTCAATTGAAGAACGGCGATCTACTGTTAGATCCGCTGCGCTTTGGCATGGCGGGCGGCAGTATCAATTCCACCTTGCATCTGGAAGGGGATAAAAGTCCGATGCGCGGTCGAGCTGATTTGCACGCGCGTAAATTGCAATTGCGTCAGCTGTTCCCGAATGTCACCGCGATGCAGCGTAGCCTGGGGCAGTTGAATGGTGATGCGACCCTGAGCGGTACCGGGAATTCGGTGGCGGATTTGCTGGGTACCAGTAACGGTGAGCTGAAGTTGTTAATGAACGATGGCTTGATCAGCCGCAGCCTGATGGAGATTGCCGGATTAAACGTGGGCAATTATGTGGTCGGTAAGTTGTTCGGTGACGATGAAGTGCGCATCAACTGCGCGGCCACCGATCTGAATATCCGTCAGGGCTTGGCCACACCGAAGGTGTTTGTGCTGGATACCGAGAATGCGGTGATCAACGTTACCGGCAACGTCAACTTCGCCAATGAGCGGATGGATTTGTCGATTAATCCGGAGAGTAAAGGCATTCGTATCATCACCTTGCGTTCGCCGCTCTATGTGCGCGGCACCTTTAAAAATCCTGATGCGGGCGTGAAAGCGGGGCCGTTGATTGCACGCGGTGCGGCAGCCGTTGCGCTGGGTGCCGTGGTGGCACCGGCTGCGGCGCTGCTGGCACTGATTTCGCCCAGCGATACGGATGCGAATCAGTGCAGTAACGTGTTGCAGCAGATGAAAAGTAAAAAGTGATCAGTTACGCCACAGCACTTTGATGATGTGATAGCCGAAAGCGGTTTTCACCGGTCCGTAAGGTTGCAGCAGCGGGCAAGAGAAGACCGCTTTATCAAAGGCGGGGACCATCTGCCCTTTACGAAATTCCCCTAAATCGCCGCCGTTGCGGCCCGAGGGGCAAGTGGAGTGTTTTTTGGCCAGCTGCTGAAAGTTTGCGCCTTTCTCCAGTTGTGCCAGCAATGATTTGGCCTGCGCTTCATCCTTGACGAGGATGTGCAAAGCCGCCGCGGTTTTCGCCATGATGGAGTCTCTGTATGTATGTATAATGTCCGGCGCATTATAGCCTAATGCGGCTGCTATCTGCTGTAGGGTCGCCATTTTTGGCGACCTGGTAGTGAGGTGCGCATGAATGTGCCCCTCCGGGATAGCGGCAGGCTTTTTGTTCCCCATTCTTTTGATTCAACTGAGTGAAATTCCGTTATGCGTTTAAACCCCGGCCAACAACGTGCTGTCGAATTTGTCACCGGTCCTTGCCTGGTGCTGGCCGGTGCGGGCTCAGGTAAAACCCGTGTTATCACCAATAAAATCGCCCACCTGATCCGCGAATGCGGCTATCAGGCACGGCATATCGCGGCGGTAACCTTTACCAATAAAGCCTCGCGTGAGATGAAAGAGCGTGTGGCACAAACGCTGGGGCGCAAAGAGGCGCGCGGCCTGATGATTTCGACATTCCATACATTGGGATTGGAGATCATCAAACGCGAATACAAAGCGCTGGGGATGAAAGCCAGTTTCTCACTGTTCGACGACCAGGATCAGCTGGCACTGTTGAAAGACCTCACCCAGCAGTGGCTGGAAGAGGACAAAACCCTGTTACAGCAGCTGATCTCCACTATTTCCAACTGGAAGAATGACCTGGTGGATCCGCAGGGTGCGGTAGGGCTGGCGAAATCGCAGCGTGATCAGATTTTCGCCCATTGCTACCAACTGTACGATCAGCACCTGAAATCCTGCAACGTACTGGATTTCGACGATTTAATCGCGCTGCCCACGCTGTTGCTACAACGCAACCAGGAAGTGCGCGAACGCTGGCAGCAGCGCATTCGCTACTTGCTGGTGGATGAATATCAGGACACCAACACCAGCCAATATGAGCTGGTCAAGCTGCTGGTCGGCAGCCGTGCGCGCTTTACCGTGGTGGGTGATGATGACCAATCGATCTACTCATGGCGCGGTGCGCGTCCGCAAAATCTGGTGTTATTAAAAGAGGATTTCCCGGCGCTGGAAGTGGTGAAGCTGGAGCAAAACTACCGCTCGACGCAGCGCATTCTGAAGTCTGCCAATATCCTGATTGCCAACAACCCGCACGTGTTTGAGAAGCGATTGTTTTCCGAACTGGGACAAGGCAGCGAGTTGAAAGTGCTGAGTGCCAACAATGAGGACCATGAGGCGGAGCGGGTCGCAGGGGAGCTGATTGCCCACCACTTCATTAATAAGACCGCCTACAAAGATTACGCGATCCTCTATCGTGGCAACCATCAGTCGCGCGTGTTTGAAAAGCAGCTGATGCAGAACCGTATTCCCTATCGTATCTCTGGCGGCACCTCGTTCTTCTCGCGCCCGGAAATTAAAGATTTGCTCGCTTATCTGCGAGTACTGACGAATCAGGAAGATGACAGCGCCTTCTTGCGTATCGTCAACACGCCGCGCCGTGAAATTGGCCCCGCCACGCTGCAAAAGCTGGGTGAGTGGGCCAATCTGCGCAGTAAGAGTTTGTTCAATGCCAGTTTCGATATGGGACTGGAGCAGACGCTGAGTGGACGCGGTCTTGAGCACTTGCAGCGGTTTACGCACTGGCTGAATGACATTATTCAGCTGACCGAGCGTGAACCGGTGAATGCCGTGCGCGACCTGATTCGCGGTGTCGATTACGAAAGCTGGTTGTTTGAAACCTCGCCAAGCCCCAAAGCGGCTGAAATGCGCATGAAGAACGTCAACACGCTGTTCCAGTGGATGACGGAAATGCTGGAAGGTGACGAACTGAATGAGCCGATGACGCTGGCGCAGGTTGTCACCCGTTTTACGCTGCGTGACATGATGGAACGCGGTGAAAGTGACGAAGAGAGCGATCAGGTGCAGCTAATGACGCTGCACGCATCGAAAGGGCTGGAGTTCCCGTATGTGTATCTGGTCGGTATGGAAGAGGGGCTATTGCCGCATCAGAGCAGCATTGACGAGAACAACATCGAAGAAGAGCGCCGTTTGGCATACGTGGGCATTACCCGAGCGCAGAAAGAGCTGACGTTTACCCTGTGCCGCGAGCGCCGCCAGTACGGTGAGCTGGTGCGCCCGGAGCCGAGTCGTTTCCTGCTGGAGCTACCGCAGGATGATGTGGTGTGGGAGCACGAGAAAAAAGTGGTGAGCGCGGAAGAGCGCATGAAGACCGGCCAATCGCGAGTCGCTGGATTACGCGCGATGCTGGATAAGGCGAAAAAGGGTTAATGGTTGGCGGTCGCCATGAATGGCGACCCTACGCAAAAAACCTGTAGGGTGCGCATTGATGCGCACCTGGAAATCACGAGATCTTCTGTCGCCAGGCCGTAAATGCGCATTTGACGGGAGCTTTTCAACCCAGCATCAGCAAGCGCAGTCGGTTCGATCAAGAAATAGTAAGTAGCCAGTGTACGTAGGACTGATAGTGACTTTCCTGTTCTAACAGCTCAGCTCGCAGCGGATGCGCATCCAGCCAGCCAGCAGGCAGTGTCAAATGCAGTGCATCATCATCGGCCTGCAAACGTACCGCGGGCAGCGTGTCATCACGACGGCGGCTGGAGAAGATAATCGCCAGACGTAACAAGCGGCTTAACCGTTCTGCCATGCGCGGAGGTACGGCGTTCTGTTGCGTCAGCAAGCCCAGATCAATACTGCCACTCTGGTTCTGCAGCATACAGGCCAACATTTTTTTCTGGGCGGGAGTAAAGCCAGGGAGGTCGAGATGACGAATCAGATAAGCGGCGTGTTGTGGCGCCTGACGAAAATCGACGCTCAGGCCAATTTCGTGGATAGAACAGGCACTTAATAGCAGGTCACGACATCGGTTATCCAGCTTCCAACTGCTGCTCACCTGGCGGAAAAAGCTCTCTGCCAACTGACGCACGCGGCCTGCTTGTTCCACATCAATGGAGAAGCGGCGCTGGACGTTCTGCAATGTCCGACTGCGGATATCGCGATCGATCGGCAGATGCAGCATGCCGTACACCAAACCTTCGCGAAGCGCACCGCCGGCCAACGTCATGCTGTCGATATTGAGTTCGTGGAAGATGGCGATGAGAATGGAAAGGCCACTTGGGAACACTAGAGCACGCTCCAGCGTCAATCCTTCAATTTCCAGTTCTTCCAGCTTCCCGCACTGAATGGCGCGCTGTTTTAACTGCTGCAGCTTACTCAGGGTGATGCGTTCATCCATCCCCTGCGCCACCATGATTTCCTGCAGTGCCTGCACGGTGCCGGAGGCGCCCACGCAGATCTGCCAGCCTTTTTCACGCAGGGCGGCAGCGACAGGGCGAATAATCTCGCGCGCAGCCCGTTCGGCCTGCTCGAAATTCTCTTTCGCCAGATGGCGATCGCCAAAGTAACGTTCCAGCCAGGTGACGCAGCCCATCGACAAGCTAAACAGCGTGGTCGCGTGCGAACCTTCACCGGTGACCAGTTCGGTACTGCCCCCGCCGATATCCACCACCAAGCGCTGATCGGAACCGCCGGTAGTATGGGCAACGCCTTGATAAATCAGACGCGCTTCTTCCTCGCCGCTGATGACATTCACCGGGCAGCCCAGAATCTCTTCAGCAGTGGTCAGGAAATCTTGTGCATTTTCGGCAATACGCAGCGTCGCGGTTGCCACCACGCGGATTTGCTCAGGCGGGATGTCCTGCAATTGTTCGGAGAAAAGCTTTAAACATTGCCATCCGCGCTGCATCGCTTCGATGGAGAGCTGATTGGCTTTGTCCAGCCCGGCAGCCAGACGCACTTTGCGTTTAATCCGCGCAACGGTCTGAATACTGCCGGATACCTCGCGCACCACCAACATATGAAAGCTGTTAGAACCTAAATCAATCGCAGCATAAAGTGACGATGCGCTCAGCATGGTGTGCTTAACTCGAACGTTTACGGTTGTTATTACGCGGTGCACCGCTCCGACGGTTACTGTTGTTTCCGCCACGGCGTGGGCCATTACCTGAACGGCTGCGCTGCAGGCGTTTTGGCGGAGGCAGTTCACTCATCAGTGCTTCGCTGTTGTACTTGCTCACCGGAATGCCGTGGCCGATATACTCTTCAATTGCAGGCAGGTTCAGGGCGTACTCTTCACAAGCCAGGCTGATTGAGTGTCCGCTGGCACCGGCACGACCGGTACGGCCAATACGGTGAACATAGTCTTCACGGTCGTCAGGCAGATCGTAGTTAAACACGTGGGTGACGGCAGGAATGTGCAGACCGCGTGCGGCAACATCCGTTGCGACCAGGATATCGACATCACCTTTAGTGAAATCATCCAGAATGCGCAGACGTTTCTTCTGAGCCACATCCCCTGTCAGCAAGCCCACGCGGTGACCATCAGCGGCCAGGTGGCCCCAGATATCTTCACAGCGGTGTTTGGTGTTGGCGAAAATAATGGCGCGATCTGGCCATTCTTCTTCCAGCAAGGTTTGCAGCAGGCGCATCTTTTCTTCATTAGAAGGATAGAAAAGTTCTTCTTTGATGCGGTGGCCGGTTTTCTGCTCAGGCTCAACTTCAACGTACTCGGCGTTGTTCATGTGTTCAAACGCCAGTTCACGTACGCGGTAAGAAAGGGTCGCGGAGAACAGCATGCTCAGACGCTGGGTGGCCGGCGGCATGCGGCGGAACAGCCAGCGGATGTCTTTAATAAAGCCGAGGTCGAACATGCGGTCGGCTTCATCCAGTACCATGACCTGAATCGCACCGAGATTGACATGATTCTGTTTAGCATAATCGATTAGGCGACCCGTGGTGCCCACCAGAATATCGACGCCTTCCGCTAACACTTTCAGCTGTTTGTCGTAGCCGTCGCCACCGTAGGCAAGGCCCAACTTCAGACCTGTCACCTGCGACAGTTGCTCAGCATCGGCGTGAATCTGCACCGCAAGTTCACGCGTAGGGGCCAGGATCAGCGCGCGCGGCTGGTTGATCTGGCGGCCTTCGGCGGCTGGATGAGAAAGAAGATGATGAAACGTTGACGTCAGGAACGCCATCGTTTTGCCCGTACCGGTTTGCGCCTGACCCGCAACATCACGCCCTGAAAGCGCAAAAGGCAATGCGAGCGCCTGGATAGGCGTGCAGTTATGAAAGCCTTTTTTATCAAGGGCTTCCACTACCTGTGGGTGCAGGGCGAAGTCGGAAAACTTCTGTTCAGTTAAGTGTGTTTTGCTCATAGTGTGGTAGAATATCAGCTTACTAGCGCTTTACGAAAGCGTATCCGATGAAATAAAGTCATCCTACGTTGGTATATTTTACGCCAATTCGCCAGGCACAATCTTTGGAGTTAAACATGAGCAGCGATAAAATCGTTCACTTGACCGATGACAGTTTCGACACCGACGTGTTGAAAGCAGAAGGTGTCACTCTGGTAGATTTCTGGGCTGAATGGTGTGGTCCTTGCAAAATGATCGCCCCCATTCTCGACGAAGTCGCAGAAGAGTACGAAGGTAAGCTTACCATCGCCAAGTTGAACATTGATGACAACCCGGGCACTGCGCCTAAATACGGCATTCGTGGTATCCCGACACTGCTGCTGTTCAAGAACGGCGAAGTGGCTGCCACCAAAGTCGGCGCCCTGTCTAAAGGTCAGCTGAAAGAGTTCCTGAACGCTAACCTGGCCTAAGTCCAGCGCGGTGTTGTTCCGCAGTGGTGAATTTTTTCGCCACTGCTGGACGTCCTCTTTCAGGCGTGTTAAGTTGACCTTACTGCATTACGCACTTACCTTGTAGTTTGCATCTAAAGTTTTCCCTTGTCAGACCCTGCTCGCATTGAACGTTATCGTGGTTTGGCAATCTGATGACTAGCACATTCGGCATCACCTTTCGACCGTCTCTTCGTTTCCTATCGCCACACCTGACGATAATCGTCGAGTAGAGTTGAAAAAGAGCCATTAACAGGCATGGAATTTTTGCCATACCACTCACGACAATCATTTCGAGAATTACCCCGAGTTTAAGAACCCTCACTATGAATCTTACCGAATTAAAGAATACGCCGGTTTCTGAGCTGATTACCCTCGGCGAAAATATGGGTCTGGAAAACCAGGCACGTATGCGCAAGCAGGATATTATTTTCTCTATCCTGAAGCAGCATGCCAAAAGTGGCGAAGACATCTTTGGTGATGGTGTGCTGGAGATATTGCAGGACGGATTTGGTTTCCTCCGTTCTGGAGACAGCTCCTACCTCGCCGGTCCCGATGATATCTACGTTTCTCCCAGCCAAATCCGCCGCTTCAACCTCCGCACTGGTGACACCATTTCTGGCAAAATTCGCCCACCAAAAGAGGGTGAACGTTATTTTGCACTGTTGAAAGTTAACGAAGTTAACTACGACAAGCCGGAAAACGCGCGTAATAAGATTCTGTTCGAAAACCTCACGCCACTGCACGCAAACAATCGTCTGCGTATGGAGCGCGGTAATGGCTCAACCGAAGATTTGACCGCACGTGTACTCGACCTGGCTTCGCCAATTGGCCGTGGCCAACGTGGTCTGATCGTGGCACCACCGAAAGCCGGTAAAACCATGCTGCTGCAGAACATTGCGCAGAGCATTGCCTACAACTACCCGGATTGCGTGTTGATGGTGCTGCTGATTGACGAGCGTCCGGAAGAAGTGACCGAGATGCAGCGTCTGGTAAAAGGTGAAGTGATTGCTTCTACCTTTGACGAACCAGCATCACGCCACGTTCAGGTTGCTGAGATGGTGATCGAGAAGGCTAAGCGCCTGGTTGAGCATAAAAAAGACGTTATCATCCTGCTTGACTCCATCACTCGTCTGGCCCGTGCTTATAACACCGTTGTTCCAGCTTCCGGTAAAGTCTTAACCGGTGGTGTGGATGCTAACGCCCTGCACCGTCCAAAGCGTTTCTTCGGTGCGGCACGTAACGTGGAAGAGGGCGGCAGCCTGACCATCATCGCGACCGCGCTGGTTGATACCGGTTCGAAGATGGATGAAGTGATTTACGAAGAATTTAAAGGTACAGGTAACATGGAACTGCACCTGTCGCGTAAAATTGCGGAAAAACGTGTGTTCCCGGCCATCGATTACAATCGCTCCGGTACCCGTAAAGAAGAGCTGCTGACTTCTCAGGAAGAACTGCAGAAGATGTGGATCCTGCGCAAAATTATCCATCCAATGGGTGAAATTGACGCGATGGAGTTCCTCATCAATAAACTGGCGATGACCAAAACCAATGATGAATTCTTCGATATGATGAAGCGTTCATAAGTTGGCGAACGTGAATCGCTAAGCGAAGCGATTCGGTCGCACACTTTGCCAGGATTTATTGCTAACGCCACGTCTTAACGTGGCGTTTTTCATTTATGGGCATTAGGATTAGCCCAGTCAGGAAGCATTATGATGATTGTGCCAGAAAGGTGCTGCTTTTTTCAGCAATCAGACTTTTCGCAGGCAGAATTCGGACAAAGGATATACGGCAATGGCAAGGATCTTGCTTATTGTTGTCGATGATTTTAGCTGAGAGCGTTAACGTGAATTTACTCACTATGAGTACTGAGCTGGGTTTAGTTTTTCTTTTTACCTTAGTGTTCCTATTTTTTGCTCGCAAAGCAGCTAAAAAAATTGGGCTGGTGGACACGCCTAATTCAAGAAAACGACACCATGGCGCCATTCCCTTAGTGGGCGGGATTTCCGTTTATGCGGGGATCTGCTTTGCTTTCGCTATTTCAGATTATTATTTGCCCCATGCTTCACTCTATCTTGCGTGCGCAGGTGTGTTGGTGCTGGTCGGTGCGCTGGACGATCGCTTCGATATCAGCGTTAAAATTCGCGCGTTAGTGCAGGCAGCCGTCGCCATTGTGATGATGGTCGGTGCCAAGCTGTATCTGTTGAGCCTCGGTTTTATTATCGGCCCTGTGGAGTTGGTTGTAGGGCCTTTTGGCTATGTGCTCACACTGTTTGCCGTCTGGGCAGCGATCAACGCCTTCAATATGGTTGATGGGATTGACGGCCTGCTGGGAGGCCTTGCCAGCGTCACTTTTGCGGCGATGGGCATCATCCTCTATTTCGACGGTCAGACCAGCCTTGCGATGTGGTGCTTCGCCATGATTGCGGCCACTATTCCCTATATCTTATTGAACCTTGGTCTGATTGGTCGCCGCTATAAAGTGTTTATGGGTGATGCCGGCAGCACCATGATCGGGTTCACCATCATCTGGATTCTGCTGGAAACCACCCAGGGCTTGAGTCACCCGATTACCCCTGTCACAGCATTATGGCTGATTGCCATTCCGTTGATGGACATGGTGGCCATTATGTATCGCCGCTTACGCAAAGGCATGAGCCCGTTTTCGGCTGACCGCCAGCACATTCACCATTTAATCATGCGCGCCGGTTTTACTTCACGTCAGGCGTTTGTCCTGATCACTGTAGCCGCAGCGATTCTGGCGGGCATTGGCGTATTGGGTGAATATCTTGCCTTCATCCCCGAGTGGGTGATGCTGGTGTTATTCCTGATGGCATTCTTCCTTTATGGCTATTGCCTGAAACACGCCTGGCGTGTGGCACGCAAAATCCGTCGCATAAAACGTCGCTGGCAAAGTAGCAGCGAAGATAAAAAATAAATTACCCGATCAGTACCCGGATAAGGACTTTTGTTATGACCTCTGTCGTTGTGGAGAACGAACTGGATGTGCGCGGCCTGGGCTGCACGTTATGGCGCGGCAAGCGCTGGATTATCGGCTGCGCGCTGCTGTTTGCCCTGCTGGCCTGGCTGGCCTCAATGTTGATGAGACAAGCGTGGAGCACCACGGCGGTGACCGATCGCCCAACGGTGAATATGCTGGGCGATTTCTTCGTGCAGCAGCAGTTTCTCAATAATCTTGATGTGCGCACCAATACGCTCAATCTTAATACGCCTGCCCCTACGGTGATGGATGAGGTGTATCAGGAGTTCACCATGCAGCTGGCCTCCTGGGATACGCGTCGTGACTTCTGGCAGCAAACCGAGTATTACAAAAGCCGCAAAAGTGGCAACGCCCACAATGATGCAGCACTGCTCGACGACATGATCACCAATATCCAGTTCACGCCGGCGGATGCGGCGCACAACACGCTGGATAACATCAAACTGATTGCTGAAACCGCCAGCGACGCCAACAATCTACTGCGTCAATATATCGCCTATGCCAGCGAGCGTGCGGCGCGTCATCTCAATGCCGAGTTGAAAGGTGCATGGCAGGCGCGCACCGTACAACTGCTGGCGCAGGTGAATCGTCAACAGGAAGTGGCCCAGTCGGTGTTTGACCGCCAGCGTCAACGCATTGAACAAGCATTGAAAGTGGCCAGTCAGCAGGGGATTAAAGAGAATCGCGCACCTGCCACCGGTGAGGCGCTGCCCGATAGCGACCGCTTCCTGTTGGGTCAGCAAATGCTACAAGCGCAGTTGGATACGCTACAGGCGAGCGGTCCCGCTTACGATTTAAGCTATGATCAAAACAGGGCGATGCTGGGTACGCTGCAGGCGGGCGCGCGTTTGGACAAACCGTTCCAGACTTATCGCTACCTGCGCACCCCGGAAGAACCGGTATCGCGCGATAGTCCGCGCCGGGTGTTTATGATGATCATGTGGGGCGTGATCGGTGCGCTGGTGGGTTCAGGTGTCGCGCTGGTGCGCCGTCCTCGTTCAACGTTACCAACCAGCCATTAAGAGAAGCCACGTGAAAGTTCTGACCGTATTTGGCACGCGTCCTGAGGCGATCAAAATGGCTCCGCTGGTGCAGGCACTGGCGGACGATCCTGCGTTTGACGCACGCTTGTGCGTGACGGCGCAGCATCGTGAAATGCTCGATCAGGTGCTGCGGCTGTTCAAGCTGCAACCTGATTACGATCTCAATATCATGCGCCCCGAGCAGGGGCTGACAGAGATTACCAGCCGTATCTTGCAAGGTATGAAAACGGTATTGGCCGATTTTCAGCCCGATTTAGTGTTGGTGCACGGTGATACCACCACCACTTTCGCTGCCAGCCTGGCCGCGTTTTACCATCAGATTCCGGTCGGGCATGTGGAAGCGGGTTTACGCACCGGCAACCTGATGTCGCCCTGGCCGGAAGAAGCCAACCGCACCTTGACCGGGCATTTAGCCAGCTACCACTTTACGCCAACGGAAAATTCACGACAGAACCTGCTGCGCGAAAATCTCCCCGATGCACGTATTTTTGTCACCGGTAATACGGTGATTGATGCGTTGCTGTGGGTGCGCGATCGCGTGCTGGATGATGTCGATCTCAATGCGCGTTTAGCGGCACGCTATCCGTTCCTGGATGCGGATAAGAAACTGATTCTGGTCACTGGCCATCGCCGTGAAAGTTTCGGTGGAGGCTTTGAACGCATTTGCAGCGCACTGGCGCAGATTGCGCGTCAGCATCCGCAGGCGCAGATTGTCTATCCTGTCCATCTCAATCCTAACGTCAGTGAGCCGGTAAACCGCATTCTCAGCGGTATCGACAATATCATCCTGATTGAGCCGCAAGAGTATTTGCCGTTTGTCTGGCTGATGAACCGCTCCTGGCTGATTCTGACCGATTCCGGCGGCATCCAGGAAGAGGCCCCTTCGCTGGGCAAACCGGTGCTGGTGATGCGTGACACCACTGAGCGTCCGGAAGCGGTGGATGCCGGTACGGTGAAGCTGGTTGGCACTGACGTTAATCGTATCGTCGCAGAAGTCAGCGTGTTGCTACAGGATGATGAAGCCTGGCAGGTCATGAGTCGTGCACATAATCCGTACGGCGATGGTCAGGCCTGCGCGCGCATCTTGCAGGCACTCAAACAATACAGAGCATAATGATGAGTTTTAATACCATTTCCGTTATCGGACTGGGCTACATTGGGCTGCCAACGGCAGCTGTTTTTGCCTCAAAGGGAAAGCGCGTGATCGGCGTGGACATCAATGCCCGCGCGGTCGACACCATTAACCGCGGTGACATCCACATTGTTGAACCCGAGCTGGGTGATGTGGTGCGTGACGCCGTGCTGGCCAGTTATCTGCGTGCGACAACTCAGGCTGAAGCCGCCGATGCCTTCCTGATCGCCGTGCCCACGCCTTTTATCGGCGATCATCAGCCCGATCTCAGTTATGTGCAGGCGGCGGCGCTGTCGATTGCACCGGTACTGAAAGCGGGTGATCTCGTCATTCTGGAATCCACCTCTCCAGTGGGAACCACGGAACAAATGGCAGCATGGCTGGCTGAGTCACGTCCCGATCTGCGTTTTCCCCAGCACGGTGATGACTGCAACGTGTTTATCGCCTACTGCCCCGAGCGCGTGCTGCCCGGCAAAGTGATGGTTGAACTGCTGGAGAACGATCGGGTGATCGGCGGCATGACGCCTGCCTGTTCGGCACGCGCCAGTGAACTGTATCGAATCTTCTTGCGTGGTGAATGTGTTGAAACCAACGCCCGCACCGCCGAGATGTGCAAACTCACCGAAAACAGCTTCCGCGATGTGAACATCGCTTTCGCCAACGAGCTGTCGCTGATTTGTGCAGAACAGGCGATTAATGTGTGGGAGCTGATTGCGCTGGCGAACCGCCATCCTCGCGTCAATATTTTGCAACCCGGTCCCGGCGTTGGCGGCCACTGCATCGCGGTCGATCCTTGGTTTATCGTGGCGCAGAACCCGGATTTGGCGCGCTTAATCCGCACGGCGCGTGAAGTGAATGATGCGAAGCCGACCTGGGTGCTGGATCAAGTCAAACAGCAGCTTGCCGAATGCCTGACCGCCAGCGGCAAGCGCGCGAGCGAAGTGACGATTGCCTGCTTTGGTCTGGCATTCAAACCCAACATTGACGATTTGCGCGAAAGCCCAGCCATGACGGTGGCGCATCTGATTGCGGAATGGCACAGCGGCCCGACGCTGGTGGTGGAGCCGCATATCGAAGAGATCCCCGCACGCCTGGCGCAAGAGGCCACGCTGGTTTCCACCGAAGATGCGCTGCAACAGGCGGATATTCTGGTGATGTTGGTCGATCACGCTCAGTTCCGCGCGATTGACACGAGTCGCATCGCGCAGCCGTGGGTCGTCGATACTAAAGGTGTCTGGCGATGAAACAGTTCCTGGTCACCGGAGGCGCCGGATTTATCGGTTCTGCGCTGGTGCGTTTCCTGATTGAGCAGACTAACCATCGTGTCGTGGTGGTGGATAAACTCAGTTATGCCGGGAATTTAGCCTCTCTGGCACCTGTGCAGCAGAGTGCGCGTTTTGCTTTTGAACAGGTTGATATCTGCGATCGTGCTGAACTGGATCGCGTCATGGCACAGCATCAGCCTGATTGCATTATGCATCTGGCGGCTGAAAGTCACGTCGACCGTTCGATTGATGGGCCAATTGCCTTCGTCGAAACCAATATTGTCGGCACCTATCAGTTGCTGGAAGCGGCACGCCATTACTGGAATCAAATGGACGATGAGCGCAAAAAAGGCTTCATTTTCCACCATATTTCCACCGACGAAGTGTTTGGCGATTTGCACGGTAGTGATGATTTCTTTTCTGAAACGACACCGTACGCACCGAGCAGCCCTTATTCCGCCACCAAAGCCAGTAGCGATCATTTAGTTCGGGCCTGGCTACGCACTTATGGCTTGCCGATAATCGTCACCAACTGTTCCAACAATTATGGTCCTTACCATTTTCCAGAAAAGCTGATTCCGCTCACCATCATCAATGCGCTGGCGGGCAAACCACTGCCGGTGTATGGCAATGGTAGCCAGATTCGTGACTGGTTGTACGTTGAAGACCACGCGCGCGCGCTCTATAGCGTGGTGAGCAACGGCAAAGTCGGGGAAACCTACAATATTGGCGGGCACAACGAACGCCGTAATATTGAGGTGGTTGAAACGCTGTGCGATTTGCTAGACGAACTGGCACCGCAGCAGCGAGCGGCGCATCTGACGTGCTATCGCGATCTGATTACCTTTGTCACTGACAGGCCGGGTCACGATCAACGTTACGCTATTGATGCCAGCAAAATTGCGCGTGAGTTGGGATGGACGCCACAGGAAACCTTTGAAAGTGGCATTCGTAAAACCGTGCAGTGGTATCTGGCCAATCCGCCATGGTGGCAGGCGATTCTCAACGGCAGCTATCGTGGTGAGCGGTTGGGTTTAGCCATTCCGCGCTAAAGCGTCATTCAGGAGAAGCATCGATGAAAGGTATCATTCTGGCAGGGGGATCGGGCACGCGTTTACATCCCATCACGCGTGCAATCTCGAAGCAATTGCTGCCGGTATACGACAAACCGATGATTTACTATCCGCTGTCGGTGCTGATGTTGGCGGGTATCCGCGAGATCCTGATCATCACGACCCCGGAAGATCGAGCGCATTTTGAGCGCCTGCTGGGGGATGGCAGTGAATTCGGGCTGCAACTGCAGTTTGCGGAACAGCCCAGCCCGGATGGATTAGCGCAGGCATTTATTATCGGTGAAGCTTTCATTGGCGATGATAGCTGCTGTCTGGTGCTGGGCGATAACCTCTATTTTGGTCAAGGCTTCAGCCCAAAACTGAAGAAAGTGGCTGCGCGTAGCACGGGCGCCACGGTCTTTGCTTATCAGGTCATGGATCCTGAACGTTTTGGTGTCGTTGAGTTTGATGATGACTTTAACGCGCTTTCGATTGAGGAAAAGCCAAAGCAACCCAAATCTCGCTGGGCAGTGACAGGTCTCTATTTCTACGACAACCGCGTGGTGGAGTTTGCCAAACAGGTGCAGCCCTCTGAACGGGGAGAACTGGAAATTACCGCCATCAACCAAATGTACCTTGAGCAGGGTGAATTGTCGGTTGAGTTACTCGGGCGCGGTTTCGCCTGGCTGGATACCGGTACGCATGACAGCTTGATTGAAGCGAGTATGTTTGTGCAGACGGTAGAAAAACGGCAGGGCTTTAAGATTGCCTGCCTGGAAGAGATTGCGTGGCGCAATGGCTGGCTCAGTGACGATCAACTGCTTGCGGCTGCCCAGGCGCTGACTAAAACCGGCTACGGCCAATATCTGCTGGATGTTCTCCATGCCCGTCCGCGTCAGTATTAATCCCCTTGCGTGGGAGAGCGATTTTTTTGGCGTAAACAGCGCCCGCGTGATGCTGGATGGCGAACTCTCCCTTGAGGAAGCGCTGCAGCAGCCTGCTACGCTGTGGCAGGCCAAAGTGCCTGCCGAGCGCATTGAGGTGATTGATGCTCTGAGCCAGCAGGGGTTCCAGCTGGTTGAGGGGGAAGCGGACCTCGCGCTCAATATCAAACGCACCGAACGGCAAATGGGGGTGCGTATTGCGCGTGAAGCGCAAATCCCGGCATTACGTGAGGCGGCCTCGCAGGCATTTCGGCTGAGTCGTTTTCGTGCACCCTGGTTCGATCCCGAGGACAGCGGACGCTTCTACGCGCAATGGATTGAGAATGCTGTGCGCGGCACCTTTGATCATCAATGCCTGGTGGCCAGCGATGAGAGTGGCGCATTGCAGGGATTTGTCTCAATGCGAGAAGTAGAAGGCGATGCGCGCATTGGCTTGCTGGCCGTATTGCCGCATGCCCAGGGCCAGGGAATCGGACAACGTTTGTTACTGGCTGCCGCAGACTGGGGCCGTGTGCGCCAACTTGAGCGCCTGCGTGTGGCCACGCAACTCAGTAATCTCACGGCGATGCGCCTCTATTTACGCAGCGGTGCCCGGCTTGAAAGCACCGCTTACTGGTTTTACAGGAATGCCTCATGATCCCATTTAATGCGCCTCCGGTTGTAGGCAGCGAAGTTGAATATATGCAGTCGGCGATGGCCAGCGGCAAACTCTGTGGTGATGGTGGCTTTACCCGACGCTGTCAGCAGTGGATGGAGCAACATTTTGGCAGTAAAAAAGTCCTGCTGACGCCGTCATGCACTGCCTCACTGGAAATGGCCGCGATACTGATCGATATCCAGCCCGGTGATGAAGTGATCATGCCGAGCTATACCTTTGTTTCAACCGCCAACGCCTTCGTGCTGCGCGGTGCGACCATTGTGTTTGTGGATGTGCGCCCTGATACCCTTAATATCGACGAAACCCTGATCGAAGCGGCGATTACTGCCAAGACCCGCGCAATTGTCCCGGTGCATTACGCGGGCGTGGCTTGCGAGATGGACAGCATCATGGCGCTGGCGGCGAAGCATCAGCTGTTTGTGATTGAAGATGCGGCACAAGGCGTGATGTCCCAATACAAAGGGCGTGCGCTGGGCACCATTGGTCACATTGGCTGCTTTAGCTTCCATGAAACCAAAAACTACACTGCCGGGGGTGAAGGGGGCGCGACGCTGATCAACGATGCGAAGTTGGTCGAACGTGCCGAGATTATTCGTGAAAAGGGCACCAACCGTAGCCAGTTCTTCCGTGGGCAGGTGGATAAATACACCTGGCGCGATATCGGTTCGAGCTATCTGATGGCGGATCTGCAAGCCGCCTACTTGTGGGCACAGCTGGAAGCGGCTGAGCGCATCAACCAGCAGCGCCTGCGACTGTGGCAGCGCTATTACGATGCGCTGCAACCGCTGGCAGCGGCAGGGCGTATCGAAATACCGGTGGTGCCGAAGCACTGCCGCCACAACGCCCACATGTTCTATATCAAACTGCGCGATAGCGACGATCGTCAGGCTCTGATTAATTGGATGAAAGAGGCCGAGATCCTCACGGTGTTCCACTATATTCCGCTGCACTCTTCACCTGCTGGCGAGCGGTTTGGCCGCTTCCTGGGCGATGATGTCTTCACCACTTCAGAGAGCGAGCGCCTGCTGCGCCTGCCGCTGTTCTATAACCTTTCAGACAACAATCAGCGTACGGTGATCAGTTCGTTGCTGAGCTTCTTTGCCTGATGTCGTTAGCAAAAGCCTCGGTCTGGACCGCCTCCTCTACGCTGGTCAAAATTGTCGCCGGTTTGCTGGTGGTGAAACTGCTGGCGGTGAGCTTTGGGCCGGAGGGAATAGGGCAGGCGGGTAACTTCCGTCAGTTGGTCACCGTGCTGGGCGTATTAGCCGGGGCAGGCATTTTTAATGGCGTGACCACCTATGTCGCGCAGTTTCAGCAGCAGCCCGCGCAACTGCGGGCCGTGACGGGCACGGCATCAGCCATGGTGTTGGGCTTTTCCACTCTGGTGGCGCTGGTGTTTTTGCTGGCAGCAGGGCCGATAAGCCATGCGCTGTTTGGCCATGAGCAATACGCGAATGTGGTGCGCATTGTGGCGTTTCTGCAGTTCGGTATTGCCTGGGCCAATCTGACACTGGCGTTGCTGAAAGGTTTTCGCGATGCGCGCGGCAATGCGCTGGCGCTGATTGCGGGAAGCCTGGTGGGTGTGCTGGGCTATGTGCTGTGCTGGTGGCTTGGCGGTTATCCCGGTGCGCTGGTGGGGGTGGCCCTGGTTCCGGCACTGCTGGTGTTCCCGGCACTGCTGATGCTGCGGCGTCATCAACAGGTGCTGCCACTGCGCTGGCTCAAACCGACGTGGCAGCCTGAGCTGGCGCGGAATCTGGCGAAGTTTACCCTGATGGCGCTGATCACCTCGGTCACCTTACCGGTGGCATGGGTAATGATGCGTAATTTGCTGGCGCAACAGCAGGGATGGGCGCAAGTGGGGTTGTGGCAGGGCGTCACCAGTATTTCTGACGCCTATTTGCAGTTCATCACCGCTACTTTCAGCGTCTGGTTACTGCCTACGCTGGCACGGCTGGAGAGCAAACCACAGATTGCACGTGAGATGGGGCGCGCACTGCGCTTTGTTTTACCTGCGGTGGCGGCGGCCAGTTTTTGTGTCTGGTTGCTGCGCGATGTCGCTATCTGGCTGCTGTTTTCGCCGCAATTTGCCGCAATGCGCGACCTTTTTGTCTGGCAGTTGTGTGGCGACGTCTTTAAAGTCGGCGCCTATGTTTTCGGATACCTGGTGATCGCCAAAGCGTCGCTGCGTTTCTATATATTGACGGAAATCAGCCAGTTTGTGCTGCTGACCGCGTTTTCTCATTGGCTGATCCCACTACATGGCACAGCCGGAGCTGCACAAGCCTATATGGCGACCTACGTGCTCTATTTCGCCCTTTGTTGTGGCGTATTTATGATTTATTGCCGGAAAAAATGACTTTATTTCACGTGCTGGGATCGGATATCCCGCATCACAACCATACCGTGCTGCGCTTCTTTAATGAGGTGATGAGCCGCGAGCTGCCAACTGATGTGCCGCGTCAGTTTATGGTGGTGACTACAACGCCAGAGGCCTTGCAAGTCTACACTGCGCTGCACATTGAAACCTTCACCAGCAAGCGCGCGCTGGCGCAGGCAGTGATTCAGCGCGCGGCTGACCGCGCAACGCGCTTTTTCTTTCACGGCCAGTTTAATCCGCAAATCTGGCTGGCGTTACTGAGCGGTAAACTGCGGCGTCAGCAGGCGTTCTGGCATATCTGGGGCGCTGATCTGTACGAAGAAGGACGCGGCATCAAGTATCAGCTGTTTTATCTGCTGCGCCGTCTGGCCCAGCGCCGTCTGGCACATGTGTTCGCCACGCGCGGCGATTTGCACGCTTTCCAGCAACGTCACCCCCGCGTGCCAACATCATTGCTCTATTTTCCGACACGTATGCCAGAAGCTGCAGTCCCCGCTGGAACGCATAGCGATGATTTTACCGTGCTTTTAGGCAACTCTGGCGATCGCAGTAATCGCCATATTGAGGGTTTACAGGCGATTCATGCTCAGTTTGGCGATAAGGTGAAAGTGCTGGTGCCGCTCGGTTACCCGGATAACAATCACGCGTATATCGCAGAGATTGCTACCGCCGCGCAGCGCCTGTTCCCACAAGGTCAGGTGAGCTTATTACGCGATAAGATAGATTTTGACACCTATCTGCAATTGCTCAGTGGCTGTCAGCTCGGCTATTTTATGTTCGAGCGCCAGCAGGGGATTGGCACGCTCTGTTTGCTGATCCAGGCCAATATTCCGTTTGTGCTTAACCGCAAGAACCCGTTCTGGCGCGATCTCAGTGAGCAGGGCTTGCCGGTGTTGTTCAGTGAGGATGTGCTGGATGCAGCCCGCGTTGCGGAAGCGCAGCGACAGCTGACGCACTGCGATAAATCCTTGATTGCCTTTTTCGCCCCTGGCTATCTGGCAGGCTGGCGCCACGCGCTGACCCTTAGTGAAAGGGAGAGAACATGAGCCTGATGCAGTTTAGTGGTCTGCTGGTGGTTTACCTGTTTTCGTTGGGTTTTATCTTGACCTTAACCTGGCGGGAATTTAAACGGGTGCGCTTTAACTTCCACCTGTTTTTTACCATCCTGTTTTTGCTGACGTTTTACTTCGGTTTTCCGCTCACCTGCGTGTTGGTTTTCCGCTTCAATGTGGAAGTGGTGCCGCCGGAATTCTTGCTGCAGGCCCTGCTGGCCGCCACCAGTTTTTACGCCATCTATTACGTCAGCTACAAAGTGCGATTACGTCCGGTCACTGCGCCGCCGCGTAAACCCTGGCTACAGATGAATCGGGTTGAAACCCATCTCACCTGTTTGCTATTGGCTCTGGTGGCGATCGGCACCGTGACGGTGTTCTTTATGCACAATGGCCTGCTGCTGTTCAGGCTTTCAGCCTACAACCAGATTTTCTCCAGTGAAGTGTCGGGCGTGGCGTTGAAGCGCTTCTTCTACTTCTTCATCCCGGCGATGCTGATTCGCTATTTCCTCAATCCGACGCAGCGTCAGTGGCTGTGGTTTTTGCTGGTGTCGGTGGCGTTTGGGCTGCTGACCTACGCGCTGGTGGGGGGCACTCGCGCGAATATCATTATCGCTTTTGCTCTTTTCCTGTTTATTGGCATTACGCGCGGTTGGATTACGCTGTGGATGCTGGTGGGGGCGGGCGTGATGGCGATTGCGGGCATGTTCTGGCTGGCGCTGCGCCGTTACAACCTCGACGTGGTGGGGGATGAAGCCTTCTATACCTTCCTGTATCTGACGCGCGATACCTTCTCACCCTGGGAGAATCTGGCGCTGTTGTTGCAGAACTACGACAAGATTGATTTCCAGGGGCTGGCACCGATCTGGCGTGACTTCTATGTCTTTATCCCCAGCTGGCTGTGGCCTGGTCGCCCATCGATTGTGCTAAACAGTGCCAACTACTTTACCTGGGAAGTACTGAATAACCACTCGGGCCTGGCGATTTCCCCCACGCTGATCGGTTCGTTGCTGGTGATGGGCGGCGTATGGTTTATTCCGCTGGGCGCGGTTGCCGTGGGCTGGCTGATGAAGGGGTTCGATAGCCTCTATCTGCAAGGTCGCGATACGCCAAACCGTTACAGTGGCGCAATCCTGCAGAGCTTCTGCTTCGGTGCAGTCTTTAACATGATCGTGCTGGCTCGCGAAGGGTTGGATGCATTTGGCTCTCGCGTGGTGTTCTTTTGTGTGATTTTTGCTGCCTGTATGGCAGTGGCGAAAATGCTGTACTGGCTGTTAGCGCGTGCGGGACTGATTCGTGCGCGCAGCGAGCCGGTGTTTCACAGCCTTTCTTAACCTTTGGGAAGATGATTCATGAAAACCGATAAGCCGCGCTATAACCTGCGCGGCGTCGATCTTCACGCGTTTAATGATATGGAAAGCTTCCTGCATTTCCTGCTGCCTGAGGGGCAGCCGCGCAGCGGCACGCTGGTGGCGATGAACGCGGAGAAGATGCTGACTCTGGAAGAGGACGCGCAGTTACGCGCGCTGATTGCTGAGGCAGAATTTAAATACCCTGACGGCATCAGCATTGTGCGTTCATTACGTAAGAAGTACCCAGACTTACAGGTGAATCGCATAGCCGGTGCTGATCTGTGGGAAGCGTTAATGGAGCGCGCAGGGCGGACGGGCATTCCGGTGTTTCTGATTGGTGGCCGACAGGCGGTACTGGATGAAACCTGCGACAAGCTGCGTCGCCAGTGGAATGTGAATATCGTTGGCCGCCAGGATGGCTATTTTGCACCCGCTGAGCGTGAGGCACTGTTTGCACGTATCGCCGCCAGTGGGGCGAAGATAGTCACGGTCGCGCAGGGATCACCGCGCCAGGAGCTGCTGATGCGTGATTGCCGTGAGCGCTGGCCACATGCCCTTTATATGGGCGTGGGTGGCACCTACGACGTCTTTACCGGTCACGTCGCGCGTGCGCCACGTATTTGGCAGAATCTGGGGCTGGAGTGGCTCTATCGTCTGATTCGTCAGCCTTCGCGCTGGCGCAGGCAGTTAAAGCTGCTGAAATATTTACGCTACCACTGGCGTGGCGATCTTTGATATTGCTGATTTTTGCAGCAATTACATCCTGTTCAGTAGCAAAACTGCGCTATTTATCGACGGAATGCACAAAGCGTAAGCAAACGCGTTTTTTTTATAAAAAAGCTCTGGACAGTGTGAGGCCAAATCCGTAGTATGCCCATCCGCAACGGCGCTACGCGCCCGTAGCTCAGCTGGATAGAGCGCTGCCCTCCGGAGGCAGAGGTCTCAGGTTCGAATCCTGTCGGGCGCGCCATTTAGTTTGTGCGCAAGAGCTTCGGTGGTTGGTTTGACCGCGTTATGCAGTGATTAGTAAGCAGAGATGCTTACGCACCAGAATTATGGTGGCTATAGCTCAGTTGGTAGAGCCCTGGATTGTGATTCCAGTTGTCGTGGGTTCGAGTCCCATTAGCCACCCCAAATTTTGCTGGACATGCGATGGTGGCGGAATTGGTAGACGCGCTAGCTTCAGGTGTTAGTGTTCTTACGGACGTGAGGGTTCAAGTCCCTCCCTTCGCACCAGGCAAAATTACGCGGTAGCGTGAAGAAGTAAAAAATCGGCGAGTAGCGCAGCTTGGTAGCGCAACTGGTTTGGGACCAGTGGGTCGGAGGTTCGAATCCTCTCTCGCCGACCATATTTAAGAAACCTGCTTGAAAAAGCAGGTTTTTTTTCGTCTGTATTTCCCGTCTCATACGTCATTCTGTATAGGGCTCACCTTGCCGCCATCGGGCGCGCCCCGACAAAATAACCGTAGCGGCGCGATTTATCGCGCTTGTATAGAGCGGAGCCGCTGCTGACCGGACGCGCAATGAATTGCGCCGCTACAATACGGTAGAACGTATTCATTTGAATATCGATTTGTCGCTATTCTGAGACGCCTATCTTATTGATATTAAACGGCCTTACGTTACCTTGCACAGCGTGTCGTTCATCAGCGACAACCGCGGACGTGATTGTTGTGAAATCACGACACTGCTGGCACCTCGCGCCGTTAATCCCATTCTATCTTGCTGATTTAAAATAACTTACCTCGGCGTCTGCAATTCTGGCACGCGTTATGCAATAATTGTTCTGTAGATGCTCATTCCACCTCTTATGTTTGCTGATGCTACATAAACCTGGGAATGATGCAGAGCCCCTTACGGTATCCGTTGTCCAGCCTGGCAGTATTTGCGCACGCTTTACTGCAGTAAGAAGGACATTACGTTGAGTCGGATACCATCAGTTGTCTGAACGACCTGACTTTACACCTGCTTTTGGCAGGTGTTTTTTTTTGCGATTCTCCCAGCAACAGGCAAAAAAAAGCCGGGACAAGCCCGGCGTGCACAAAAGTAACAATCGTTAAATCAGGGTGCAGGATTGGTCTTCAGCGTGAGCAACAACCCTTCACGGCGCATTTTAGCGGCGTCTTCCGGGCGATGCAGACGGTCATAGACATCGGCTAACCAGGCGTAATCAAAGGCATCCGGGCGCTGCGCCAACGCCTGCTGGAAGGCTTCTGCTGCTTGCTGCCACTCACCGTGGCGCATCAACATCTGGCCCAGCGTGCTATGCAGCAGCGGTGTGGCGCCATGCTGTTTAATTTGCTGACGCAGCGCTTTTTCCAGCGATTGCGGATCGCCACTTTTAATGCGCGGCATCAGCAGCACCAGACGATCGTCATACTGGCGTTTCAGCCCTTCCAATACGATGCTTTGTGCCGTATCAGGATCGTCGCACTCAATCAGATGTTCAGCCATTGCCACCTGCAGCGCCGTTTCCTGACGCGTTTTACGGCTCTGGTTTTGCCACCATTTTTTCAGGCCTTCGCTGCCTTGATCGGCCATCGCTTGATTCATCAGCCCCAGCCAGGCTTGTTGCTGTAAGGCTTCACGCTGGATTTCGTCATTCACCTGAGATTTTTGCATTGATGGCAGAATATCAAGCAATGAACCCCATGCGCCGGTGCGAATATAAGCCTGTTCAGCCAGGCGCAAAACTTCAGGATGGCGTGGAGCCACTTCCAGCAAACGGTCAATACCGTGGCGTGCGGCATGATCTTCGTTACGCGCCAGTTGCAGACGAACGCGAGTGATCTCAACCGGAATGGTGTCGTTTTCAGACAGCTCAGACGCGCGCTCCAGATGCTGATTGGCTCGCACTTCGTCACCGCGCTGTTGAGCCGCTTCGGCGGCCAGCAGGTAGTTAGCGACGGGCTGATCCGCATGGTCAGCATTCTTCGACAGCAGTTTTTCTGCCTGTTTGTAGTCACCTTCCGCCAGTTTCATCAGCGCACTTTGCGTGTGACGCTGCGCACTGCGGCGTTTGCGGCCGGTAAACCAACCACGCGTACGTGCGCCGGTACGGAACAGACGGCGAAGAACCCACTCAATGAACAGAATCACTAACAGACTGAGGATCAAGATGATCACCAGGCCCGTCACACTGGTTTCAACATTCCAGTTATCGGTCTGAATCAGCACGTAGCCTTGGTGGCCGGCGATCATCGGCCCCAACACCACACCTGCAATCAACAGCAGGAAAAGCACCAATACTTTCAGCATGCTTAGCCTCCCTGTTGATCAGCCGGAACCGACGGCTGCGCCAGCAGATTTCTGACGCGTGTTTGCATCAGTTTTTCCAGCAGCGCCTGGCTTTCCAGTGTATCAGGCACATCCATGGCGATGCTCTGCTGGCTGAGTTCATCTAACTGGGCAAGAAACGCTTTGGTGGCAGCATCGTTGGTGTCATACCAGGCACGCACCCACGTTGAAACGGCATCAATCGACTGTTTATAGATCTCATCCTGATGACGTGGTACGGCTTGAGCTGCAATCAGCAGCCGCGAACGAATGTTTTCACGTAGATAGACGTCTTGATTCGGCGCCAGCAGCGGCTGTGCGGTGTTGTCACGGCGGCGGATGGTAATGAAATCATCCATAAAGTTGTGCCAGCTCTTCACCAGATTCTGACGCCATTCGTGCAGAGAGCTGGACAGCTCGCCGCCATCAGCATCCATTGGTGCGTCATCGCTGTCATTGTCGGCCAGACGCAGGTTATCTACGCCGTTCGACAACTGATTAAGCTTGAGAATGATGCCGTCATAATCGACCTGGCTCACGGTAGACAAGGAGCTGATGTCCTGGGTCAGTGCGCGGCGGACGTTCATGACGCTAGGGTCGTTCATGTCCGCGAGGCTGGTGTCGGCACTTTTTAACAGCGCTGCCGCCGTGGTGACATCCTGATCGCTCCACAGCTTACGGCCCGCTAACTTGACGAGATAGTCCGCTTGCGCCAACAGCCAGGTGCGCGTGTCGTTGCCGGAGATGGTCGCCACTTTATCCCGCAGCGTTTCCAGCTCTTTTGCGCTGTTATCTTGCTGGGTACGCGCTTCATTTAAGGCGGTATTGGCTGCATCCAGCTGTTGGGTTAACTGCTGTTTGTCACTGCCCAGTTGCTGCTGCAACGCGCTCAGCTGCTCGCTCAGGTTTTGGTTAGTCTGAGCCTGTAAATCGGCCTGGTGTTTCCCATTGAGGTAAAGTCCTGCGCCAATCGCCAGCGCAATCACAATCGCCACTGCACTCAGCACTTTGCCATCGCTTTTTTTATCGCGAGGCTTTTTACCGGCTGGCGTAGGGGAAGTGTCCGCTGGGGTGGTTTCTTCAACCATGGCGGAGGAGGCTTTTTGTTCCGTCATTATGGCTCATCCCGTTGTTAAGTTCAGCGTAACGCACGCAGCAGCGCATCGTTATCGGCACCATCGGCTACATCAATGTCCTGCCAGCCTAATTCGGCGGCTTGTGTAGCCAAACGTTCACTGACGACCACAAGCCGACAGTGCAATAACCATTCCCGACGATCGATTGGCGGAAACAGTGCAAACAGTTGTTGTAACATCTCACCGCTGGTCACCACCAGAGTGGTAATGCCGCGATCGCGCCAGCGGCGACCCTCTATGGCGCCATCGTATTGCTTTTCACAGCGCTGATAGCACTCGCAATACTCGACTTCGGCTCCGCGTGCGATCAGGGTTTCTGCCAGCAATTCGCGGCCAGGACTGCCGCGCAGAATCAGTGCGCGTTTACCTTTCACCTGCTGCAGACGGTTCAGGCGTACCAACTCTTCACTGGTTTCCCGCGCATGAGGATAGTCTACTTTCAGATGACTGACGGTGTGCAGTGCCAAAGAAGTGCTGCGGCCAATGGCATAATAGTCGAGCGCTTTAGGCCAGGTGATGCCCTGGCGCTCAAGGGCAGGATGAGCAAAAAGCACCACCTGCTGTGACAGCAGAAAGACCAAATCGCCCGGCTGCAGTGCCGCCAATTTCTGCGGCAGATGTTCAAGGTCGCGACCCGGCGTGAACTCAATCAGCGGTAACGTCCACGCCAGCTTGCCGAGGGTTCGCAAACGCGAAGCCAATTCACTGGCGGCGGGTTCCGGGCGGGTCACGAGGATGGTCATACCGGCGGTTGTCCTTGATAGACGTCACGCAGAATGTCACGCGCACCGCCATCCAGCAGCTCTTCCGCCAGTGAGATGCCCATTTGTAAGGCCTGATCGCGTGGACCGCGACGTTCACCCGTCACCATCTGTAGACCATCTGGCGAACCGACTAACCCACGCAACCACAGTTGATCGTCTTCCAGCACCGCAAAGCTACCAATCGGTACCTGACATCCGCCTTCGAGGCGCGTATTCATGGCGCGTTCAGCACGTACGCAAACCGCAGTATCGCTGTGATTGAGCGCTTCCAACAAGGTAATCAGGGTGTGGTCATCCAGGCGACACTCAATACCCACCGCGCCTTGGCCAACGGCAGGTAAAGAGATCTCGGCTGGCATGGCTTGGCGAATACGGTCTTCAAGCCCTAAACGCTTGAGGCCTGCCGCCGCGAGGATGATCGCGTCATACTCTCCGGCATCAAGCTTGCCCAGACGCGTCCCGACGTTGCCACGCAATGAGCGAATAATCAGATCGGGACGACGCGCACTGAGCTGACACTGACGACGCAGGCTGGATGTGCCCACCACCGCACCCTGTGGCAGTTCATCAATAGCGTTGTAACGGTTAGAGACAAAGGCATCACGCGGATCTTCGCGCTCGCAGATGGTCACCAGCCCTAAACCTTCGGGGAAATCCACCGGCACATCTTTCATGGAGTGCACCGCGAGGTCGGCACGATTTTCCAGCATCGCCAGTTCGAGTTCTTTAACAAACAGGCCTTTACCCCCCACTTTCGCCAGTGGCGTGTCGAGGATGATGTCGCCTTTGGTCACCATCGGAACCAGCTCAACTTGCAGTCCTGGATGTGCCGCCATCAGACGCTGTTGGACATATTGTGCCTGCCATAAAGCAAGAGGACTTTGTCTGGTAGCAATTCTGAAAATTTTGTTTAACATGCTGTTAACCATTTTGATCGTTCATCGATTATCCTATCATTGATAGGGGAATGCTGTCAGTTTCAACGGATTGAAAAGGCCTCGATGTCAGAATGTGTCAGCGATTGCGACTTATTCTGAGGTCGAAGTCCGAAAAAGCAGGGCTGCCAACGGAACGTGCTAAACTGTTAGGTAGCGCAACTTTCTTTACGGTCAATCCTCCAGGTGTTAGATTGATCACGTTTCCAGCAATAATTTGCCCGACATCTTTATTATTAAGCGGCAGGTTGTGGAAACAGGGTGCTTAACACTGGGACAATCAGGCGAAACGTCTTGTACCTCTACATTGAGACACTGAAACAGAGACTGGATGCAATTAACCAGCTGCGCGTTGATCGTGCGCTGGCTGCTATGGGGCCTGCTTTCCAGCAAGTCTACAGTCTGCTGCCAACATTACTGCACTATCATCATCCACTGATGCCGGGCTACCTTGAGGGTAGCGTTCCACATGGCGTCAGCTTTTTCACGCCTGATGAAAATCAACAGCAGCTCCTGCAACATCTTGCAGGTGACCAGTCTCTGGATCTCAGCACTGCCGTGAAAGGCGAGCGCCCCATCACCGGTATTTACTCGATGGGCAGCACCTCATCCGTGGGTCAGAACAGTGTGTCTGATCTCGACATCTGGGTGTGCCACCAGTCCTGGCTGGATAATGAAGAGCGCCTCAATCTGCAACGTAAGTGTACGCTGTTGCAGAAATGGTGTGTGTCGATGGGTGTGGAAGTGAGTTTCTTCCTGATCGATGAGAACCGTTTCCGCCATAATGAGAGCGGCAGCCTCGGCGGTGAAGACTGCGGTTCAACCCAACATATTTTACTGCTGGATGAGTTTTACCGTACCGCTGTGCGTATGGCGGGCAAACGCATCCTGTGGAACATGGTGCCCGGCGAAGAGGAGCACCATTACGACGAATACGTCATGTCACTCTACTCACAAGGTGTATTGACGCCGAATGAGTGGCTTGATCTTGGCGGCCTCGGCACGCTATCGGCAGAAGAGTATTTTGGTGCCAGCCTGTGGCAGTTATATAAAAGTATCGATTCGCCCTACAAAGCGGTGCTGAAAACCCTGCTGCTGGAAGCCTACAGCTGGGAATACCCCAACACGCAACTTTTGGCGATGGATATCAAACAGCGCTTGCACGATGGCGAAATTGTCTGCTTTGGTCTCGATCCTTACTGCATGATGCTGGAACGTGTGACGCGTTATCTGACCAGCGTCGATGACATGGCGCGCCTCGATTTGGTGCGTCGATGTTTCTACTTAAAAGTGTGTGAGAAGCTTTCTAGCGAAGATCACCACCATCAACGCTCAGGCTGGCGTCGCGAAATTCTGTCGCAGTTGGTCAAAGAGTGGGGCTGGGATGATGAGAAGCTCGCGGTATTAGATAACCGCGCGCAGTGGAAAATCGAGCGCGTGCGTGAAGCGCACAATGAACTGCTGGATGCGATGATGCAGAGTTATCGCAACCTGATCCGTTTTGCCCGTCGTAACAATTTAAGCGTCAGTGCCAGCCCGCAGGATATCGGCGTGCTGACGCGTAAACTGTATGCCGCGTTTGAAGCGCTGCCGGGTAAAGTGACGCTGGTGAACCCACAGATTTCGCCCGACCTCTCGGAAGATAATCTCACCTTTATTCATGTGCCGGAAGGTCGTGCCAATCGTGCGGGTTGGTATCTGTACAACCAGTCGCCGGACATGAGTTCCATCATCAGCCATCAGCCGCTGGAATATAACCGCTACCTGAACAAGTTAGTGGCGTGGGCGTGGTTCAACGGGTTGCTGACCAGCAAAACCCGTCTGCACATGAAAGGTAATGAACTCTGCGATCTGCCGCGTTTGCAGGAGCTGGTGAACGACGTGTCGAGCCACTTCCCGCTGCGTGTGCCTGCGCCAACGCCCAAGGCGTTGTACAGTCCGTGTGAAATTCGTCACCTGGCGATTATCGTCAATCTTGAGCACGATCCGACCTCGGCCTTCCGCAATCAGGTAGTGCATTTCGATTTCCGCAAGCTGGATGTGTTCAGCTTTGGTCAGCAGCAGCAATGCCTGATTGGCAGCATCGATCTGCTGTACCGTAATTCGTGGAATGAGGTGCGTACGCTGCACTTCAGTGGCGAACAGGCGATGATTGAAGGCCTGAAAACCATTCTCGGCAAGATGCATCAGGATGCCGCACCGCCCGATACGGTCGAAGTGTTCTGCTACAGCCAGCACCTGCGTGGTTTGATCCGCACTCGCGTGCAGCAACTGGTTTCCGAATGCATTGAGCTGCGTTTGTCGAGCACGCGCCAGGAGCCAGGCCGCTTTAAAGCGCTGCGTATGGCAGGGCAAACCTGGGGCCTGTTCTTTGAGCGTATGAGCGTCTCGGTGCAGAAACTGGAAAACGCAGTGGAGTTCTACGGTGCGATTTCCAACAACAAACTGCACGGGCTATCGATCAAAGTCGAATCCAACCAGACGCCGCTGCCGCCGGTGGTGAATGGTTATGCCAGCGAAGGCATTATTCAGTTCTTCTTTGAAGATACCAATGACGATCGCGGCTTCAACATCTATATCCTCGACGAGAGCAACCGCGTTGAGGTTTATCATCACTGCGAAGGCAGCAAAGAAGAGCTGGTGCGCGATGTCAGCCGGTTCTACTCGTCATCGCATGACCGTTTCACCTACGGTTCCAGCTTTATCAACTTCAACTTGCCGCAGTTCTATCAGATTGTGAACACCGGCGATCGCTTCCAGGTGATTCCGTTCCGCAGCCAGACGCTGACACAGCTCTGCGCCACGCAGCCCGATAACGATAACGGCGACTTCCAGCCACGCTACCAAATGCACTGATCCCGCCTGCGTTCGCGCGGTGGGATTGGCTTTTCCTCTGACTCGCTCCCGGATTTGCGGGTATTTCCTGTTGCTTTTACAACGTCAACTGCGATGATAAGCAGCAATGGCTTAAGGACAGAAAGAGCAGAAAGAATGAGACGAATGATAAGTCAGCTAGGCATGGGGCTGGCACTGGTCAGCCTGGTAGGTTGTGGACTGAAAGGACCGCTGTATTTCCCGCCGAAAGATCAGCCGACCAAAAGCAATCAGCAAGTGACCGAGCAGCAGCAAAAAGCCGCTCAGAATGCTGATGTGAATGGTTTAGTGACCAGCAAACCTGGTGTACAGGCGAACTAATCTCTATGAGTCATCCGGCGGAGCAGAAAATGCAGTTCTCGAAAATGCACGGTCTCGGCAACGATTTCATGGTTGTCGATGCCGTGACGCAAAACGTCTTTTTTTCGCCGGAGCTGATTCGCCGTCTGGCGGACAGGCATCTGGGGATCGGTTTTGATCAATTACTGATCGTCGAACCGCCTTACGATCCGGATCTCGATTTTCATTACCGAATTTTCAACGCTGATGGTAGTGAAGTGGCGCAGTGCGGTAATGGCGCGCGCTGCTTCGCCCGCTTTGTGCGTCTGAAAGGGTTGACCAACAAAAGTGATATTCGCGTCAGCACGCAAACCGGCCGCATGGTGCTGAGCGTGACGAACGATGAGCTGGTGTGCGTCAACATGGGCGAGCCCAATTTCGATCCACAACAGGTGCCGTTGCGTGCCAACAAAGCCGAAAACCTTTACCTGCAACGTGTTGCCGAGCAAACCGTGATGTTTGGTGCGGTATCGATGGGCAACCCTCACTGCGTGATTCAGGTTGAGAGCGTGAAAACTGCACCGGTGGAAACGCTCGGCCCGCTGCTCGAAAGCCACGAGCGCTTCCCGGAGCGCGTCAACGTTGGCTTTATGGAAGTGGTCAATCCTGAACATATCCGTCTGCGTGTGTATGAACGCGGCGCAGGCGAAACCCAGGCCTGTGGCAGCGGCGCCTGTGCGGCGGTGGCTTGTGGTATTCAGCAGGGCATTTTAGCCGCAAAAGTGCGCGTCGATCTGCCCGGCGGAACGCTGCATATTGCCTGGAAAGGGGCGGGTCAGCCGCTGCTGATGACCGGTCCAGCCACACACGTCTATGATGGGTTTATTCATCTATGAAAAATATCGAAGAGCAAACCGACAGCGCGGTTTTGCTGGACGATCAGTCGGTTAGCGCATTCCTGCGCCAGAATCCCGACTTCTTTATTCGCAATGCGCGCCAGGTCGAACAGATGATGGTGCCGCACCCGGTGCGCGGCAGCGTTTCCCTGGTGGAGTGGCATATGGCGCGTCAGCGCAACCATATCCAACAGTTGGAAGAGGAGATCACCCTGTTGATGGAGCAGGCGACGGCCAACCATCAACTGTTTGATCGCCTGCTGTCGTTGCAGGGACATCTCGCTTCAGCAGACAGCCTGCAAGAGATGCTCACACGCCTGCATCGCTGGGCGCGCGATCTTGGCCTTGCAGGTGCCAACGTGCGTGTCTTCAACGACAAATGGCATATCGGTGCGCCTTCTGATTTCACGCAACTGGGCTTATCGCGCCAGGCATTTGAGCCGTTGCGTATCCAGCGCTTTGGCAACGAACATCATTATCTGGGGAGCCTGAACGGCCCGGAATTGTTGCTGCTGTTACCGCAGGCCAAAGCGATTGGTTCTGTCGCTATGTCACTGATGGGTGAACGCGGAGAACTGGGCGTGCTGATGTTTAGCAGCCGCGATAACCAGCACTATCAGGCGGGCATGGGCACCTTATTGTTACAGCACCTGGCGCAAATGTTGCCGGATCTGCTGTCACGCTGGATTGAACGTGCATGAGCGACGTCAGCCCGCTGTGGCCCACCGTTGAGGGCTTTCTGCGTTATCTGAAAGTCGAACGCCAGCTTAGCCCGCTTACGCAAAAAAATTACACCCGTCAGCTGCAGGCGATGGTCGCCATGGCTGATGAGATGAAGATTGTTGCCTGGACGCAGCTGGAACCCGCCCAAGTCCGCCAGCTTGCCGCGCGCAGTCGTCGTGGAGGGTTAGGGGCCAGCAGTCTGGCGCTACGTATGTCAGCCTTGCGCAGTTTTCTCGACTGGCAGGTCAGCCAGGGCATGTTGAGTGCCAACCCGGCAAAAGGGATATCCACACCGCGCAATGCGCGCCATCTGCCCAAAAATATGGACGTTGATGAAGTCAACCAACTGCTGGAGATTGACATGAACGATCCGCTGGCGGTGCGCGATCGCGCGATGCTCGAAACCATGTACGGCGGCGGATTACGTCTGTCCGAGCTGGTGGGCATGGATTGTCGTCATGTTGATTTAGATGCCGGTGAAGTGTGGGTGTTGGGTAAAGGCAGCAAAGAGCGGCGCGTGCCGATTGGTGGCACCGCCGTGACCTGGCTGCAACACTGGCTTCCGCTGCGTGCCAGCTTTGCGCCACAGGATGATGCGGTGTTTGTCTCTAGCCGGGGCAGCCGTATTTCGGCGCGAAATGTGCAAAAACGCTTTGCCGAGTGGGGTATTAAGCAGGGCGTGGCCAGCCATATTCATCCCCATAAACTGCGTCACTCGTTTGCCACCCATTTGCTGGAGTCCAGCGGCGATCTGCGCGCGGTGCAGGAGTTGCTGGGTCACGCCAATCTGTCGACCACGCAAATCTATACCCATCTCGATTTCCAGCATCTGGCAACGGTCTATGACGCAGCACATCCACGTGCTAAACGAGGAAAGCCTGAATGAAGTTTTACCGCCCGCTGGGCCCGATCAAAGCGATCACCTTTGATCTCGACGATACGCTGTATGACAACCATCCCGTGATCCGCAAAACCACCGCAGAATCTCATGCCGCGTTGCAGGCCTTCCATCCTGCGCTGCGTGAATTTACCCCTGCGGACTATCAGGCGCTGCGTGACGAATTGCTGGCGCGTGAGCCGGAGATTTATCACGACGTGTCTGAGTGGCGTCGCCGCTCGGTTGAGCTGGCGATGATCAATGTGGGGTTGTCAGCCGCTGAAGCCACCGCCGGGGCCAGTGAAGTGATGAGTGTGTTCCACCAGTGGCGCAGCGAAGTTGAGATGCCCGAAGAGACACACCAAACGCTGACGTGGCTGGGCGAGCGCGTGCCGTTAGTGGCGATCACCAATGGCAACGCCTGCCCAGAGAAACTGGGCATTGACCACTATTTCCAGTTTGCCCTGCGCGCCGGTCCTCATGGCCGTGCAAAGCCTTGGCAGGATATGTATCAGTTGGCCTCCGATCGTTTAGGTATCGCACCTGAGCACATTTTGCACGTCGGCGACGATCTGACCACCGATGTGGTGGGTTCACTGCGTGCGGGCATGCAAGCCTGCTGGATAAACCTGCGTGACGGTAACCTGATGAAGATTGACGATGCGCGCCTGGTGCCGCATGTGGAAATTCATCAGTTGGCATCGCTAACCTCGCTGCTATAATGCTGTATGTTCATCCAGCTAATCACTGGGTGATTACAGTCATTTCCTGACGCACAAATCGTAGCGGCGCAATGTATTGCGCGATAAATCGCGCCGCTACAAATGGTGCGTTGATGGAGTGCCGGAGAACGGCATTCTGGAACCTCTCTTATTTTTCAAACGGTGCTTATGGACGTTTCTGATCTGCTTAACGGCTTGAATGACAAACAGCGCGAGGCGGTCGCCGCACCGCGCAGCAACCTGCTGGTGCTGGCCGGAGCAGGCAGTGGTAAAACCCGCGTGCTGGTGCATCGTATTGCCTGGCTGCTGTCGGTAGAAAATTGCTCGCCTTACTCGATTATGGCGGTGACCTTTACCAACAAAGCCGCGGCGGAAATGCGTCATCGTATCGATCAACTGATCGGCACCAGCCAGGGCGGCATGTGGATCGGAACGTTCCACGGTCTGGCGCACCGTTTACTGCGCGCGCATCACCTTGATGCCGGCTTGCCGCAGGACTTCCAGATTCTCGATAGCGATGACCAACTGCGTCTGCTGAAGCGTCTGATCAAAGCCATGAACCTTGATGAGAAACAGTGGCCTGCGCGTCAGGGCATGTGGTACATCAACGGCAAAAAAGATGAGGGCTTACGTCCCAAGCATATTGAAAGTTACGGCAATCCCGTTGAGCAAACCTGGCTGCGTATTTATCAGGCGTATCAGGAAGCCTGCGATCGCGCGGGCTTAGTGGATTTCGCTGAACTGCTGCTGCGTGCCCATGAGCTGTGGCTCAACAAGCCGCACATCCTGAATCATTATCGCGAGCGCTTCAGCAATGTGCTGGTGGATGAATTCCAGGACACCAACAACATTCAGTACGCCTGGATCCGCATGCTGGCGGGTGATACCGGTCGGGTGATTATCGTGGGCGATGACGATCAGTCGATCTACGGCTGGCGTGGTGCGCAGGTCGAGAACATCCAGCGCTTTCTGCAGGATTTCCCCGGCGCGGAAACCATTCGTCTGGAGCAGAACTACCGCTCGACCAACAATATCCTTAAAGCCGCTAACACACTGATCGCCAATAACAATGGGCGCCTCGGTAAAGAGCTGTGGACCGATGGCAGCGATGGCGAAAAGATTTCGATCTACTGCGCCTTTAACGAATTAGACGAAGCGCGCTTTGTGGTTAATCGCATCAAAACCTGGCATGAGAACGGCAATGCGCTGCAGGATTGCGCCATTCTCTATCGCAGCAACGCCCAGTCTCGTGTGCTGGAAGAGGCGCTGATTCAGGGCAGCATGCCGTATCGCATTTATGGCGGTATGCGCTTCTTCGAACGCCAGGAGATCAAAGATGCGTTGGCCTATCTGCGTCTGATGGCTAACCGCAATGATGATGCGGCGTTTGAACGCGTGGTGAACACGCCGGTACGGGGCGTGGGCGATCGCACGTTGGATGTGGTGCGTCAGACGGCGCGCGATCAGCAATTAACCTTGTGGCAAGCCACGCGGGAACTGCTGCAAAACAAAGCCCTGGCGGGACGTGCCGCTTCTGCGCTGCAACGCTTCTGCGAGCTGGTGGATTCACTGGCCACGGAAACCGCTGAAATGCCGCTGCACGTGCAAACCGATCGGGTGATTAAAGACTCGGGCCTGTGGATCATGTATGAGCAGGAGAAGGGTGAAAAAGGCCAGGCGCGCATCGAAAACTTGGAAGAACTGGTGACGGCAACGCGCCAGTTCAGTTATCAGGACGAAGATGAAGACCTGATGCCATTGCAGGCGTTTCTTTCACATGCTGCGTTGGAAGCGGGTGAGGGGCAAGCCGATAAGTGGCAGGATGCAGTGCAATTGATGACTCTGCACTCCGCCAAAGGGTTGGAGTTCAGCCAGGTCTTTATCGTCGGTATGGAAGAGGGCATGTTCCCGAGCCAGATGTCGCTGGATGAGGGCGGTCGTTTGGAGGAGGAGCGTCGCCTGGCGTATGTCGGCGTCACGCGTGCGATGGAAAAACTCACGCTGACCTACGCCGAAACCCGCCGCCTTTATGGTAAGGAAGTGTATCACCGTCCTTCGCGCTTCATTGGTGAGTTACCGGAAGAGTGTGTGGAAGAGGTGCGTCTGCGCGCCAGCGTCAGCCGCCCGGTGAGCCATCAACGTATGGGCACGCCCATCGCGCAAAATGACAGTGGCTTTGCGCTCGGACAGCGCGTGCGCCATGCCAAATTTGGTGAAGGCACCATCATCAACCTTGAAGGCAGTGGCGAGCATAGCCGCTTGCAAGTGGCGTTTCAGGGCCAGGGAATCAAGTGGCTGGTGGCGGCTTACGCCCGTCTGGAAACGGTGTAGCGCGGTTGCGCTACCTTGACGACTTTTTCGTCTCAGCGTAACATGCGCGCACTATTATCATGAGAGGACAATGCCTTGGACGCGCCCAGTCGATGCTGGCTCAACCGCCTGTTTAACAGGAACAACTCCTAAGGTCACCTCTCATTGCGGGTAGCCTTAGCGGTTATCAGCGACCTCCCTTTACACTCTCGTCGCACGAGTCAGCACTGATTTACCCTTGAAGCGAAAGTTTCCGCGTTCAGGCTTTGCCGTGCCCGTTTTGCCTCTGGCATCACGGAGTGCCGCCTTGTCCCATTCCGTCTGCAATGGGGAGTATTGCTATGCTGAGCGCTTTTAAACTCGAACGCGATCGCCTGACGCGCATCGAGCTGGAAGAAAATAACGACAAACTGAATACGTCGGTTTGGGTCGATTTGATCGAGCCTGACGACAGCGAACGTGATCGTGTGCAGTCTGAGCTGGGCCAAAGCCTGGCAACCCGTCCGGAGCTGGAGGACATCGAAGCCTCAGCGCGATTCTTCGAAGACGAAGATGGCTTGCACATTCACTCCTTCTTCTTCTTTGAAGATGCGGAAGACCACGCCGGTAACTCCACCGTGGCGTTTACCATTCGTGAAGATCGCCTCTATACGCTGCGTGAACGTGAGCTGCCTGCTTTCCGTCTCTATCGCATGCGCGCGCGTAACCAAACGCTGACGGATGGCAATGCTTACGAGCTGCTGCTGGATCTGTTTGAGACCAAAATCGAACAGCTGGCGGATGAGATCGAGAACATCTACAGCGCGCTGGAAAAACTGAGCCGAGTCATTATGGAAGGCCAGCAGGGTGAAGAGTACGATCAGGCGCTGTCGCGTCTGGCAGAGCTGGAAGATATCGGCTGGAAAGTGCGTCTGTGTTTGATGGATACGCAGCGTGCCCTGAATTTCCTGGTGCGCAAAGCACGCTTGCCGGGCAACCAGCTGGAGCAGGCGCGTGAAATCCTGCGCGATATCGAATCCCTGTTGCCGCATAACGAATCCTTGTTCCAGAAAGTTAACTTCCTGATGCAGGCGGCGATGGGCTTTATCAACATCGAGCAGAACCGCATTATCAAGATCTTCTCGGTGGTATCAGTGGTGTTCCTGCCGCCAACGCTGGTGGCTTCAAGCTATGGTATGAACTTCGAGTTTATGCCTGAGCTGAAGTGGAGCTTTGGTTATCCGGGGGCGATCACCTTGATGATCCTTGCCGGGCTGGCACCTTATCTCTACTTCAAACGTAAAAACTGGTTGTAACGATTTCGGGGCCGCATTTGCGGCCCTTTAAACTGGCGCCGCATCACAATTCTGCGTAGGCTGTTGTCACTTCTCACTTTCTGATTTCCACCTTATGGCGCGTCTCTCTTTGCGACAGCAGTGGACCATTCTGCTGATTGCTTCGTTAGTACTGGGGATTATCCTCCAGCTGTTTCACCTTCCCGCTGCACTGCTGTTAGGACCGATGATCGTCGGCACCATCATGGGCCTGTCAGGCGCCACTGTGCGCATCGACAAGCGTTTTTTCGTGCTGGCACAAGCCGTGCTGGGCTGCATGATTGGGCAAACGCTTTCCCCTGCGATTCTCTCGCCACTGTTGCAGGATTGGCCGGTGGTGCTGGCCGTGTTGGTGCTGACGCTGGCGGCCAGTGGTTTGTCAGGATTTTTGCTGGTGCGCTTTAGCAACTTGCCCGGACCGACGGGTGCGTGGGGATCTTCACCCGGCGGTGCTTCCGCGATGGTGGCGATGGCCGGTGATTTTGGTGCTGACGTTCGCCTGGTGGCCTTTATGCAGTATCTGCGCGTGCTGTTTGTGGCTACCGCGGCGGCCGTGGTGGCGCGCATTGGATTGGGGACCAGTGGCGGCGCGGTGGAGCTGGAGTGGTTTCCGGCATTACAAAGCAGTTTCCTGCTGACCATCGTAGTGATGTTAGCCGGTGCCTGGCTGGGACAGAAATTGCGCATTCCTTCCGGTGCACTGCTGTTGCCTGCGCTGATTGGCGCAACGTTGCACGGTACGGATGTCGCCACGTTGCAGGTGCCAGAATGGTTGCTGGCGCTGGCTTATGCACTGATTGGCTGGAGCGTAGGATTACGTTTTACCCGTCCGATTTTCCTGCTGGCACTGCGCACGCTGCCACAAATGCTGGTCTCGATTTTTGGTTTGATGCTGCTGTGCGGAGGATTAGCCTGGATGCTGACGCGCGTGCTGCATGTGGATCTGATGACCGCTTACCTGGCAACCAGCCCCGGCGGGCTGGATACCGTGGCAATTATTGCTGCTGGCAGCCGGGTCGATATCGCTTTTGTGATGGCGTTGCAGACGCTACGCCTGTTCACTATCTTGCTCACCGGCCCGGCGATAGCACGCTTTATTTCACGCTATGCGCACGCGAGTGCGAGCTGAGAACGCAACAGCATCAACAATAAAGATGGCGAGCGCCAGCCAGATGAAGCCAAAGGTGACCATTTTGTCCGGCGTCAGGCTCTCGCCATAGAACAGCACGGCCAGCAGGAACATCAATGTGGGGCCGAGATACTGGAAGAACCCCACGGTTGACAGACGCAGACGCGCACAAGCCGCAGCAAACAGCATCAACGGAATGGTGGTGATGATGCCCGCGGCAACCAGTTTCAGGTTAAGGCTCAGCGGATTGGCGCTCAGATGACTGGTGGCGCTGTCGGCAAAGCCAAACAGATAGATGGCAGCCAGCGGAAATAACCAGGCAGTTTCGATCAGCATGCCACTTTGCGCATCCACCTGAATCTTCTTTCTGATCAAACCATAGAGCGCAAAACTCAACGCCAGGCCGAGGCCGATAATCGGCAACGAACCAAATTGCCACAGCTGGACCAATACCCCAGTCGTGGCCAGTATCACAGCCAGCCACTGCAAACGCCGGAAGCGCTCGCGCAGGAACAGCATGCCAAATACCACGTTGATCAGCGGGTTGATAAAGTAGCCGAGGCTGGCTTCCAGCATATGCTGATTGTTCACCGCCCAGATAAACAGCAGCCAGTTGCCGCCGATGGTGACGGCGGTCAGTGCCAGTAGCAGCACTTTTTTCGGTTGGGCGAGCACCGTGCGTACCTGTTTCCAGCTGCGACTCAGCGTAATCAGAATCAGCATAAACAGCGCTGACCAAATCACACGATGCGTCATGATCTCCGTGGGCGGCACCTCCTTCACCAACTTGAAGTAAGCCGGTGCAATGCCCCAAATAAAGTAAGCGCCAAGCGCATAACCAATGCCCTGACGCGTGTGTTGCGATTCCATTATTTCATCCAAAAAAGCTTGTTAACCAATCAGATAGGTGGCGGTAGCGGTGGCGATGTAATCGCCCTGTTGGTTGTGCAACTCAACTCGTGCTACAGCGACCTTGTTGCCACCGCGCAGTAGGCTACTGGTGGCGATAAAGCGTTCGCCGCGTCCGGGACGCAAGTAATCGACGCGCATATCAATGGTGCCCATGCGTGACAGGCGCTGACGCAGTTCTTCCTCGCTAATACTCTCCTGACGCGACAGCGCATGGCTGACACACACCAACCCGGCGGCGACATCCAGCACCGAGGCAATGACGCCGCCGTGCAAAATCTGCTGCGCAGCATTGCCCACCAACATGGTTTTGTTGGCAAAGCCCAACTCGGCGTAATCCGCCTCCAGTCGATCCAGCTCGAGGCCCAGGGCTTGATTAAAGGGCATGTGATAAACAAAGATTTCGCCAATCAGGCGGCGAGCTTCCTGCTGTGTCAGCAACGGGGATGACATAGTTCCTGCCTTAAGATGTTAAAGAATTGTGTATATTATGCCGCGTTCGCGCTGCTTTCCAGTTTCAGAAATCGGCACTGATCAACCACTGGCTTTGCGTGTAGAATGGCCTGCTTTTTGAACCGTCGCCCTGACGATTACGACACGCAGTTCTCTGGAGAATTTTATGCGTAAGCATTACGCCTTGCTGGCCGCGGCATTGACGCTTCCTGTGCTGGCTCAAGCTGATGAAGCCACGATAAAAGAGGTGCATGACGCCCCGGCAGTAAAGGGCAGTATTATCGCTAACCTGCTGGAAAAACACGATAACCCGTTCGTGCTGTATCCTTATGAGAACAACTACCTGCTTTACACCTACACCAGTGACATGAATAAAGAGGCCATCTCCTCTTATAACTGGGCAGATAAAGCAAAAAATGACGAAGTGAAATTCCAGCTGAGCCTGGCGTTTCCGCTGTGGCGTGGCATCCTGGGCGACAATTCGGTGTTGGCCGCCTCCTATACTCAACGTTCCTGGTGGCAGCTTTCCAACCGTGGCGCATCGTCACCGTTCCGTGAAACTAACTACGAACCGCAGATTTTCCTCGGCTGGGCAACGGATTACACCTTTGCGGGCTGGACACTGCGCGACATCGAAACCGGTCTGAATCACGAGTCGAACGGACGCAGCGATCCGACTTCACGCAGCTGGAACCGCGTTTATGCGCGACTGATGGCGCAGAACGGTAACTTCCTTGCGGAAATCAAACCCTGGTATCGCATTCCAGAAAACGAAAATAACGATGATAACCCCGACATCACCAAGTACATGGGCTACTATCGCGCCAAGCTCGGTTATGAAGTGGGCGAGAGTATTTTCAGCGTGGAAGGTAACTACAACTGGAACAGCGGTTACGGCGGGGCCACTTTCGCCTGGAGCTACCCCATCACCGAACACGTACGCTTTTACACCCAGCTGTTCAGCGGGTATGGTGAATCGCTTATCGACTATAACCACCGTCAAACCCGCTTTGGCGTGGGCGTAACACTTAACGATCTGTTCTAACAAGTCAAAAAACAGGATTACCGTGGCAACATCGGCAGTGCTTAATCAGGAAATGCTGGCGCAGCAGGTTTTACAAGACACCTTCGGCTACCAGCAATTTCGTCCCGGTCAGCAAACCATCATTGAAACCGCGCTAGCAGGGCGCGATTGTCTGGTGGTGATGCCAACCGGCGGCGGTAAATCGCTGTGCTATCAAATCCCGGCGCTGGTGCGTGAAGGGCTGACGCTGGTGGTCTCGCCGCTGATTTCACTGATGAAAGATCAGGTTGATCAGTTGCTGGCCAACGGCGTGGCGGCGGCGTGCCTGAATTCCACCCAGACGCGCGAGCAACAGCAGCAGGTGTTTGCGGATTGCCGTACCGGCAAGCTGAAGCTGCTGTACATCGCCCCTGAACGTCTGATGATGGACAACTTCCTCGACAGCCTGCACCAGTGGAATCCGGTGATGCTGGCGGTGGATGAGGCGCACTGTATCTCACAATGGGGCCACGATTTCCGTCCGGAATATGGCTCGATTGGTCAGTTGCGTCAGCGCTTCCCGGAACTGCCGGTGATGGCGTTAACCGCGACGGCCGATGAAACCACGCGTAATGACATCGCGCATCTGCTGCAGATGGACGATCCGCTGATTCAAATCAGCAGCTTTGACCGCCCCAACATCCGCTACACGCTAGTGGAAAAATTTAAACCCACCGATCAGCTGCTGCGCTACGTGCAGGAGCAACGGGGCAAAAGCGGCATTATTTACTGTAACAGCCGCGCGAAAGTGGAAGACACCGCCGCGCGTTTGCAAAGCCGCGGGCTAAGTGTGGGCGCGTATCACGCCGGTATCGATAGCGCGCAACGTGCGCACGTGCAGGAAGCCTTCCAGCGTGACGATCTGCAAATCGTGGTCGCCACCGTGGCGTTTGGTATGGGCATCAACAAACCCAACGTGCGCTTTGTGGTGCATTTCGACATCCCGCGCAATATCGAATCCTATTATCAGGAGACCGGGCGCGCCGGACGCGACGGGCTGCCCGCAGAAGCGATGATGCTGTACGATCCAGCGGATATGGCCTGGTTGCGTAAGTGTCTGGAAGAGAAAGCACCCGGTCCACTGCAGGATATTGAACGCCATAAGCTGAATGCCATGGGAGCATTTGCCGAAGCGCAGACCTGCCGTCGTTTAGTGCTGCTCAACTACTTTGGCGAAGGGCGTCAGCAGCAGTGTGGTAACTGCGATATCTGCCTTGATCCGCCGCGCCGTTATGATGGTCTGGTAGAAGCGCAAAAGGCGCTCTCCAGCATCTATCGTACCGGTCAGCGCTTTGGTATGGGCTATATTGTTGACGTGTTGCGTGGCTCGACCAATCACCGTGTCCGCGATAATGGGCACGACAAACTGCCGGTGTACGGCATTGGTCGTGAACAGAGCCAGGAGCACTGGGTTAGCGTGCTGCGTCAGCTTATCCATTTGGGTATGGTGACGCAAAATATTGCCATGCATTCGGCGCTGCAACTGACCGAAGCCGCGCGTCCTGTGCTGCGTGCGGAAGTGCCTTTGATGCTTGCCGTGCCGCGTATCGTTACTGTCAAAAGCCGCAGCAGTTCGCCCAAAGTTCACAGTGGAAATTACGATCGCACCCTGTTCGGCAAACTGCGCAAATTGCGTAAGGCGATTGCTGATGAAGAGAACATTCCGCCCTACGTGGTGTTTAACGATGCCACGCTGATTGAAATGGCGGAACAAATGCCGATTACCGCGTCAGAAATGCTGAGCGTGAACGGTGTCGGTCATCGCAAACTCGAACGGTTTGGTAAACCCTTCCTGGTGATGATCAAAGAACATGTCGATGAAGAGTAAAGGAAAGAAACCATGTTGATGTTATTTGCCACCGTCGCGCTGGTGCATCTTGTTGCGCTGATGAGCCCAGGACCGGACTTCTTCTTCGTCTCGCAAACTGCCGCAAGCCGTTCGCGTAAAGAGGCGATGATGGGCGTTTTCGGCATTACGCTGGGGATTGTTATCTGGGCGGGCGTGGCGCTGATGGGCCTGCATCTGATTCTCGAAAAAATGGCCTGGCTGCATGAAATCATCATGGTGGGTGGTGGTTTATATCTGCTGTGGATGGGCTGGCAGCTGCTGCGTTCGGCGCGTCAACGCCACAAGTCACCGCAGGTGGATGTACCGGTGGTTGAACTGCCTAAGAGCGGCATGAGCTTCCTGAAAGGGTTCCTGACCAATCTGTCTAACCCAAAAGCCATTATCTATTTCGGTAGCGTGTTCTCGCTGTTTGTGGGTAATGACGTGGGTGCGATGGAGCGTTGGGGTCTGTTCCTGCTGATTATCGGTGAGACGTTTGCCTGGTTTACGCTGGTGGCAGCCATCTTCGCGCTGCCGTGGATGCGTGATAAGTATCAGCGTATGGCGAAATGGGTCGATGGTATGGCGGGGGTGTTATTCGCCGGATTCGGCATTCACCTCATTATCTCGCGATAAAGCCTGGTTTACTGGCCATTTCGGCACCGGGCAGTGCTCGCCCTCCTCACGTACTACGTGTACGCTCCGGGGGCTGTGCGCTGGCCGGCACCGAACTGGCTGCGCAACCAACGGCTTTAAAATTGATGCCGTTGGTTTGAAAAACCTCTTACGCGATTCTGCGCGCGCTGGCTAACAACGCACCGACCGCCATAAACAATCCGCCAAAGGTACGGTTCAGCAGCTTCATTTGCTGCGGGCCTTTAATCCAGCCTGCGATGCGCGTAGCCAGGGTGGCGTAACCAATCATCACGATAATATCGACCACGATGGTGGTGACGCCGAGCACCAGATACTGCGCCAGCTGCGGCTGATGTGGCTGAATAAACTGCGGGAACAGCGCGGCAAGAAACACGATGCTTTTCGGGTTGGTGAGGTTCACCAGAATGGCGCGCTTGAACAAACGACGACGTGGCATCGCTTTCGCCACCGCATTCAGGTCAATGCCACCGGCGGAACGCCACTGCTGAATACCCAGCCACACCAGATAAGCCGCACCTGCCCACTTCAGCACTTCAAACGCCATAATAGATTGCGAAAACAGCGCGCCCAGGCCGGCACCGACCAGCACGATATGAATCGCGAGGCCAAGCTGTAAACCGGTAATGGAAGCCGCAGCGCCACGATAGCCGTGACTGATGCCGGTGCTCATGGTGTTAATCGCGCCGGAACCGGGTGAAAGGCTGAGGATAGTTGTGGTCAGCAGATAGGTTAACCACCATTCAATGGTCATGTGTGACATTCCCTGAAGTTAGCGAAGTGTGACACAATACGCCAGAACATCGCGGCACGCTACGGAGCGCAAGCGCGCGATGAGGCTTTTTTTCTGGGGGACGGATGCAGCAACATAAACAGAGTTGGCTCGGGCGTGAGCGTGGCTTTTCTGCGTTTGCCACTGGCCCGCTGCTCGACTTCTGGCGTCGTCGTGAAGAGTGCGAATTCACCGGCGTCGGCAATCTGACTATTCGCTATGTTCGTTTCACCTCACCGCAACATCGCCGTGTCATCTTAATTGTGCCGGGCCGCATCGAAAGCTATATCAAGTATCCGGAATTGGCTTACGATCTTTTCCACTGTGGTTATGACGTGGTGATCATTGATCATCGTGGTCAGGGTCGTTCCGATCGCTTACTGGCCGATTCACACCGCGGCCACGTGGTGGAATTCAGCCACTATGTTGACGATCTGGAAACGCTCTATGAGAAAGAGATCGCTAACAGCAACTATCAACAGCGATATGTGTTGGCGCACTCGATGGGCGGCGCGATCTTAGCGCTGTTTCTGGCGCGTCAGCCTCAGGCATTCCACGCGGCGGTATTTTCAGCACCGATGTTTGGCATTGTGCTGCCGCTTCCCGATTGGATGGCGCATCCGATTTTGGACTGGGCGGAGAAACTGCCCGCGCTGCGCGAACGTTATGCGCTGGGAACGGGCCGCTGGCGTGCCAGTCCGTTTGGCATCAATCGCCTGACGCACAGTCGGGAGCGTTATCGTCGTAACCTGCGTTTCTATGCCGACGATCCCGCGCTGCGCGTGGGTGGCCCCACTTACCATTGGGTCCGTGAAGGTGTGCAGGCGGGGCGCAGCATCATTAGCCAGGTGGCGAAAATCACCACTCCCACGTTGGTGCTGCAGGCCAGTGAAGACGATGTGGTGGATAACCGCTCGCAAGGGGCTTTTTGCTCGGCGATGGCCGAGGCAGGCCATCCCTGCGAAGGCACCGTGCCGTATGTGATCCAAGGCGCGCGTCATGAGATTTTGTTTGAAACAGACGCCATGCGCGCTGAAGCGCTCAACCTGGTGGTCGATTTCTTCGAGCGCCAAGTTTAATTTTTTATCCGATATCAATACCAGAGGTTTACATGTACCACATCGTCGCATCCGACCTGGATGGCACGCTGCTTTCGCCGGAACATCGCCTGACGCCTTTCTCTCGTACCACATTGCAGGAGCTGGTGGCACGTGATGTGCATTTTGTCTTCGCCACCGGACGTCATTACATCGACGTGGGCCAGATGCGCGATAGCCTCGGCATCCCGGCCTATATGATCACCTCGAATGGTGCGCGCGTGCACAACGCTGACGGCGAATTGGTGTTCAGCCACAACCTTGATGGCGACATCGCCAGCGAGCTTTACGGCTTGCAGTACCATGATGAGCATATCCTTACGCACGTCTACCGTGACGACGAGTGGTTTATGAGCCGCCATCGCCCAGACGAGCAGGACTATTTTCGTGAGTCCGTATTTAACTATCAGGTTTACCAACCGGGTATGTTGCCAACGGATGGGATCAGTAAAGTCTTCTTCACCTGTGATGAACCCGAACGCCTGGCTCCGCTGGAACTGGCGATCGAAGCGCGTTGGGGCGATCGCGTCAACGTCAGTTTCTCACTGCCAACCTGCCTGGAAGTGATGGCCGGTGGCGTATCGAAAGGTCACGCGCTGGAAGCCGTCGCCAAACAGCTCGGATATTCACTGAAAGAGTGCATCGCTTTTGGTGACGGTATGAATGATGTCGAAATGCTGAGCATGGCGGGTAAGGGCTGCATCATGCGTAATGCGCACCAGCGCCTGAAAGATACCTTGCCAGCATTGGAAGTGATTGGCAGTAATGCTGAGGATGCGGTTCCGCACACGTTGCGTAAGCTGTTCCTGGCTTAAAAAGTGGGCCGGTTAACCGGCCCATTTAATTATGCTATTTGTTTCTTGTGCTTATGCTCATTGATCATGGTGAGCAGCAGTAGCAGTACCGCCAGCACTGACCCCGCGATCATCACCATAAAGCCGCCATCCCAGCCGAAGTAATCCACGGTGTAACCGACAATCGCACTGGCCGCAACGGAACCGCCGAGGTAACCGAACAGGCCGGTAAAGCCCGCCGCCGTACCCGCGGCTTTCTTCGGTGCCAGCTCCAGCGCATGCAGACCAATCAGCATCACCGGACCATAAATCAGGAAACCGATAACGATCATGCACAGCATATCGATGCCTGGGTTGCCCGGTGGGTTAAGCCAGTAAACTACGGTGGCGATGGTGACCAGCGTCATAAAGAACACGCCGGTCGCGCCACGGTTGCCGCGGAAGACCTTGTCTGACATCCAGCCGCACAGCAAGGTGCCGGGAATGCCCGCATATTCATAGAAGAAGTATGCCCAGGAGGATTTATCCAGCGTGAAGTGTTTCACTTCTTTCAGGTAAGTGGGTGACCAGTCGAGAATGCCGTAACGCAGCAGATAGACGAAGACGTTAGCCAACGCGATGTACCACAGCAACTTATTCGGCAGGATGTACTGCATGAAAATCTGCTTTGCCGACAGCTCCTGCTCATGATTCTCGTTGTAATCTGGCGGGTAATCATTCTTATAGGCTTCAATCGGCGGCAGGCCACAAGACTGCGGTGTGTCGCGCATCAGGGCGAAGGCAATGATGGCGATGATGATCGCCCCGAACGCGGGCATGTAGAGTGCCGCTTTCCAGTCGTTAAACCATGCCATCCCCAGCAAGAACAGCAGCGGTGGAATGCCGCCACCCACGTTATGCGCACAGTTCCACACGGAGACAATCCCGCCGCGCTCCTTCTGCGACCACCAGTGCACCATCGTTCGTCCACAAGGCGGCCAGCCCATGCCCTGGAACCAACCACACAGGAACAGGAGAACAAACATCACCATGATGCTTGAGGTCGCCCAAGGCACAAATCCCATGATTAACATCACGGCCGCAGCGAGAATTAACCCAGCGGGTAAAAACACGCGCGGATTAGAGCGGTCGGAAACCGAGCCCATGATGAACTTGGAGAAGCCGTACGCGATGGAGATCCCGGACAGCGCAAAGCCTAGATCGCCGCGTGAGAAACCCTGTTCGACCAGATAAGGCATCGCCAGCGCGAAGTTTTTACGCACCAGATAGTAGGCCGCGTATCCAAAGAAAATACCGATAAAGATTTGCCAGCGTAGCCGACGGTAGAGCGGATCAACACGATCATCAGCGACTTGCGGCTGATGCGGTGCCGGTTTGAAGATACTCAACATGAGTGTGGCCCTCCAGGGCGCGATATTGTTATGTGTTCCCAGCAGGTTGGGTCAAGCGCCGTGTGGCGTTAAAACAGCACCAAAAGGTTCCATTTCGCGCACAGGATAGTGATGGTTTCGTCACGTTACTGTGACGTGTGACACATTTGTTACAGTTTGATGACATTAAAGAGCGAAATAAACCAGGAAATGTTGGTATTCGCGCATGATGTCTGGCGAGACAGGCCACTTATTCTTGCCTTACATTGTTTGTCTGTATTTTGGTCTGTTGTAAACCAAATAATTCAAACCCATGACGACAGTTTGTTTACACTAGCGCCACTGTTCATTTTGGGATCAATACCGTGCTGTTACTGATCGTTACCACCATTTTGTGGGCTTTTTCCTTTAGTTTGATCGGGGAATACCTCGCCGGCCAGGTTGATTCCTGGTTCTCGGTGCTGATGCGCCTGGCACTTGCGGCCATCGTTTTCCTGCCTTTCCTGCGTTGGAAAGGCTATCGCGCCTCCACCATCCTGCTGTATATGCTGGTGGGGATGCTGCAGCTGGGCGTCATGTATCTGCTGAGTTTTGAGGCTTACACCTATCTCAGCGTGTCAGAGTTCCTGCTGTTCACGGTGATGACGCCGCTGTATGTGACGTTGATTTACGACTTGCTCAGCAAACGTCCGCTGCGAATTGGCTATGCATTCAGTGCGCTGCTGGCAGTCGGTGGGGCAGCCATCATCCGTTACGACAAAGTCAGCGACCATTTCTGGTTTGGCCTGCTGCTGGTTCAAGCCGCCAACATCTGCTTTGCCATTGGCATGGTCGGCTACAAGCGCCTGCAGGAAACCCGTCCGATGCCGCAGCACACCGCATTCTCATGGTTCTATCTTGGCGCGGTGATCATCGCCATCATTGCCTGGAGCCTGTGGGGTAATCCGAACAAACTACCTACCACCTCACTGCAGTGGGGCATTCTGGTGTGGCTGGGCGTGGCGGCATCGGGACTGGGATACTTCATGTGGAACTACGGTGCCACTCAGGTGGATGCGGGCACGCTGGGTATCATGAACAACATGCACGTACCGGCGGGCTTGCTGGTCAATCTGGCCATCTGGCAGGAAAAACCACACTGGCCAAGCTTTATTGCCGGAGCCATCGTGATTTTTGCTTCACTCTACGTTCATAAGCGTTGGGTGCTAGGAAAAAGCAGCGCTTAAGCCAGAGGGATGTGAGATTCCTTCATGATCGGAGCGGCCTATATCCGACCCTGCTCCGATCTCCAAGCGACTACGCCTTTTTCGCTGGCGCCGCAGGACGATGAATCATCGTCAGTCCCTTCAAAAAGTTACGCAGAATCTGGTCACCGCACTCGCGGTAATTCTTATGATCCGGATTGCGGAAAATCGCGCCCACTTCTGCCTGAGACACCTTGAAGTTCGCTTTCAGCAACACTTCCGTGATATCCGTTGTCTTCAAAGCAAAGGCAATACGCAACTTCTTGATAAAAATATTATTATTCATGCGGCGCTCTACCGACGGTGCAGGCGCATCTTCACTCTTGCCACGGCGATAGAAAATCAACCCGTTCAGAAAATAGCCCATCAGCACGTCAGGCAATTTACGAAACGTAGCATCATCATCCTTCTTCATCCACGCTTGCACATCTTCCAATGGCACTTCGCTGCCCGCTAAGGCAAAAATCTCCACCACTTTGCTATCGCTCAAATCAAGCATATAGCGCACGCTGCGCAGAACATCGTTACTCGTCATGGTGAAACTCTCTTGGTCGCGGATTGAGGCGGCGCATTATAGAGCAGGCAGGGCAGGGATAACAGCACGGGCGACACACGCCGCCCGCGGGATCATAAAGAAACGGACTGAAGTGAACCCGGACGCGCGGCATCGCGGACAAAGGGCAAATGGTCACAGGCGTGCTGACGGGCAAATCGTACAAACGCCTCTAACACCGGCTGACGCTGCTCGCCATCGCGAACCGCAGCATATAAGCGGCTCCACAAACCATCACCCAGCGTCTTGGTCACCACCAGGCCCTGCTTCTCAAAACTCTCCACCACCCAATGGGGTAACGCGGCAATGCCCATCTGGGCCGACACCATCTGAATCAACAACAGCGTATTATCCACATTCTTCAAGGCGGGGGTCACGCCAGCGGGTTGCAGAAAATGACGCCAGATATCCAAACGTTGACGCTGAACGGGATAAATCATCAACACTTCATCAGCCAAATCTTCCGGCGAAATATGTTCACGCTGCGCCAGCGGATGATCCGGTGCCAACACCAAACGCACCTCGAAATCAAACATTGGCGTATAGAACAACCCGCTGCGCGGCAGAATATCTGAGGTCAACACCACATCCAGCTCCCCCTGCTGCAACGCTGGCTGGGGATCAAAAGTCACGCCAGATTTAAAATCCATCACCACTTGCGGCCAGCTCTTACGGAAATTACTCAAGGCGGGTGTCAGCCACTGAATACAACTGTGGCACTCAATGGCAATGCGCAGCGTGGTTTGATGTGGCTCGTGGCAATCCTGCAATGCCTGCTGAATCTGCGGCAAAATCTGCTCGGCCAACTGCAGCAAAATCTCACCCTGCGGCGTAAACCGCAACGGCTGGCTCTTGCGCACAAACAGGCGAAAGCCCAGCCGCTGTTCCAGGTCGCTGAACTGATGAGATAACGCCGATTGTGTCTGATGAAGCTGGGCGGCGGCGGCAGCTAAAGAGCCGGTATTCCGTAACGCCTGCAGCGTTCTCAGGTGTTTGAGTTCGATCATGAGAGTCCTTCACATCGAGATTGAACAGATTGCGCTTGAGGAACATACAGTACCCGCAGAAGATAGCGGTGTAAACATCTGGACGGCTAAACATCTCAAGCAAGCGATACGGCCACTCTCTTTTTGTCCAGTATAAGCCTTCAGCGGACCGCCATCATGCTTGCTGGATGAAGATAAAGGGTTCGCATCGTTTGGAGTACACCCAATGAGCATTCTGAACCACACACTCGGTTTCCCTCGCGTTGGTCTGCGTCGTGAACTCAAAAAAGCACTGGAAAGTTACTGGGCAGGCCTCAGCTCGCAACAAGCGCTACTGGCCGTAGGGAGTGAACTGCGGGCCCGACACTGGCAACAGCAAAAAGAGGCGGGCGTAGATTTATTGCCGGTCGGCGATTTCGCCTGGTACGATCACGTACTAAGTACTAGCCTGCTGCTCGGCAATGTGCCCGCACGCCACCAAAATCAAGACGGTTCTATCGATATCGACACCCTGTTCCGCATTAGTCGTGGTCGTGCGCCCAGCGGTGAGCCCGCGGCAGCGGCTGAAATGACCAAATGGTTCAACACCAACTATCACTACATGGTGCCCGAGTTCACCCAAGGTCAGCAGTTCAGGCTCAGCTGGACCCAACTGCTGGATGAAGTGGACGAAGCGCTGGCGCTGGGTCACAAGATTAAGCCTGTGTTGTTGGGGCCTGTCACTTATCTGTGGCTGGGCAAAGTCAAAGGTGAATCGTTTGATCGCCTGACACTGCTAAAAGAGATCCTGCCGGTTTACCAGCAAGTCCTGGCAGAGCTGAAAAAACGCCGTATCGAATGGGTGCAAATCGACGAACCTGCCCTGGCGCTGGAACTGCCGTCAGCGTGGCGTGATGCCTTCAAACCGGCCTACGCAGCGCTGCAAGGCAACGTCAAACTGCTGCTCACCACCTATTTCGACAGCATTGGTCAGAACCTTGATGTCATCAAAATCCTGCCCGTACAGGGCCTGCATGTTGACCTTGTGCAGGGTAAAGATGACATCCAACACATTCACCAACAGCTGCCCGCTGAATGGCTACTGTCCGTCGGCGTAATTAACGGTCGTAACGTCTGGCGTGCTGACCTGAGTCGCTGGTTTGAATGCCTGAAGCCGCTGGTGGGACTGCGCCAGCAGCTGTGGGTGGGTTCATCGTGCTCACTGCTACATAGCCCGATCGATTTGAGTGTGGAAACCCGGCTGGATGAGGAAGTGAAAAGCTGGTTTGCCTTTGCCCTGCAAAAGTGTGCTGAGCTGTCACTGCTGAGCAACGCGCTGAATAATGGAGATGCCGCTTCACTGGCGGCGTGGAGTGCACCGATTCGTGCCCGTGCTCACTCAACGCGTGTTCACAATGCCGCCGTCGAGGCGCGTCTGGCAAAAATTCAGGCTAAAGACGTGGAACGTCCGGGCCACTATCGTGAACGTGCCCAGGCACAGCGTCAGCGCTTCAACCTGCCAGCCTGGCCAACCACCACTATCGGCTCATTCCCGCAGACCACTGAAATCCGCGGCCTGCGTCTCGACTTCAAAAAAGGCAACATCGACAGCGGAAACTACCGCACGGGTATCGCGCAACACATCAAACAGGCAATTGCCGAACAAGAGCGGCTGGGGCTTGACGTGCTGGTACACGGTGAAGCGGAACGTAACGACATGGTTGAATACTTTGGCGAAAACCTTGATGGCTTCGTGTTCACGCAAAACGGCTGGGTACAAAGCTATGGATCGCGTTGCGTGAAACCACCGGTCATTATTGGCGACATCAGCCGTCCGCAAGCCATCACCGTTGAGTGGGCGCAGTATGCGCAGTCACTGACCGACAAACCGGTTAAAGGTATGCTCACCGGCCCCGTCACGATTCTGTGCTGGTCATTCCCGCGCGAGGACGTGACGCGTGAAACCATCGCCAAACAAATTGCGTTGGCGTTGCGTGATGAAGTGGAAGATTTGGAAACAGCCGGGATCGGCATCATCCAGATTGATGAACCGGCGCTGCGTGAAGGCCTGCCACTGCACCAGTCTGAATGGGCGGCCTATCTGAAATGGGCGGTTGATGCCTTCCGCCTCAACGCCGCGGTGGCGCAAAATGCGACCCAGATCCACACCCATATGTGTTACTGCGAGTTCAACGACATCATGGATGCGATTGACGCACTGGATGCCGATGTCATCACCATCGAAACTTCGCGTTCTGATATGGATCTGCTGGAGGCGTTTAAAGTGTTTGAATACCCGAACGAAATCGGCCCCGGCGTCTATGACATCCACTCTCCTAACGTGCCAAGTGTGGCCTGGATGGAAGACCTGCTCCGCAAAGCGGCGCTGAGTATCCCTGAAGAGCGTTTGTGGGTGAATCCTGATTGCGGTTTGAAAACCCGTGGCTGGACGGAGACGCGTCAGGCTCTGGCGAACATGGTCAAAGCGGCGCAAAACCTGCGGGGTGAAAAGGTTTAACAGGGGCATTTGGGGGCGCGAGTGCGCCCCTGACTGATCAGGCGTTGGGTGCTACGCCATACTGCTTAAACCACGCTAACATGCGCGCCCAGCCATCGGCGGCAGAATCGGCGTGATAGCTTGGTCGATAATCCGCGTTGAAAGCGTGGCCCGCTTCTGGGTAAACCACGATCTCTGCTTTGGCATTGGCTGCGTGCAGCGCCTGACGCATCTTATCAATGCTCTCCAGCGGGATACTTTCATCCTTACCGCCATACAAACCCAGTACCGGTGCGGTGAGATCCACTGCGACATCAATCGGATGCTTCTGCTGCTTCAGGGTTTTTTCACCTTCCAGGCGTCCATACCAGGCGGCGGCGGCACGTACCTGCGGATTGTGCGCGGCAAACAGCCAACTAATTCGTCCACCCCAGCAGAAACCGGTAATCGCCATGCGACGTATATCGCCATCATGACGTGCCGCCCAGTTAGCCACATGATCAAGATCCGACAGCACCTGCGAATCAGGCACTTTGCTCACCAACTCTTTAAACAAGGTGGGGATATCGCTGTAGTCACTTGGGTCGCCTTCACGGAAATAGAGTTCCGGCGCCACGGCCAGATAACCTTCCAGTGCCAGTCGGCGGCACAGATCGCGAATATGCTCGTGCACACCGAAAATCTCCTGCACCACCAGGACGACCGGTAGCGTCCCCTCATACACTTTCGGGCGCGCGTAATAAGCCGGAAGATTTTCGCCCTGGCTCGGCACCGATGTCTCACCGCTGTGAATCGTGTCACTGGAGGTAGTAATCGTACTGCTTGCGATGGGCTGAACCGCAGGGGCGAAACCACCGGCGGCAGATTTTTGTGCCATATTGTCTTCGGTTTTCATTGTTCTCTCCGTGCTAGCAAATGCGCAATCACGTAACTATAGCCTGCTTCAGGAGCCAGGCTGATGTAGGGTTGATGTGTTCTTCTTCTCTATTAACACTGCCAACCGAACGAACACAGCACCGCTTGTAGCAATTCAGAATTGCCAACTGCTAATGTGTGATGCATATCACATTATTATTTTCTGATAATGTAACTTTCATAATTTATAGTGAAATTAGTCACATATTTATGCCACTCGCTGACGTAGAGTGGCGCGCATATCCTCTCTCTATCAGGAGTCTGTTATGGCCCAGTCTGACGTTTTTCACCTTGGTATCACTAAAGCCGATCTGAAAGGAGCCACATTGGCTATCGTTCCCGGCGATCCAGAGCGCGTGAAAAAAATCGCAGCGCTGATGGATAACCCACAGCACCTCGCCTCGCACCGTGAATTCACCACTTACCTGGCGGAAGTGGATGGCAAGCCTGTGGTGGTGTGCTCAACCGGCATTGGCGGTCCGTCCACCTCTATCGCGGTGGAAGAGTTGGCGCAGTTGGGGGTGCGTACTTTCTTACGCGTCGGCACCACCGGTGCGATCCAGCCGAATATCAACGTCGGTGATGTGTTGGTTACCACTGCTTCAGTGCGTCTTGACGGGGCCAGCTTGCACTTCGCGCCGATGGAATTCCCGGCGGTGGCAGATTTCACCTGTACCACCGCGCTGGTGGCTGCAGCAGAAGCCTGTGGCGCTAAAACGCACATCGGTATTACCGCTTCTTCCGACACCTTCTATCCGGGCCAGGAACGCTACGATACCTTCTCAGGACGTGTGGTGAATCGCTTCCAGGGCTCAATGCAAGAGTGGCAGCAAATGGGCGTGCTCAACTATGAGATGGAATCCGCTACACTGTTAACCATGTGCGCCAGTCAGGGGCTGAGAGCGGGCATGGTGGCGGGTGTCATCGTTAACCGTACGCAAAAAGAGATCCCGGATGCGGCGACCATGAAACAGACCGAAAGTGATGCGGTGAAGATTGTAGTTGAAGCAGCGCGTCGCTTAATTTAGTGCGCAAGGCAAAGGATGATTCGAGACCGGACTTATAGGGATCTCAGCAATTGCCTGATTAAATTGCGCACAATTTCAGCTGATTCTGAGAACAAACTATGCGCAAAACGGTTTCTGCTCCTCGTCCTGCCCTGGTAAACCCTGCCGCTGCGGCGCAATCACGTATTGAAGGTGTTGCAGCGCGTTTTCGTCAGGCCATGGCGGCCTCTGATTTTCCCGTTGCATGCCGGTGCTGTGAAGAAGTGCTGCGCGTCATGCCCCACAACATGCAGGTGCTGAGCGACTATGCACTAACGCTGATGCGGATCGGGGATTACAAAAAATCCTACAAGACCTATCAAAAAATCTACCAGGCGCCAGCCGCGCAGCGTGCGCAGGCTTCTGAAACCTGGCTCGATGGCTTAACTGAAGTGTGTGGATGGCTGGGAAAACCGGAAGAAGTGGCCCGTTATGGCCGGGAATCGCTGGAAAAATCAGATGCGATTTTCCGCCAGGGCAACAAGGTGGCTTTTCCTGTGGGAACACCACCGCCGTATAATCCTGGCAGTCCCAACGAAAACATCATCTCTTTCAGCCTGTATGGTGGGCAGCCGCGCTATTGCGAAACGCTGATCAAAAATATCGACGTCGCCCGCGAGCTGTATCCCAGCTGGATCTGCCGGGTTTATCTCGACGATAGCGTGCCGCCGCATGTCTGGCAGCGTCTGAAGCAGCCCAATACCCAGCTGGTGGATATGTCGCACGAGAAAACCATTTTCCCGACGCTATGGCGCTTCCTGGTAATGGATGACCCCAGCGTCAAACGCTATATCGTGCGTGACGCGGACTCTTTGCTCTCTGAACGTGAAGTAGCGGCAGTGGATGCCTGGCTTGCCTCGCCTTACTGGTTCCACCATATGCGCGACTATTTCACCCATACCGAACTTTTGCTGGCGGGGATGTGGGGCGGCTGTCACGGCGTGTTCCACAACGTTGAGCAGCAGATGCGGGATTTTATTGTGCAGTACAGCGGCAGTGAACGTTTCACCGATCAGTACTTCCTCAAAGTGGCGCTGTGGCCGACGGTACGAGAAAGTGTGTTGAATCATGATGATTTGTTCCAGTTTCATCATGCACAGGCATGGCCCGCGCATCCGCCGATTCGCTGGCAGACCGACCGCTTCCATGTTGGCAGTAATGCCGGATTTTCCAGCATGGCGGGTAAAGTCGAAAACGTGACCGACGGCTGGCAGCAGATTGAGCTGACCTGTGATGGGCAAAGCTGGCGCTATCCCGCCAAGGTCAAAGACAGCGAATGGATGCTGCCAATGCCATTTTTCCTGATTGATGCATGGAAAGCGGGGGAATTGACGGTAAAAGCACTGCCAGTCAGTGACTGAAGCCAGTCAATCAAACCAACGCGCCTGCGACTCGAAACCGAAGGCGTAAATCGGTCTGGACATTTATACAGTAGCATTTTACCTTTTCCCCCAGCGAATCGATCCGCGGGGGAATTATGGATCAGCAACTTATCATCAGCGGCGCGCTGGCGCTGGCCGGATTGGGCATTGGCTGGATACTGGCCCAATTGCGCGCTGGTCAACAGCACGCCAGCTTCACCACCGAGCGGCGCCTGCTGGAAGAGGCGCAGCAGCGTCAGCAGCAACAGCATGAGTATCTGCAGCAGCAAATCCAGCAGCGCGAACAAGAGTTGCGCCAACTGCACGGTGCGCTCAGCGGAGCACAGGAAAGACTGCAACAGCTTGATTACTGGCGCGGTGAAAGCGAGCAGCTTAGCCGGGAGTTGCGTAATCAGCTGGAAGTGAACAGTGCGCAGGAAGCAGAATTGCGCGAAGTCACTATACGTCTGGAAGAGACGCGCTATGGCGCGGAGGAGAAGCAGCGCTTGCTGACCAACAGCGAGCAGCGTCTCAGCGCTCAGTTTGAAAATCTCGCCAATCGCATTTTTGAAAACAGCGGGCGTCGCGTTGATGAGCAAAATCGCCAAAGCCTCAACAGCCTGATTGGCCCGCTGCGCGAACAGCTGGATGGTTTTCGGCGTCAGGTACATGACAGCTTTGGCCAGGAAGCGCGTGAACGTCATACGCTGGCGCATGAAATCCGTCAGTTACAGCAGCTGAATGTGCAGATGGCACAGGAAGCGGTGAACCTGACCAAAGCATTAAAAGGCGATAACAAAATTCAGGGTAACTGGGGCGAAGTGGTATTGGCTCGGGTACTGGAAGCCTCAGGGCTGCGTGAAGGCCACGAGTATGAGTCGCAGGTCAGCGTGCAGCTGGAGCAGCAGGGCAGGATGCAACCGGATGTCATCGTGCGGCTGCCACAGGGCAAGGATGTGGTGATTGATGCCAAGATGACGTTGATCGCCTATGAACGCTATTTCAACGCGGAAGATGAAGCCACGCGCGAGCAGGCCATTCAGGAACACGTCAGCGCCATGCGTGGTCATATCCGCTTGCTGGGGCGAAAAGATTATCAACAATTGCCCGGTTTACGCTCTCTGGATTATGTGTTGATGTTTATTCCGGTTGAGCCGGCGTTCTTGTTAGCGATCGATCGCCAGCCAGAGCTGATCAGCGAAGCTCTGCAGCAAAACATCATGTTAGTCAGCCCAACAACCTTGCTGGTGGCGCTGCGTACCATCAACAACTTGTGGCGTTATGAGCATCAGAGCCGTAACGCCCAACGTATCGCCGACCGCGCTGCGCGGCTGTACGACAAGATGCGACTGTTTGTGGATGATATGAGTGGCATTGGTCACAACCTCGATAAAGCCCAGCAAAGTTACCAGCAGGCGATGAAGAAGCTGGCGGAAGGGCGCGGTAACCTGATTGCGCAAAGTGAGGCTTTCCGATCGCTCGGCGTGGAGATCAAACGGCCGATTAATCCTCAGTTGGTAGAGCAAGCGCAGCCGGAGGAGGCGGACGAGGATTGGGCCGATGACAGTGAGCCCGATGAAAAGCCAGCAGATTCTTCACCTGCTTCGCTGCGCCGCATCAACGAATAGCACGGTGGTCACGTGCTCGCGTAGCGTGACTCTGATACACTTCGGCAAGAATTGTTTGTGGAACAGGTAAACCCGATGGCAGATGAATCACAGCAGGAAACTACTCATTTTGGCTTTAAGACCGTCGCGAAAAGCGAAAAGGCCGATAAAGTCGCGGACGTGTTTCATTCCGTAGCGGCAAAATATGACCTGATGAACGATCTGATGTCGTTTGGCATCCATCGTGTCTGGAAGCGTTTTACGATTGACAGCAGCGGCGTGCGCCGTGGTCAACGTGTATTGGATCTGGCCGGTGGCACCGGTGATTTAACGGCGAAATTCTCCCGCCTGGTGGGTGAAACCGGTCAGGTGGTGTTAGCGGACATCAACAGCTCGATGCTGAAAATGGGCCGTGAGAAGTTGCGCAACATGGGCGTGTCAGGCAACGTCAGCTATGTGCAGGCTAACGCTGAAGCATTGCCGTTCCCGGATAACTATTTCGATTGCATCACCATCTCGTTCGGCCTGCGTAACGTCACCGAAAAAGAGAAGGCGCTGGCATCGATGTTCCGCGTGCTGAAGCCGGGTGGTCGTCTGCTGGTGCTGGAGTTCTCTAAACCGGTGCTGGAACCGCTGAGCAAAGCCTACGATACCTATTCATTCCACATTTTGCCGCGTATCGGCCAACTGGTGGCGCAGGATGCGGAAAGCTATCGCTACCTGGCAGAATCCATTCGTATGCATCCCGATCAGGAAACCCTGAAAGCGATGATGAACGATGCCGGCTTTGAAAATACCACCTATTTCAACATGACCGGCGGTATTGTGGCGCTGCATCGCGGCTTTAAGTTCTGATTAATCATGACTTTTACCCCGATTATTACCGGCGGTCTTGAGACCGCCCTCAATCGTGTTCTCTATCGCGATCGTAGTTTGAAAGCTGCGCGCCAGCGTCTGGCGGGCAAAGTGTTAACGCTGCGCCTGCAAGAGCTGGATTTCCCGCTGGTGCTGGTGTTCAGCGAATCACAGCTGGATGTGCTGAGTGACTGGCAAGACAGCAGCGATTGCAGCGTCAGTCTGCGCTTGAGCACTCTGCCGAAGCTGCGCGATCGTCAGCAACTCACCAGCCTGATCCGCAGCGGTGAGCTGGACGTAGAAGGCGATCTGCAGGTGGTGCAGCAGTTTTCTGCATTGATGGATCTTGCTGAACTCGACCCAGCAGAGTATCTCGCACCCTGGATTGGCGATATTGCAGCGCAGGGCGTGAGCCAGGCTGCACAGCATGCGTTGAAATTCGTGCAGAAGCAGGTTACGCGTCGGCAGGACTATCTTGGCCAGGTATTGACTGAAGAGTGGCGTGTCGCGCCGGGCGCATTAGAACTTGCCTGGTTCTGCGAGGAGGTCGAAGCGATGGAACGTTCGCTTAATGCGTTTGAAACGCGTTTAGCACAGCTGGAGGCGAAATGACGCTGGGAGAAATTCGGCGCTTATACTTCATTATCAAGATCTTCCTGACCTACGGTCTTGATGAACTGATCCCCCACATGCGCATCACGTTGCCGCTGCGAATCTGGCGACGCTGTATTTTCTGGATCCCCAACAAACACAAAAATGATTCAACGGGCGTGCGCATTCGTCTGGCAATGGAGCAGCTCGGTCCGGTGTGGATCAAGTTCGGTCAAATGCTCTCAACGCGCCGGGATCTTTTCCCACCGGCGATTGCCGATGAGCTGGCGGTATTGCAGGACCGAGTGGCCCCCTTTGATGGCCTAAAAGCGAAAGAGCAGATTGAGCGCTCGATTGGTGGCCCGGTGGAGACCTGGTTTGATGATTTTGACATTAAGCCGCTGGCTTCCGCTTCAATTGCGCAGGTGCACACCGCCACGTTGAAATCCAACGGTCGCGAAGTGGTGATCAAAGTGATCCGCCCTGACATCCTGCCGGTGATCAAAGCGGACATGAAGCTGATTTATCGCATGGCGCGTTGGGTGCCGCGTCTGTTGCCGGATGGTCGTCGTCTGCGCCCGGTTGAAGTGGTGCGCGATTACGAAAAAACGCTGCTTGATGAACTCAATCTGCTGCGCGAAGCAGCGAATGCGATTCAGCTGCGTCGAAACTTTGAACAGAGCCACATGCTGTATGTGCCGGAAGTTTTCTCCGATTACTGCAGCGAATCCATGATGGTGATGGAGCGTATTTACGGCATCCCGATTTCCGATGTGGCGGCGCTGGAGCAGCATGGCGTCAATATGAAGATTCTGGCAGAACGCGGTGTGCAGGTGTTCTTCACCCAGGTTTTCCGCGACAGCTTCTTCCATGCCGACATGCATCCGGGCAACATCTTTGTCAGTTATGACCATCCTGAAGATCCGCAATATATCGGCATTGATTGCGGCATCGTCGGCTCGCTAAATAAAGAAGATAAACGTTATTTGGCAGAAAACTTTATCGCCTTCTTCAATCGTGACTACCGCAAAGTCGCCGAATTGCATGTGGATTCAGGCTGGGTACCGCCAGATACCAATGTCGAAGATTTCGAATTCGCTATCCGAACGGTGTGCGAACCGATCTTCGAGAAGCCACTGGCAGAGATCTCATTTGGACACGTGCTGTTGAACCTGTTCAACACCGCACGTCGCTTCAACATGGAAGTGCAGCCCCAGCTGGTGCTGTTGCAAAAAACCTTGCTGTATATCGAAGGCATTGGTCGTCAGCTTTATCCGCAGCTGGATTTGTGGAAAACCGCTAAGCCATTTCTTGAAGACTGGATTAAAGATCAGATTGGCATTCCGGCCATTTTGCGCGCAGTCAAAGACAAGGCGCCTTTCTGGGCCGAGAAGCTGCCAGAGCTGCCTGAATTGTTCTATGACAGCATGCGTCAGCATAAATTATTGCAGCACAGTGTCGATAAGCTGGTGAGCGACATGAACGCACAGCGCACACGTCATCACAAGGCACGTTATCTGTTTGGGGTAGGGGCTACACTGTTATTAAGTGGCACCGCAGTGCTGTTAAGTCGACCTGACTGGGATTTCTTCCCCGCGCTTTTAATGGCCGCTGGCATCGTGACCTGGCTTATCGGCTGGCGTAAGACAAACTGATTGTCTGCCTGGTGCAAATCGCGTAATGTCGCAAGCTAAAGCCCGAATTCATACGGGCTTTCTGTGCGTTACATTCAATAGTTTTTCACAGAATATTAGAGGCATATCTCATGGGCGGTATCAGTATTTGGCAATTGTTAATCATTGCCGTCATTGTTGTACTTCTGTTCGGTACCAATAAACTTCGCAACCTGGGTTCGGATTTAGGTTCTTCCATTCGTGGCTTCAAAAAAGCCATGGGCGATGAAGACGATAAAAAGGATCAACCGAAAGAGCAGGACGCTGACTTCAACGCCAAAACTCTGGCAGACAAACAGCAAACCTCGGCGAGCAAAGACGACGCCCGAGACAAGTAAGGGTTAACTGTGTTCGATATTGGTTTTAGTGAACTGGTATTGGTGTTCGTTATTGGGCTGATCGTACTGGGCCCACAACGATTACCGGTTGCGGTGAAAACCGTCGTGGGCTGGATTCGAGCGATTCGTTCCCTGGCTGCTAACGTGCAAAACGAACTGGCGCAGGAGCTGAAACTGCAGGAATTGCAGGACAGCCTGAAAAAAGTCGAAGAAGCAGGCCGCGGCTCGTTGTCGCCGGAGCTGAAAGAGTCCATGGAAGAACTGCGTAAAACTGCGGACTCGATGAAACGCTCTGTGCAGCAAAGTATCGATATCGAGAAAGCGGAAGATGAAGCCAACACCATTCATCAATCGCAGCCTGTTGCCGCGCAACCTGCTACCTCTCCTCAACCTGGGGTGACCCCGGCATCCGCAGAGCAGCAGGCCAGTGCACCGGCGCAGGCACCTCAACCTGTGACAACGGCGCCAGCGGAGACAGCGGCACCCGCCAGTGCTCCGCACAATACGACGCCGACACCCACCGTAAAAGATGAACGATAAACATGGCCGTTGAAGATACCCAACCGCTCATCAGCCACCTGATTGAGCTGCGTAAGCGTTTGTTGAACTGCATTATTGCGGTGTTTGCTATCTTTTTGTGCCTGGTCTACTTCGCTAACGACATCTACCACTTGGTGGCATCACCGCTGATCAGCCAAATGCCGGCCGGTGCCAGTATGATCGCCACCGATGTGGCATCACCGTTCTTTACTCCGATAAAGCTCACCATCATTGTTTCGGTCTTTCTTGCCGTGCCGGTGATCCTTTATCAGGTATGGGCATTTGTGGCGCCTGCGCTGTATCGCCATGAACGTAAGCTGGTCATGCCGTTGCTGTTCTCCAGTACGCTGCTGTTCTACGTGGGTGTGGCCTTTGCCTACTTCATCGTCTTCCCGCTGGCGTTTGGCTTCTTTGCCAAGACCGCACCGCAAGGTGTGACTATCGCGACCGATATCACCAACTACCTCGACTTCGTTATGACCATTTTCATGGCGTTTGGCGTGGCGTTTGAAGTCCCGATTGCGATTGTGCTGCTTTGCTGGACGGGTATTACCTCACCGGAAGATTTGAAAAAGAAACGTCCTTATATGCTGGTTGGCGCATTCGTGGTTGGAATGTTGCTCACACCGCCGGATGTTTTCTCGCAAACTTTGCTCGCTATTCCGATGTACTGCCTGTTTGAAGTCGGCGTATTCTTCTCCCGCTACTATGTGGGAAAAGGTCGCAAAGCGTCAGAGGACGAGGAACAGAACACTGAATCCTGATGTCTTTTGAGCAGGGCTTCCCGTCAGCGAGCGGGTGAATCAATCGAAACCGCCCTCTGGGCGGTTTTTATTTGGGAGAAAACATGTTTGATATCGGTGTAAACCTGACCAGCACGCAATTCGCAAAAGATCGCGAGCAGGTTGTGAAACGTGCGCGCGAAGCAGGCGTCACCGGCCTGTTAATTACCGGAACTAATGCCCTGGAGAGCCAACAGGCGCGCCAGTTAGCGGCACTGCATCCAGGTTACTGCTGGTCCACGGCCGGGGTGCATCCTCATCACGCCAGTGAATGGTCGGCAGAGACAGCGAATACGCTACGTCGTCTGGCCGAGAGCGAGCAGGTGGTGGCGATTGGGGAGTGCGGTCTCGATTTTAATCGCAACCTGGCCGCTCACGATCAACAAGAGTATGCGTTTGATGCACAGCTGGCGCTGGCGGCAGAATTGCAGTTGCCGGTATTTCTGCACTGTCGGGAAGCGCACGACCGTTTCGCGGCTGTGCTGGAGCCGTGGCTGCCAAAATTAGTGGGAGCAGTGGTGCATTGCTTTACCGGTACGCGCGAGGAACTGGAATCCTGCCTGGCTCTGGGCTTATCGGTGGGCATTACCGGCTGGGTGTGCGATGAACGGCGTGGCATGGAACTGCGTGAATTGTTACCGCTGATTCCCTCTGATCGTCTGCTGCTGGAAACCGACGCGCCGTATTTGCTCCCGCGCGATATGCATCCACGCCCCCCTTCACGTCGTAATGAACCCTGCTTCCTGCCGCATATTGTGCAGCAAGTGGCAAACTGGCGTGGGGAAGAGGCGGAAGCGTTAGGCTTGCAGGTGGATAGCAACGCGCGCCAACTGTTTAAGCTGGCTTAGACCTTACGGAACTGTTTGTTGTCGACGCTGCGCATTACTTGTTTGTTCAGCAAATTTAGCAGCAATACCGAGCGTGTCTCGCCATCGGGTTCGGCAAAGATGGCGCGCAGCCCTTCAAAGGTGCCTTCGGTGATGATCACTTCATCACCGCTTTGTGGCGTTTCCGGGTCCAGCATAATTTGCGGCACATCGGTTTGCAGCGCTTCGATCACTTCACTGGATACGGTGGCCGGTTGCGCACCAAAGCGCACGAAGTGGCTGACGCCGCGCGTGCTGCTGATTGTGGTGGTGTGAATCGCTTCGGGGTCAAACTCGATAAACAGATAGTTTGGAAACAGCGGCTCACTCACCGTGGTGCGTTTGCCGCGCACAATCTTCTCCAGAGCGATCATTGGGCTGAGGCAATTCACCTCTTGCCGCTCAAGATGCTCTTTCGCGCGCAACAGCTGTCCACGTTTGCAATAGAGTAAGTACCAGGATTCCATAACTGCTCCCAAATATTGGACGCTAAGAATAACAAACCTGCTGTCAGAGTTATAGCGCATCGGCCAGCGGAAACGCGGCTGAGAAATAAAAATCACTACGAATTTTCCGATTGGTGCGGCTTATTAACGCTTTCTTGCAAGAAAATTGACGGCTGATGACCATCTGTATCAGACTCCCTCTCCATCTTTCGCATGAATTTGAAAAGGGCTGGCTGATGGAACTGTTCTTGTTGAGTAATGGCAAAGTGGCTGATGATGCGCCTTTGCTGAGCTACGCACACCCGCAACTGCACGCCATGATCGCGCAGCGGGGCATTACCTCGGCGGTGCTGGTGCCGTATGCCATCATTCGTGGTGATCACGCGCAGCGCGCGCAAGACTTATCCGACTCTCTGGGCATTCAGGTGCGTACCGTGCACGAATTCTCCTCGCCGGTGGCGGCGATTGAACAGGCGGAGTTAATCCTGGTGAGCGGTGGCAATACCTGGTTCCTCAATCAGATGCTGCATGAACAAGGTCTGATTGTGGCGATTCAGCGTGCGGTACGTGAGCGTGATGTGCCTTACGTGGGCTGGAGCGCCGGTTGTAATGTCGCCACACCTTCGATTCGCACCACCAACGATATGCCGGTGCGCAGCAGCGTGGTGTTGCCTGCGTTGGGCTTGTTCCCGGTACAGATCAATCCGCACTATTTGGATGCGCACGTCAGTGGCCATATGGGCGAAACCCGTGACGAGCGTCTGGCCGAGTTCTGCGCGGTTAATCCGCATGAGTCGGTGATTGCGCTGCGTGAAGCCAGTTTCCTGCACGTGAGTGAAAACCGCCTGCGTTACTACAGCGCACGTGGTGAAGATTTTAAAGTTTTCCGTCATGGCGAGCCTGTCGCGGCGTATCACGATGTGCTGGCGATTCAATCGCTGGTGCCATTCTCCTGTCAGCCCGTTTAATGTTTGGGTATATACTTCCCGATTCACTTTGGCCGGAAGCTAACGCCGCATGAAATATCAGGATTTACGAGACTTCCTCGCGTTGCTTGAGCAGCGAGGCGAGCTAAAGCGCATCACTCAGGAAATCGATCCTGAGCTGGAGATGACTGAAATTGCCGATCGCACCCTCCGTGCGGGTGGCCCGGCACTGCTGTTTGAGAACCCTAAAGGGTACGACATGCCGGTGCTGTGTAATCTGTTCGGTACGCCAAAACGTGTGGCGATGGGCATGGGCCAGGAAGAGGTCAGTGCCCTGCGAGAAGTGGGTAAACTGCTGGCGTTCCTGAAAGAACCCGAGCCACCAAAAGGTTTCCGCGATCTGTTCGACAAGATGCCGCAGTTCAAGCAAGTGCTAAATATGCCGACCAAGCGTCTGCGTAATGCGCCGTGTCAGGAAGAGGTATTTAGCGGCGATGATGTCGATCTGTCGCGTATTCCGGTAATGAAATGCTGGCCGGGTGATGCGGCACCGCTGATCACCTGGGGCCTCACCGTGACGCGTGGACCGCACAAAGAGCGCCAGAACCTCGGCATCTATCGCCAGCAGGTGATCGGTAAGAATCGCGTTATCATGCGTTGGTTGTCCCATCGCGGCGGCGCACTGGATTTCCAGGAGTGGTGTAAAGCCCATCCCGGCGAGCGTTTCCCCGTCTCGGTAGCGCTGGGGGCCGATCCCGCGACGATTCTCGGTGCCGTGACGCCAGTGCCTGACACGCTGTCCGAATACGCTTTTGCCGGTTTACTGCGCGGCAACAAAACCGAAGTCGTGAAGTGCTTGTCCAACGACCTGGAAGTGCCGGCGAGTGCGGAAATCGTGCTGGAAGGTTATATCGAGCCTGGCGACATGGCACCTGAAGGCCCTTACGGCGATCACACGGGCTACTACAATGAAGTAGATAGTTTCCCGGTATTTACCGTGACGCACGTAACGCAGCGACGTAACCCGATTTATCACTCGACTTACACCGGTCGTCCACCGGATGAACCTGCGGTGTTAGGCGTTGCGCTGAATGAAGTGCTGGTGCCGATTCTGATCAAGCAGTTCCCGGAGATTGTTGATTTCTATCTGCCGCCTGAAGGCTGTTCTTATCGCCTCGCGGTGGTGACGATAAAGAAACAGTATGCCGGCCATGCCAAGCGCGTGATGTTTGGCGTCTGGTCTTTCCTGCGCCAGTTTATGTACACCAAGTTTGTGATTGTGTGCGATGACGATGTTAACGCACGCGACTGGAACGATGTGATTTGGGCCATTACGACACGTATGGATCCGGCGCGCGATACCGTGATGGTGGAGAACACGCCTATCGACTATCTTGATTTCGCCTCACCGGTTTCCGGTTTGGGCTCGAAGATGGGGCTCGATGCCACCAACAAGTGGCCTGGTGAAACCACCCGTGAGTGGGGGACGCCGATTGTCAAAGATCCGGCCGTCACCGCGCGCATTGACGCAATTTGGGATGAGTTAGCTATCTTTGCCGAGCCGCCGCAGCGCTAACGGCGGCCAGAACCATAAAAAAGGGCACCTATGACGACGTTAAGCTGCAAAGTCACTTCGGTTGAAGCGATTACGGATACGGTATTCCGCGTCCGATTGATTCCAGCAGCGGATTTCAGCTTCCGCGCGGGACAGTATCTGATGGTGGTAATGGATGAGCGTGACAAGCGCCCGTTTTCACTGGCTTCAACGCCGATGGAAAAGGACATCATCGAGCTGCACATCGGCGCATCTGACCTCAATCTCTATGCCATGGCGGTGATGGATCGCATCAAAAACGATCGTCAAATCACCGTGGACATGCCGCATGGCGATGCCTGGCTGCGAGAAGAGAGTGATCGCCCGATCATTTTGATTGCCGGTGGCACGGGTTTCTCTTATGCACGTTCCATTCTGCTGACGGCGCTGGCCCAGCAGCCAGAGCGCGATATCGCCATTTACTGGGGTGGACGTGAATTGATGCATCTCTACGATCTGGATGAGCTGAATGCGCTGGCGGTGAAGCATCCTAATCTGAAGGTGATCCCGGTCGTCGAGCAGCCAGCGGAAGGTTGGGAAGGTCGCAGTGGCACGGTGTTGACTGCCGTGATGCAGGATTACACGACCCTTAGCGAGCACGACATCTATATCGCTGGTCGTTTTGAGATGGCGAAGATTGCACGCGAGCGTTTCTGTGCGGAGCGCGGTGCGGTAGAAGCGCAGATGTTCGGCGATGCGTTTGCGTTTATCTAAAGTCATCAGCGTACGATAAATCACGCCGCTCACCCTGTAGCGGCGCGATTCATCGTGCTGATGGCAACTGATTAAACCCGTTCAAACACCGTCGCAATGCCCTGACCTAGACCAATGCACATGGTCGCCAGACCAAAGTGCGCATCACGGCGTTCCATCAGATTCAGCAGCGTGGTGCTGATTCGCGCGCCAGAGCATCCCAACGGATGGCCCAGAGCAATGGCGCCGCCGTTCAGATTCACTTTCTCATCCAACTGATCCAGCAGCCCCAAATCCTTAATGCACGGCAGCGTCTGCGCGGCAAAGGCTTCGTTAAGCTCAAACAGGTCGATATCTTGCACGCTTAATCCTGCCCGTTTCAGCGCCAGCTTACTGGCGGGAACCGGACCGTAACCCATGATGGAGGGATCGCAACCCACCACGGCCATGCTGCGAATGCGTGCACGTGGTGTCAGGCCGAGTTCTCTGGCACGGCTTTCGCTCATGATCAGCATCGCGGCAGCGCCGTCAGAGAGTGCAGAGGAGGTGCCCGCTGTCACAGTGCCGTTGACCGGATCGAATGCCGGACGCAGCGCGGCTAATCCTTCCAGCGTGGTATCTTCGCGGATCACTTCATCGATGTCATAGCGCTTCAGTACGCCATCCGCATCGTGGCCGTATGTGGGCACAATCTCACGTTTGAAGTCACCGCGCTGTGTAGCAGCCCAGGCGCGCTGATGCGAACGCAAGGCAAAGGCATCCTGCTGCTCACGTTTAATGTGGTGCATACGTGCCAGCATTTCAGCAGTTAATCCCATCATGCCCGCCGCTTTCGCAACGGTGCGGCCTAAGCCAGGATGGAAATCAACGCCGTGATTCATCGGCACATGGCCCATATGCTCGACGCCGCCGATCAGACAGCTGTGCGCATCGCCGACCATAATGGCGCGCGCGGCGTCGTGCAGTGCCTGCATCGATGAACCGCACAGACGATTGACGGTGCTGGCCGGGACGCGGTGAGGAATCTCCGCCAGCAACGCCGCGTTACGTGCAATGTTGAAGCCCTGTTCCAGCGTTTGCTGGACACAGCCCCAGATGATGTCGTCCAGCGCTGCGGGATCGACACCAGGATTGCGGCTCAGCAGTTCGCGCATCAGATGCGCAGAGAGATCTTCCGCGCGCACCTGACGAAACGCACCGCCTTTGGAACGGCCCATGGGTGTGCGTACCGCATCAACAATCACTACATTTTCCATTTTGTTCACCTCAGGCACTTTGCAGTGCTGCTTCGTCAATCGGTTGGGCCGCTGGATACCAGCTCTGATGCTGATGGGCTTTCTGTACTAACAGCTCGGGTATGGCATAGAGAGGGCCAAGCGCGGTGTAACGTTTAGCCTGATCGACCAGGTTGCTGGTGCTGAGCGTGTCCATGTAGCGGAAAGCGCCACCTCGGAAAGGAGGGAACCCCAGACCGTACACCAGTGCCATATCGGCTTCAGCGGGTGAGGCGATGATCTTCTCTTCCAGGCAACGCACCACTTCGTTGAGCATCGGCAGCATCATGCGGTTAGCGATGTCTTCATCGCTGAATACGCGTTTGGGTTCGCAAATCGGCTCCAGCAGGGCATCAACAGCCGGATCGGTTTTCTTCTGTGCTTTGCCTTTTTTGTCTTGCTCCCACTGATAGAAGCCCAGGCCGTTTTTCTGGCCGTAACGTTTCGCCTCGAACAGCACATCAATCGCGTCGCGGTAATCTTTCTGCATGCGAGAAGGGAAACCCTGCGCCATGACTTGTTGCGCGTGGTGAGCGGTATCAATACCCACCACATCCAGCAGCCAGGCCGGGCCCATTGGCCAGCCAAACTGTTTCTCCATCACTTTGTCGATTTGGCGGAAGTCAGCGCCATCACGCAGCAGCAGACTGAACGCGGCAAAGTAGGGGAACAGCACGCGGTTAACGAAAAAGCCGGGGCAATCATTTACCACAATCGGCGTTTTGCCCATTTTACTGGCCCAGGCCACCACTTTGCTGATCGTGGCTTCTGAAGTCTGCTCACCGCGAATCACTTCAACCAACGGCATGCGTGGCACGGGATTAAAGAAGTGCATGCCACAAAAATTCTCTGGGCGCTGCAGCGACTGCGCTAACTGGCTAATCGGAATGGTGGAGGTGTTGGAGGCGAGAATGGCATCGTCACGAAGATGCTGCTCAGTTTCGGCCAGCACTTTGGCTTTGATCTGCGGGTTTTCTACCACGGCTTCAACCACCACATCCGTCCGTTCAAACCCGGCGTAATCCAGCGTGGGCTGAATGGTGGTGAGTACGCTGGCCAGCTTAGCGCCATCGATTTTACCGCGCTCCAGTTGCTTGTTTAGCAGCTTACTGGCTTCCGTCATGCCCAGCGTCAGCGCCTGTGGGTTGATATCTTTCATTTTCACCGGCACGCCTTTCCATGCCGACTGATAAGCAATGCCGCCGCCCATGATACCGGCACCCAATACCGCCGCTTGTTGCGGAGCACCGGCTGCACTGCTGTGTTTCTTCGCCAACCCTTTGACATACTGGTCATTGAGGAAGATGCCAACCAACGCGCGTGCCACATCGCTCTGCGCCAGCGGGACGAAGGCGGCCGTTTCCAGTTTCAGTGCATCATCACGGCCCAAACCCGCTGCGGCCTCAATGGTTTTCACTGCGGTGATCGGTGCGGGATAGTGCTTGCCTGCGGTTTGCATCACCATGCTTTTGGCAATGGTGAAGCTCATCGCCGCTTCAATCGGGCTGAGTTTCAAGGGGGCCAGTTTCGGTGCGCGGCGGGCCTGCCAACTGCCTTGTGCTATCGCATCTTGCAACACGGTGAGTGCGGCAGCGCGCAGTTTCTCGCTACTCACTACGGCATCGACCAGACCGAGTTTGAGTGCGCTGGTGCCATCAATATCTTTTCCGGCCGCAATGATTTCCAGTGCACTATCGGCACCCAGCAGGCGTGGCAAACGCACGCTGCCGCCGAATCCAGGCATGATACCCAGTTTCGTTTCTGGCAGGCCGATACGTGTGGTTGGTGTGGCAACACGGAAATCGGTTGCCAGCACGCACTCGCAGCCGCCTCCCAGCGCATAGCCGTCAATCGCTGCCACGGTTGGGACGGGCAGATCTTCCAGGCGATTAAAGATGCTATTGGCAAACGCCAGCCACTGGCTCAATTTCTCTTCTGGCGCATCAAACAGCGACAGGAATTCGGTGATGTCAGCACCGACAATAAACGCCGGTTTGGCCGACGTGAGCAGCAGGCCGCGCAGATCCGGCTGTTTTTCCAGCACGGCGAGGGCCTCGCCCAATGAAGCTACTGTTTTGGTGTCGAGTTTATTCACTGAACCGGGTGCATCAAACACCAACTCGGCGATGCCATCGTCGAGCCAGTGAACTGAAAGGGTATCGCCTTGGTAGAGCATGTCCGTCTCCTGAAACCGCGAAAGGTGATCTGGTCATACCAGATGAATGGGAGTGTGGGCGGCATGTTAATTTTTTGCAAACGAGTCTTTGCTTATTTGGTACGCCGATCACAGCGTGTGCAGCACGGCAACCCAGACGCGGCTGTGCTACACTGCCGCCAATTTCGCGACATCGGAGACAAGTCCATGGATTCACTGAAAACCCTGTATCACGCGCATATCAATACGCTGCAACAGCGGGCGCAACAGGTGCTGGCACGCTTTAAACTTGATGCCATGTTGATTCATTCTGGCGAGCTGTTGACCGTTTTTCTCGACGATCACGACTATCCGTTTAAAGTTAATCCGCAATTTAAAGCCTGGGTGCCGGTCACGCAGGTGCCCAACTGCTGGTTATGGATCGATGGCGTCAATAAACCCAAGTTGTGGTTCTACTCTCCGGTGGATTACTGGCATAACGTCGAGCCGTTACCTAATAGCTTCTGGACCCACGATGTGGATGTTATTGGCCTGAAAAATGCCGATGAGATTGCCCAGCTTCTGCCTGCTCAGCGCGATAATGTGGCTTACATTGGTCCGGTGCCATCGCGTGCCACGCAACTGGGTATCAATAGCGATCGTGTCAATCCCAAAGGCGTGATCGACTTCCTGCATTACCATCGCAGTATCAAAACTGAGTACGAGCTGGCCTGTATGCGTGAAGCGCAGAAGCTGGCCGTCGCGGGCCATCGTGCGGCGAAAGAGGCCTTTTTCTCGGGTATGAGCGAGTTTGATATCAACATCGCCTATCTGACGGCTACCGGTCATCGCGACACCGATGTGCCTTACGGCAACATCATCGCGCTCAACGAACACGCCGCCGTGCTGCATTACACCAAACTTGACCATCAGCCACCGGCGAAGCGCCACAGTTTCCTGATTGATGCAGGTGCAGAATACCTTGGCTATGCCGCTGATTTGACGCGCAGCTATGCGGCGCAAAGTAAGTCTCGCTATGCCGAAATGGTGGACGCGATGAATAAAGAAGAGCTGGCGCTGATTGCCACGCTGAAAGCCGGTGTGCGCTACACCGATTATCACCTGCAGATGCACCAGCGCATTGCGCGCCTGTTACTGAAGTTTGACTTGGTGAAGGGGCTGACCGAAGAGACGCTGGTGGCGGAAGATTTAACCGGTCCATTTATGCCGCACGGTCTTGGCCATCCGTTAGGCTTGCAGGTACATGACGTGGCGGGCTTTATGCAGGACGACAACGGCACGCATCTGGCTGCGCCAGCCCAGTATCCTTATTTGCGCTGCACCCGCGTGCTGGAGCCGGGCATGGTGCTGACCATCGAACCTGGCTTCTACATCATTGATTCGCTGCTGGCCGCGCTGCGCGGCGGCAAGTACAGCCAATACTTTGACTGGCAGGCGATTGACGCATTGAAACCGTACGGCGGTATTCGTATTGAGGATAATGTGGTGATTCACGCCAATCGTGTTGAAAATATGACGCGCGATCTGCATCTGGCCTAATGGATGCTTACGATATTCCCGCTGAGACCGTGAGCCTCAGCGAGGAAACCATCAAGAAGAGCCGCTTTATTACGTTGCTGGCGCATACCGATGGCGTTGAGGCGGCGCGGGCTTTTGTGCAGCAGGTGAAGCAGGAGCATCCCGCGGCCCGCCATCACTGCTGGGCGTGGGTCGCGGGTTCTCCGTCAGATTCGCAGCAACTGGGCTTCTCTGATGACGGAGAACCTTCAGGTACCGCAGGCAAACCTATGCTGGCCCAGTTGATGGGTAGCGGTGTCGGTGAAATTACCGCCGTGGTGGTGCGCTACTATGGCGGCATTATGCTGGGCACGGGTGGGCTGGTAAAAGCTTACGGTGGCGGCGTGCAACAGGGTCTGAAGCAGTTAGCGCGTCAACGTAAAGTGCCGATGCAATCTTTTACTCTGCAATGTGACTATGCCCAGTTGAGCGATATCGAGCGCTTGCTGCAACGTTTTGACGGCATCATCGAAGAGAGCCATTATCAGGATCGTATTGCGCTACGGTTAGCGCTGCCGCATCCACAGATTGATGGCTTTCGGCAAAACCTTTCTGATTACAGCCGGGGCGCGCTGACGCTGATCCCGCTGGACCATTAAAAGCATCTGTTAAAGGAAACGGCTGAATGCATTTTCGCGCCATTACCCGCATCGTGGGCCTGTTGGTGATTTTATTCTCGGTGACCATGATCCTGCCGGGGCTGGTGGCCTTAATTTACCGCGACGGTGCCGGACGCGCATTCAGCCAGACATTTATGATGGCGATTGTGATTGGATCGCTGTTGTGGTGGCCTAACCGCAAAAAGAAAACCGAACTCAAACCGCGTGAAGGTTTCCTGATTGTGGTGCTGTTCTGGACCGTGCTGGGCAGCGTGGGGGCCATGCCTTTTATCTTTGCCGAGCAGCCGCATTTGTCGGTGACTGATGCGTTCTTTGAGTCCTTTTCTGGCCTGACGACCACGGGTGCAACCACCTTAGTCGGGCTGGATACCTTGCCCAAAGCGATTCTGTTTTATCGTCAGATGCTGCAGTGGCTTGGCGGTATGGGGATCATCGTTTTGGCCGTCGCCATCCTGCCTATTCTGGGCGTCGGCGGTATGCAGTTGTATCGCGCTGAAATGCCAGGACCGCTGAAAGATAATAAAATGCGTCCGCGTATTGCTGAAACGGCTAAAACATTGTGGCTGATCTACGTCCTGCTGACCGTGGCGTGCGCGGTAGCGTTATGGCTGGCGGGGATGCCGGTGTTTGATGCTATCGGCCACAGTTTCTCCACCATCGCCATTGGTGGCTTCTCGACACATGATGCGAGTATCGGTTACTTCAATAGCCCCACTATTAATACCATCGTGGCGGTATTCCTGCTGATCTCGGGCTGTAACTATGGCCTGCATTTCTCTCTGTTAAGCGGGCGCAGCCTTAAAGTTTACTGGCGCGATCCCGAATTCCGCATGTTTATTGGCGTACAACTGACGTTAGTGCTGATCTGTACGATAGTGCTGTGGTTCCACAACGTCTACGCCAGCGGCTGGCAAACTCTGAATCAGGCGTTTTTCCAGGTGGTGTCGATGGCCACCACGGCAGGCTTTACTACTGACAGCATCGCACGTTGGCCGCTGTTCTTACCGGTGCTGCTGCTTTGCTCGGCTTTTATCGGTGGCATGGCGGGATCAACCGGTGGTGGTTTGAAAGTGATTCGTATCCTGCTGCTGTTTAAGCAGGGTTCACGTGAACTGAAGCGCCTGGTGCATCCTAACGCGGTTTACACCATCAAATTGGGCAATCGTGCACTGCCGGAACGCATTCTTGAAGCGGTATGGGGATTCTTCTCCGCTTACGCGCTGGTGTTTCTACTGAGTATGCTGGCGATTATTGCGACCGGCGTGGATGACTTCTCTGCTTTTGCGGCGGTGGCGGCAACGCTGAATAACCTCGGACCGGGGTTGGGGGTGGTGGCCGATAACTTCACTTCAATGAATGATGTCGCTAAGTGGATTTTGATTTTGACCATGCTGTTTGGCCGCCTTGAGGTGTTCACACTGCTGGTGCTGTTTACGCCGACTTTCTGGCGTGAATAAAAAGAGAAACAGGATTATTTGATGAAAGCATTAATTCTTTATTCCAGTCGCGATGGGCAAACCCGTGAGATCGCGGCACGTATGGCGCAGGCGTTAGCGCCACAGCAGCTGTGTGATGTGATTGACCTGCTTGAGGCTGAGAAGGTGGAGTGGTCACAGTATGATCGTGTGTTGATTGGCGCATCCATTCGTTACGGTCATTTCCATCCTGCATTGATTAAGTTTGTCTCGCAGCACAAGGCCGAGTTGCAGCAGCGTGTTAGCGGCTTCTTTAGCGTCAACCTGACGGCGCGTAAGGCAGAGAAGTGCACGCCTGTGACCAATGCGTATACTCGTAAGTTTCTGGAACAGTCACCGTGGCAGCCCGATTGCTGTGCTGTGTTTGCTGGCGCTCTGCGTTATCCACGTTATCGCTGGTTTGATCGCATCATGATTCAACTGATCATGCGTATGACTGGAGGTGAGACGGACACATCTAAAGAAGTGGAGTACACCGATTGGGATAAAGTCGCAGTTTTTGCCCAGGATTTTGCACAGTTACCAGGCAAATCGTTGTGAAATAGAGCGTTGTGGCTAAATTTAGGTCGAACGATCATTTTTTTGCAATAAACCCTTGTCAGCCAGAATTAACTCCCTATAATGCGCCACCACTGAGACGGCAAAGCGGCAACGCAGACGGCTCAGCAGGGTGTGAAGTGATTCACCCCGCCGGAGAAAAACGCTGAAAAAAGTGTTTGACTCTGAAGGAGGAAAGCGTAATATACGCCACCTCGCAACAGCAGCTTAAGGCGCTGATTGCACCGCTCTTTAACAATTTATCAGACAATCTGTGTGGGCACTCGCAGGATTGATATCAACGTCTCCGGACGTAAAAAATATCAAGTCTCACGAGTGAACACATAATGAAATTCATTATGACGTTTTACAGATGAGCATCGCTGCACTGGTTGCAGCAAATCAAACTTTAAATTGAAGAGTTTGATCATGGCTCAGATTGAACGCTGGCGGCAGGCCTAACACATGCAAGTCGAACGGTAGCACAGAGAGCTTGCTCTCGGGTGACGAGTGGCGGACGGGTGAGTAATGCCTGGGAAACTGCCTGATGGAGGGGGATAACTACTGGAAACGGTAGCTAATACCGCATAACGTCTTCGGACCAAAGTGGGGGACCTTCGGGCCTCACACCATCGGATGTGCCCAGGTGGGATTAGCTAGTAGGTGGGGTAATGGCTCACCTAGGCGACGATCCCTAGCTGGTCTGAGAGGATGACCAGCCACACTGGAACTGAGACACGGTCCAGACTCCTACGGGAGGCAGCAGTGGGGAATATTGCACAATGGGCGCAAGCCTGATGCAGCCATGCCGCGTGTATGAAGAAGGCCTTCGGGTTGTAAAGTACTTTCAGCGGGGAGGAAGGCGGTGAAGTTAATAGCTTCATCGATTGACGTTACCCGCAGAAGAAGCACCGGCTAACTCCGTGCCAGCAGCCGCGGTAATACGGAGGGTGCAAGCGTTAATCGGAATTACTGGGCGTAAAGCGCACGCAGGCGGTCTGTCAAGTCGGATGTGAAATCCCCGGGCTTAACCTGGGAACTGCATTCGAAACTGGCAGGCTAGAGTCTTGTAGAGGGGGGTAGAATTCCAGGTGTAGCGGTGAAATGCGTAGAGATCTGGAGGAATACCGGTGGCGAAGGCGGCCCCCTGGACAAAGACTGACGCTCAGGTGCGAAAGCGTGGGGAGCAAACAGGATTAGATACCCTGGTAGTCCACGCCGTAAACGATGTCGACTTGGAGGTTGTTCCCTTGAGGAGTGGCTTCCGGAGCTAACGCGTTAAGTCGACCGCCTGGGGAGTACGGCCGCAAGGTTAAAACTCAAATGAATTGACGGGGGCCCGCACAAGCGGTGGAGCATGTGGTTTAATTCGATGCAACGCGAAGAACCTTACCTACTCTTGACATCCAGAGAACTTAGCAGAGATGCTTTGGTGCCTTCGGGAACTCTGAGACAGGTGCTGCATGGCTGTCGTCAGCTCGTGTTGTGAAATGTTGGGTTAAGTCCCGCAACGAGCGCAACCCTTATCCTTTGTTGCCAGCGGTTCGGCCGGGAACTCAAAGGAGACTGCCAGTGATAAACTGGAGGAAGGTGGGGATGACGTCAAGTCATCATGGCCCTTACGAGTAGGGCTACACACGTGCTACAATGGCGCATACAAAGAGAAGCGACCTCGCGAGAGCAAGCGGACCTCATAAAGTGCGTCGTAGTCCGGATTGGAGTCTGCAACTCGACTCCATGAAGTCGGAATCGCTAGTAATCGTAGATCAGAATGCTACGGTGAATACGTTCCCGGGCCTTGTACACACCGCCCGTCACACCATGGGAGTGGGTTGCAAAAGAAGTAGGTAGCTTAACCTTCGGGAGGGCGCTTACCACTTTGTGATTCATGACTGGGGTGAAGTCGTAACAAGGTAACCGTAGGGGAACCTGCGGTTGGATCACCTCCTTACCTGAAGATACTTTCCCGCGAAGTGCTCACACAGATTGTCTGATAGAAAAGTAATGAGCAAGACGGCTGCGAAGTCGTGACATGTATGTGTCCCCTTCGTCTAGCGGTTAGGACTCCGCCCTTTCACGGCGGCAACAGGGGTTCGAATCCCCTAGGGGACGCCACTTGCTTGGTGACAGGTGAAAGGTGTCTCCACGAAATATCTCAAAACTGACGGTAACGTCGAGTTTGAGATATTGCTCTTTAACAATCCGGAACAAGCTGAAAATTGAAACGACGTGTCGGTTCATTTCTCCGTAATAAGAAATGAATGATGACATGTTCGAGTCTCTCAAATGCTTGCAGCTTGCATGCGTTGAAAAACGCCTGTGGGTTGTGAGGTTAAGCGACTAAGCGTACACGGTGGATGCCCTGGCAGTCAGAGGCGATGAAGGACGTGCTAATCTGCGTAAAGCGTCGGTAAGGTGATATGAACCGCTACAGCCGACGATGTCCGAATGGGGAAACCCGGTGCACTCTGTGCATCATCGTAACATGAATACATAGTGTTACGAGGCGAACCTGGGGAACTGAAACATCTAAGTACCCAGAGGAAAAGAAATCAACCGAGATTCCCCCAGTAGCGGCGAGCGAACGGGGAACAGCCCAGAACCTGAATCAGCTGGTGTGTTAGTGGAAGCGTCTGGAAAGTCGCAGGGTACAGGGTGATACTCCCGTACACAAAAGCACACCTTCTGTGAGTTCGAAGAGTAGGGCGGGACACGTGGTATCCTGTCTGAATATGGGGGGACCATCCTCCAAGGCTAAATACTCCTGACTGACCGATAGTGAACCAGTACCGTGAGGGAAAGGCGAAAAGAACCCCGGCGAGGGGAGTGAAACAGAACCTGAAACCGTGTACGTACAAGCAGTGGGAGCCTACTTGTTAGGTGACTGCGTACCTTTTGTATAATGGGTCAGCGACTTATATTCTGTAGCAAGGTTAACCGTATAGGGGAGCCGCAGGGAAACCGAGTCTTAACTGGGCGTTAAGTTGCAGGGTATAGACCCGAAACCCGGTGATCTAGCCATGGGCAGGTTGAAGGTTGGGTAACACTAACTGGAGGACCGAACCGACTAATGTTGAAAAATTAGCGGATGACTTGTGGCTGGGGGTGAAAGGCCAATCAAACCGGGAGATAGCTGGTTCTCCCCGAAAGCTATTTAGGTAGCGCCTCGTGAACTCATCTTCGGGGGTAGAGCACTGTTTCGGCTAGGGGGCCATCCCGGCTTACCAACCCGATGCAAACTGCGAATACCGAAGAATGTTATCACGGGAGACACACGGCGGGTGCTAACGTCCGTCGTGAAGAGGGAAACAACCCAGACCGCCAGCTAAGGTCCCAAAGTCATGGTTAAGTGGGAAACGATGTGGGAAGGCACAGACAGCCAGGATGTTGGCTTAGAAGCAGCCATCATTTAAAGAAAGCGTAATAGCTCACTGGTCGAGTCGGCCTGCGCGGAAGATGTAACGGGGCTAAACCATGCACCGAAGCTGCGGCAGCGACGCTTAGGCGTTGTTGGGTAGGGGAGCGTTCTGTAAGCCGTTGAAGGTGGCCCGTGAGGGTTGCTGGAGGTATCAGAAGTGCGAATGCTGACATAAGTAACGATAAAGCGGGTGAAAAGCCCGCTCGCCGGAAGACCAAGGGTTCCTGTTCAACGTTAATCGGAGCAGGGTGAGTCGACCCCTAAGGCGAGGCTGAAAAGCGTAGTCGATGGGAAGCAGGTTAATATTCCTGCACTTGGTGTTACTGCGAAGGGGGGACGGAGAAGGCTAGGTTATCCGGGCGACGGTTGTCCCGGTTTAAGCATGTAGGCGGGAGTTTTAGGTAAATCCGGAACTCTTTTAACGCTGAGGTGTGATGACGAGTCACTACGGTGATGAAGTAACTGATGCCCTGCTTCCAGGAAAAGCCTCTAAGCTCCAGGTAACACGAAATCGTACCCCAAACCGACACAGGTGGTCAGGTAGAGAATACCAAGGCGCTTGAGAGAACTCGGGTGAAGGAACTAGGCAAAATGGTGCCGTAACTTCGGGAGAAGGCACGCTGTCGGTAGGTGAAGTCCCTCGCGGACGGAGCTGAAGGCAGTCGAAGATACCAGCTGGCTGCAACTGTTTATTAAAAACACAGCACTGTGCAAACACGAAAGTGGACGTATACGGTGTGACGCCTGCCCGGTGCCGGAAGGTTAATTGATGGGGTTATCCGCAAGGAGAAGCTCTTGATCGAAGCCCCGGTAAACGGCGGCCGTAACTATAACGGTCCTAAGGTAGCGAAATTCCTTGTCGGGTAAGTTCCGACCTGCACGAATGGCGTAATGATGGCCAGGCTGTCTCCACCCGAGACTCAGTGAAATTGAAATCGCTGTGAAGATGCAGTGTACCCGCGGCAAGACGGAAAGACCCCGTGAACCTTTACTATAGCTTGACACTGAACATTGAGCCTTGATGTGTAGGATAGGTGGGAGGCTTTGAAGCGTGGACGCCAGTCTGCGTGGAGCCATCCTTGAAATACCACCCTTTAATGTTTGATGTTCTAACGTAGACCCGTAATCCGGGTTGCGGACAGTGTCTGGTGGGTAGTTTGACTGGGGCGGTCTCCTCCCAAAGAGTAACGGAGGAGCACGAAGGTTGGCTAATCCTGGTCGGACATCAGGAGGTTAGTGCAATGGCATAAGCCAGCTTGACTGCGAGAGTGACGGCTCGAGCAGGTGCGAAAGCAGGTCATAGTGATCCGGTGGTTCTGAATGGAAGGGCCATCGCTCAACGGATAAAAGGTACTCCGGGGATAACAGGCTGATACCGCCCAAGAGTTCATATCGACGGCGGTGTTTGGCACCTCGATGTCGGCTCATCACATCCTGGGGCTGAAGTAGGTCCCAAGGGTACGGCTGTTCGCCGTTTAAAGTGGTACGCGAGCTGGGTTTAGAACGTCGTGAGACAGTTCGGTCCCTATCTGCCGTGGGCGCTGGAGAATTGAGGGGGGTTGCTCCTAGTACGAGAGGACCGGAGTGAACGCACCACTGGTGTTCGGGTTGTCATGCCAATGGCATTGCCCGGTAGCTAAGTGCGGAAAAGATAAGTGCTGAAAGCATCTAAGCACGAAACTTGCCCCAAGATGAGTTCTCCCTGGGCACTTGATGCCCCTGAAGGGACGTTGAAGACGACGACGTTGATAGGCCGGATGTGTAAGTGCAGCGATGCATTGAGCTAACCGGTACTAATGACCCGTGAGGCTTAACCTTACAACGCCAGAGGCGTTTTTGAAGAGACGCAAAGTAGATTTTCAGCTTGATTCACCGGATTTTAGATTTAGTTTTGTTCTGCGGACATGAGTCCGAAGGATTTTGCGCTGAAGCAAGGCGGCAAGCGAGACGATGTGAAGGAGCATACATGAGTATGTGACTGAGCAGCGCGAACGCAGCCAACGCCGCATCAGCGTAAAAGACACAGGACAGAACACCAAGATTTGCCTGGCGGCTTTAGCGCGGTGGTCCCACCTGACCCCATGCCGAACTCAGAAGTGAAACGCCGTAGCGCCGATGGTAGTGTGGGGTCTCCCCATGCGAGAGTAGGGAACTGCCAGGCATCAAACAAGTGAAGAAGCCCTGAACGAAAGTTCAGGGCTTTTTTACGTCTGCAGATCGATGAATTCCCCCTAAAAGCCACGAAAACATCCCACTTGCGGCTAACTGATCGGGTAAACTACGGCCAGATTAATCAGTAAAGGCCGTGAAATGTCCAGCCCCCGCACTTCTTTAAAAGCTTTCAACACATTGGGTCTAGAGATCAGTACTCAAGCCCTGTATATCGCTGACACGCCCGAAGCCATTATTGATGCCTGGCAAGCGACTCAGCAGCGGCATCAACCTTTCATCGTGTTAGGTGAAGGAAGCAACGTGCTATTTCTTGAGAACTTTAATGGCGGAGTGATCGTCAACGCCATTAAAGGCATCTCTCTTGAAGAGAAAGATGAAACATGGCATTTGCATGTGGGCGCAGGCGAAAACTGGCATGAGCTGGTCGAGCATACTTTAAAGAAAGGCATCACTGGCCTGGAAAACCTGGCGCTCATCCCTGGGATGGCCGGTTCAGCACCTATACAGAATATTGGCGCCTATGGCGTCGAATTCAAAGACATTTGCCACTATGTAGATGCGCTGCACTTGCCCACGCAAAAAATCAGACGCCTTTATCGTGAAGAATGCTTATTCGGCTATCGTGACAGTATCTTCAAGCATGCATTGAAGGATGATTACGTGATTGTTGCCATTGGGCTTTGTTTAGCAAAGCAGTGGAAACCTGTCTTAAGCTATGGCGATTTAGCCAAACTTAACCCTGCCACAGTGTGCGCATGGGATGTGTTCCATGCGGTGTGCCATATGCGAAAAAGCAAATTACCGGATCCCAAGATAACGGGCAATGTGGGCAGCTTCTTCAAAAACCCTCTGATCTCCCATGAACAGGCCTCCGCACTGATGCGAGAGTGGCAAGATATGCCGCATTACCCGCAGGCGAATGGTGAGGTCAAATTGGCCGCAGGCTGGTTGATCGATCAATGTAACCTGAAAGGCTTCAGCGTCGGTGGTGCCGCTGTCCATCGCCAGCAGGCACTGGTATTGATCAATGAAGATCAGGCGACACCGCAAGATATTGTTGGGCTCGCTCACCATGTACGAAATTCCGTTGGTGAGAAATTCAATGTTTGGCTGGAGCCAGAGGTGCGTTTTATTGGTGCTCAGGGCGAACGTAATGCCGTTGAGGTAATTTCATGAAAGATCATAACGTGCCACTCAAATTGGTCGCGCTTCTGGCAGATGGAGAGTTTCACTCAGGTGAACATCTGGGAGAATCGCTGGGCATGAGCCGTGCTGCGATTAACAAACACATCCAGACATTGAAAAGCTGGGGTCTGGATGTTTACACCGTCACGGGTAAAGGTTATAGCTTGCCTGCTCCTATACAGCTATTGGATGAAGCGGAAATCCTGTCACATCTGCAGCAACCGGACCTGGCGGTGATTCCCGTCATTGATTCAACGAACCAATACTTATTAGAACGCATGGACCAGTTGGTATCAGGTTACGCGTGTATTGCAGAATATCAGCAAGCCGGACGAGGCCGTCGAGGCCGCAAATGGTTCTCACCGTTTGGCGCTAATTTATATCTTTCGATGTATTGGCGACTTGAGCAAGGTCCGGCTGCGGCAATGGGGCTGAGCTTAGTGATTGGTATTGTTATGGCTGAAGTGCTTCAGTCTCTGGGCGCACCAGATGTCCGCGTGAAATGGCCAAACGATCTCTATCTCAACGACCGCAAGCTGGCGGGTATTCTGGTTGAACTCACAGGTAAAACCGGCGATGCCGCACAAATTGTCATGGGCGCAGGTGTCAATCTGGTGATGCGTTCAGAAAGTGCGACGGAGATTAATCAGGGCTGGATAAATCTGCAGGAAGCCGGCGTCAAAATTAATCGCAATGAACTCGCGGCTAAAATAATCAATAGCCTGCGTGATGCCTTACCCGTTTTTGAACGTGATGGACTGACGCCGTTTGTGGGACGTTGGGATGCGCTGGATAACTTTATCAATCGCCCGGTAAAACTGTTGATTGGCGATAGGGAGGTTCACGGTATTGCACGCGGCATTGATAAACAGGGCGGATTATTACTCGAGCAGGATGGAGAAATTAAATCTTGGGTGGGTGGCGAAATTTCGCTACGACCAGGTTATTAAGCTTCTTTATTAAAAAAACGCCCTGATATGACAGGGCGTTTATACCCTTCATCCTTCAAATTACAGGTGCGTTGGCTACGTGCATTCACCTCAGTCACTTACTTCAGTAAGCTCCCGAGGATTCATGCACTTGCCGCCTTCCTGAATCTCGAATTATTTTGGGTATAGCTATCTGTTTGTTATTTTCTCAGCCTAACACTTTGAACAGCATGGTCTGCGGATTTCGTCATAATCAAACTCGCACGCTCACGAGTAGGTAGAATGTTTTCTTTTAAATTCAGCCAGTTGATCTCTTTCCACAGCCCTCGGGCGATATTCAATGCTTCTTCTTCGGGTAATTGTGAATAGTGATGGAAATAAGAGTCGGGATCGCTGAATGCCCCTTCGCGAAATTTCAGGAAGCGATTAACGTACCAGTTTTCTAATAAGGCTTCAGGTGCATCGACATAAATCGAAAAGTCGACAAAGTCAGAAACAAATACATGGTGAGGATCGTGAGGATAATCCATACCACTTTGCAGTACGTTGAGCCCTTCAAGAATCAAAATATCGGGCTGTTGCACAACTTTGTCACCATCAGGGATCACATCGTAAATAAGATGCGAATACACCGGTGCTGTGACCTGGCTGGCACCCGATTTCAAATCCGACACGAAATTCACCAGACGATGCATATCGTAGGATTGCGGGAACCCTTTCTTTTTCATCAGGCCGCGTTCTTTAAGCACCGCATTGGGGTGCAAAAAGCCATCTGTGGTAATCAACTCAACTTTACGATGTTCGGGCCAACGGCTCAGCAGTGCTTGCAGCACACGTGCCGTGGTGCTTTTACCCACCGCAACACTTCCAGCAATGCTGATGATGTAAGGGATTTTTTGGCCATTCATGCCTAGGAATTGCTCTAAAACGGCCTGGCGGCGCAAATTCGAGCTGATATAAAAGTTGAGTAGACGGGATAGCGGCAGATAGATTTCTGCGACCTCTTCTAAAGAGAGATCTTCATTGATTCCACGCAGTCGTTCAATCTCGCCTTCTGCCAATGTCATCGGCACTGAATCGCGTAATGCGGCCCATTGCTGACGATCAAACTGCAGATATGGCGTGGTTAGTGGTGTCGTTTTTTTACTCATAAGCATGCATCTGACCGCAAATTCTGGCTCATCAACATCTTGCAGCAGCAAGCATACAATGATGCGGAGAACTCAGTTGCACGTCACGGGGGGTAATTTAACGAGAACAATGGGCTGGAGGGTAACACCAGTGCGACTTCGAAAAGAAGCAAAATGATAAACCTGAGCACGCTTTCGTAAGCGTGCCCGCATTTTTGATATCGCTCAGTAGCTTGTTGCGAGCGTTTCTGCTGCGCTGGTCCGCAAGCGCTTGTAATAGATTGCACCGGGGTGAGGGTGGCCATCGGCGCACAATGCGTAGTCAGGCAGCTCTCCAAGATAGTGATAGCCATGAGCACGGTAGAAGTGCTCGATGGGTGATCCCGCCAGCACATCCAAATACAACAGGCTACGTTGGTAACTCTCCGCTTTACTCTCCAGCCTGTTCATCAGTTCGCGGCCAATACCTTCGAGTTGTGCCGTTAAGTGCACCAGTAAGTGCAAGACCTCCGCTCGGTTCCGTCCATCGGGGCGCTGACAGATGCTGAGCTGCACGCTACCCGCTACGCCATCATCTGTTAGCGCAACCCACAGTAATAACTCATGACGTGCCATGCCGTCTCGCAAGCTATGAAAATAGCGTTCGGCTTCCTGATGTGCTTGCTGGCCATGAGAAGAATGGAATGCTGCTGCCATATTGTGTTGAATGGCATCAATCATTAATGCAGCCAGCGCTTTTCGATAGCGAGGCAACGTCTCAGCATTAAGTTGAACAATATTCATAAGGCATTCTCCTCAACCAAACCCAGACTTTTAAACGAAGCAAAATGCGGGCCAGCACAAAAAACCTGCGATCAAGCGTTAAGTGAGAAAAAAATTGACCAAACTGCACAACGAGAATGCAGCATGACCTACAAATGTGCAGAACAAATGACACGGATAAAAAGCTCAGGGCGTAGTTCACTGGCGTAAAAACACACTGCATTTGGGTGAAAAAACTGCATGTAATGGGCTATTTGCGATGATTTGCACAAATAGTAAGCGATAGAACAAAAATGACGATTTTTTTGTTGCATCCTGGGCGCGGTCTTCCTAGAATGCGCTCCACTTGATGCCGGCTTAGCTCAGTTGGTAGAGCAACTGACTTGTAATCAGTAGGTCACCAGTTCGATTCCGGTAGCCGGCACCATCAAGTAGGTGGGATTCCCGAGCGGCCAAAGGGAGCAGACTGTAAATCTGCCGTCTCAGACTTCGAAGGTTCGAATCCTTCTCCCACCACCATCTCAACCTCTTGGTTGGGCGTCAGATAAAGTCTTTATCTGGCGGGTGAGTTCATCTCTCTCACCTTCGAATTCAGATTGCGTAGTAACGCAATCAAAGTCGGCCAGAAACTCTGGCAGGCTCGAATAATAGAAGGTCTTCTTTTATTATTCATAAGCTACAGAAAGAACAGGTAGCCGAGTTCCAGGATGCGGGCATCGTATAATGGCTATTACCTCAGCCTTCCAAGCTGATGATGCGGGTTCGATTCCCGCTGCCCGCTCCAGATGTGCTGATATGGCTCAGTTGGTAGAGCGCACCCTTGGTAAGGGTGAGGTCCCCAGTTCGACTCTGGGTATCAGCACCACTTCCTTTATCTCTCTCCTGATTCTCTCTCTGTAAACCAAACAGTCAGGCATTGCCTGGTTGATATGACGATATCTTCGATATATCCGTGTCTTAGAGGGACTAGCGATGGCTAAAGAGCAATTTCAACGTAACAAACTGCACGTAAACGTGGGCACCATCGGTCACGTTGACCACGGTAAAACCACCCTGACTGCTGCAATCACCACCGTTCTGGCTAAAACCTACGGCGGTAAGGCAAGTAAATTCGACGAGATCGATAAAGCGCCTGAAGAGAAAGCACGTGGTATCACCATCAACACTTCACACGTTGAATATGAAACCCCGACTCGTCACTACGCTCACGTTGACTGCCCAGGCCACGCCGACTATGTGAAAAACATGATCACCGGTGCTGCGCAGATGGACGGCGCGATCCTGGTTGTTGCTGCGACTGATGGCCCAATGCCACAGACCCGTGAGCACATCCTGCTGGGTCGTCAGGTTGGCGTTCCTTACATCATCGTGTTCCTGAACAAGTGCGACATGGTTGATGACGAAGAGCTGCTGGAACTGGTAGAGATGGAAGTTCGTGACCTGCTGTCAGCATACGACTTCCCAGGCGATGATACTCCAATCATCCGCGGTTCTGCTCTGAAAGCGCTGGAAGGCGACGCTGAGTGGGAAGCTAAGATCATTGAGCTGGCTGGTCACCTGGATACCTATATCCCAGAGCCAGTACGTGCAATCGACATGCCGTTCCTGCTGCCAATCGAAGACGTATTCTCAATCTCAGGCCGTGGTACTGTTGTAACCGGTCGTGTTGAGCGCGGTATCGTTAAAGTGGGCGACGAAGTTGAAGTTGTTGGCCTGAAAGACACTGTGAAATCAACCTGTACTGGCGTTGAAATGTTCCGCAAACTGCTGGACCAGGGTCAGGCTGGCGAGAACTGTGGTGTTCTGCTGCGTGGTATCAAGCGCGAAGACATCGAGCGTGGTCAGGTACTGGCTAAGCCAGGCACCATCAAGCCACATACTCAGTTCACTTCAGAAGTTTACGTTCTGTCTAAAGATGAAGGCGGCCGTCATACTCCGTTCTTCAAAGGCTACCGTCCTCAGTTCTACTTCCGTACTACTGACGTGACCGGCGACGTTCAACTGCCAGAAGGCGTTGAAATGGTAATGCCAGGCGACAACGTGAAAATGACTGTTACTCTGATCAAGCCAATCGCTATGGATCAGGGTCTGCGTTTCGCAATCCGTGAAGGCGGCCGTACTGTTGGTGCGGGTGTTGTTGCTGAAATCATCGCTTAATTGCGATAATATTTGACGCAATGCACATGAAAAGGGCATCATTTGATGCCCTTTTTGCACGCTGTTACATAGAACCTGGCTCATCAGTGATTTTCGATCATAATCATTGCTGAGACAGGCTCTGGTCTACGGCGTCGGATACCGAGTTACGCCCAAAAGCTCATTCGGTTTGGATGCCTCGCTCTGCGGGGCAGAATTGTTTCTGAATTATTGTGGCAGGTTGGTTTATGAGTGCGAATACCGAAGCTCAAGGAAGCGGACGCGGCCTGGAAGCGATAAAGTGGATTGGTGTTATCGCATTGCTGTTAGTAGCAATCGTGGGTAACTATATTTATCGTGATGTCACGCTGCCTCTGCGCGCGCTGGCTGTTGTAGTACTGATCGCTGCGGCGGGCGGTATTGCGTTGCTGACTATTAAAGGCAAAGCGACCGTGGCTTTTGCTCGTGAAGCAAGAACCGAAATGCGTAAGGTCATTTGGCCGACTCGCCAGGAAACATTGCACACCACGTTAATCGTTGCCGCGGTCACTGCCGTGATGTCACTGATTTTGTGGGGGCTGGATGGTATTCTGGTCCGTCTGGTATCGTTTATTACTGGCCTGAGGTTCTGAGATGTCTGAAGCTCCAAAAAAACGCTGGTACGTCGTTCAGGCGTTTTCCGGTTTTGAAGCCCGCGTAGCGAAGTCGCTGCAAGAGCATATCAAACTGCACAACATGGAAGAACTGTTTGGCGAAGTCATGGTGCCGACTGAAGAAGTCGTGGAAATCCGTGGCGGCCAGCGTCGCAAAAGCGAACGTAAATTCTTCCCTGGCTACGTACTGGTCCAGATGGTGATGAATGACGCCAGCTGGCACTTAGTGCGCAGTGTACCGCGTGTAATGGGCTTCATTGGTGGTACCTCTGACCGTCCTGCACCGATTAGTGACAAAGAAGTCGATGCGATTATGAACCGCCTGCAGCAGGTAGGTGATAAGCCGCGTCCGAAAACGCTGTTCGAACCAGGCGAGATGGTACGTGTCAACGACGGTCCATTTGCTGACTTCAACGGTGTGGTGGAAGAAGTGGATTACGAAAAGAGCCGCCTAAAGGTTTCTGTTTCCATCTTCGGTCGTGCAACACCAGTAGAACTCGACTTTGCTCAGGTGGAGAAAGGTTAACCCGTTTGTTCACTTTTTAGCTCTTGCAGAAGGCGCGAAATTTACCTATAATTTCGCGCCTTTTGTTTTTATGCGCTGGTAACAGCGTGTAAATCGTAATCACGGGGAGCCTGTTTTCAGGCGCTATAACCCATTTGAGGAAATATCATGGCTAAGAAAGTACAAGCCTACGTCAAGCTGCAAGTTGCAGCTGGTATGGCGAACCCAAGTCCACCTGTTGGTCCAGCACTGGGTCAGCAGGGTGTTAACATCATGGAATTCTGTAAAGCGTTCAACGCCAAAACAGAATCTCTGGAGAAAGGCCTGCCTACTCCAGTTGTTATCACTGTATACAGCGACCGTTCTTTCACCTTCGTTACCAAAACGCCTCCGGCTGCCGTTCTGCTGAAAAAAGCAGCGGGCATCAAGTCTGGTTCTGGTAAGCCGAACAAAGACAAAGTCGGTAAAGTAACGCGTGCTCAAGTACGTGAAATCGCAGAGACCAAAGCTGCGGACATGACTGGTTCTGACGTAGAAGCGATGACTCGCTCTATCGAAGGTACTGCACGTTCCATGGGCCTGGTAGTAGAGGATTAATAAATGGCTAAGCTGACCAAGCGCATGAGCGTAATCCGTGACAAAGTTGATGCGACCAAGCAGTACGACATCGCTGAAGCTATCGCGCTGCTGAAAGAACTGGCTACTGCTAAGTTCGTTGAAAGCGTTGACGTTGCTGTTAACCTGGGCATCGATGCTCGTAAATCTGACCAGAACGTTCGCGGCGCGACTGTTCTGCCACACGGTACTGGTCGTTCAGTACGTGTTGCCGTCTTCACCCAAGGCGCAAACGCTGAAGCTGCTAAAGCAGCTGGCGCTGAGCTGGTAGGTATGGAAGACCTGGCTGATCAGATCAAAAAAGGCGAAATGAACTTTGACGTTGTTATTGCATCTCCAGATGCAATGCGCGTTGTTGGCCAGTTGGGCCAGGTTCTGGGTCCACGTGGCCTGATGCCAAACCCGAAAGTCGGTACTGTAACCCCTAACGTTGCTGAAGCAGTGAAAAACGCTAAAGCAGGTCAGGTTCGTTATCGTAACGACAAAAACGGCATCATCCACACTACCATCGGTAAAGTGGACTTCGACGCTGACAAACTGAAAGAAAACCTGGAATCTCTGCTGGTTGCGCTGAAAAAAGCGAAACCATCTCAGGCTAAAGGCGTGTACATCAAGAAAGTTAGCATCTCTACCACCATGGGCGCCGGCGTTGCCGTTGACCAGGCTGGTCTGAGCGCAGCAGCAAACTAATTGCTGCTTGAAACGGGCGAAAAATTCATCTAGAATCTTACGCCCGTTGTTCTGATTGAATGCTCAATTCAGAACCCAGATTCAAAGTCACTGATGGTTAAAGCTTAATTGCCCACTCCTTCAGTGACTTAGGTTGGAGCCAGGCCTTATCCTGGCCTCCGTCCAAGACCGCAGGAGCGAAATATCTTCGGGTAAATTGCTTAATACCCTGCGTAGACGGTGACAGAACCAAAAAGAATTTTTTCTTAGCTGGATTCTGCTCACCGTGTAATAGCGCTCGTGACCTTCGGGTTGATGAGTGAAGTGAGTTCCGGGAAATTATTCCCGGTTAAATCCAGGAGCAAAGCTAATGGCATTAAATCTTCAAGGCAAACAAGCGATTGTTGCTGAAGTTAGCGAAGTAGCCAAAGGTGCGCTTTCAGCGGTTGTTGCGGATTCCCGTGGCGTTACCGTTGATAAAATGACCGAACTGCGTAAAGCAGGTCGTGAAGCTGGCGTTTACATGCGTGTTGTTCGCAACACCCTGCTGCGCCGCGTCGTTGAAGGTACTCCTTTCGAGTGCCTGAAAGACACGTTTGTTGGTCCGACCCTGATTGCATATTCTTTGGAACACCCGGGCGCTGCTGCTCGTCTGTTCAAAGATTTCGCGAAAGCGAATGCAAAATTTGAGGTCAAAGCTGCAGCCTTTGAAGGTGAGCTGATCACGGCGGCCAATATTGACCGTCTGGCAACTCTGCCGACTTACGAAGAAGCACTGGCACGTCTGATGTCGACCATGAAAGAAGCCGCTGCTGGCAAACTGGTCCGCACTCTGGCTGCTGTACGCGATGCAAAAGAAGCGGCTTAAGGCCATCTTCTTTTCCTTCGTACTTGCTAACGTATAAACTTTATCTGTTTTTTAGGAACAATCGATATGTCTATCACTAAAGATCAAATTCTGGAAGCAGTTGCAGCTATGTCCGTAATGGAAGTAGTTGAGCTGGTTTCTGCTATGGAAGAAAAATTCGGCGTTTCTGCTGCTGCCGCTGTAGCTGTTGCTGCTGGCCCAGCTGAAGCTGTTGAAGAGAAAACTGAATTCGACGTAATTCTGAAAGCTGCTGGCGCTAACAAAGTTGCAGTAATCAAAGCTGTACGTACTGCAACTGGTCTGGGCTTGAAAGAAGCTAAAGACCTGGTTGAAGCTACTGGCCCAATCAAAGAAGGCATCAGCAAAGATGACGCAGCTGCTCTGGAAGCACTGCTGAAAGAAGCTGGCGCTGAAGTTGAAGTTAAGTAAGACAACCTTCGGGTTGCAGCCTGAGTAACTCCAGGCTGATGGCTGGTGACTTTTTGGTCACCAGCCTTTTTGCGCTACAGAGGAACGATGGCGTTTCGCACTGTTTGTCCATTGTTTCTCTTCAATATCTTTTTCTATCGACGACTTAATATATCGCTTTCCTGTGAGGGTTCCCTGCCTGCGCAACGGCGACGAAATGATTTAAGAGTGATAGAAAGACGTATTGCATGGGGTGCTGCGCATCGCATGAAAAACAAAATAGTGTTGCATGAACTGTCCTATCAGGACGGACAGCGTGGTTCGACATGTCAGCTAGCTGAGGAACCCTATGGTTTACTCCTATACCGAGAAAAAACGTATTCGTAAGGATTTTGGTAAACGTCCACAAGTACTGGACATACCTTATCTCCTTTCTATCCAGCTTGACTCGTTCCAGAAGTTTATCGAGCAAGATCCAGAAGGCCAGTACGGTCTGGAAGCTGCCTTCCGCTCCGTATTCCCAATCTCAAGCTACAGCGGCAACTCTGAGTTGCAGTATGTCAGCTACCGTTTGGGTGAGCCGGTCTTTGACGTAACTGAATGTCAGATCCGTGGCGTGACCTATTCGGCACCGCTGCGCGTGAAACTGCGTCTGGTGATCTATGAGCGCGAAGCGCCAGAAGGCACCGTAAAAGACATTAAAGAACAAGAAGTCTACATGGGCGAAATTCCGCTCATGACCGACAACGGTACCTTTGTTATCAACGGTACTGAGCGTGTTATCGTTTCTCAGCTGCATCGTAGTCCTGGCGTGTTCTTTGACAGCGACAAGGGTAAGACGCACTCGTCTGGTAAAGTGCTGTATAACGCACGTATCATCCCTTACCGTGGTTCATGGCTCGACTTCGAGTTTGACCCGAAAGACAACCTCTTCGTCCGTATTGACCGTCGCCGTAAGCTGCCGGCCAGTATCATTCTGCGCGCACTGAACTACACCACTGAACAAATCCTCGATCTGTTCTTTGATAAAGTGGTTTATGAAATTCGCGATAACAAACTGCAGATGGAACTGGTGCCTGAGCGCCTGCGTGGTGAAACCGCCAGCTTCGATATCGAAGCCAATGGCACGGTCTACGTTGAGAAAGGTCGTCGCATCACTGCGCGTCACATTCGTCAGCTGGAAAAAGACGGTATTCAGCACATCGAAGTGCCGGTTGAATATATCGCTGGCAAAGTGGTCGCTAAAGACTACGTCGATCTGAACACCGGTGAGCTGATTGTTCCTGCGAACATGGAACTGTCACTGGATCTGCTGGCGAAACTGAGCCAGTCAGGCCACAAGCGCATCGAAACCCTGTTCACTAACGATTTGGATCACGGCCCGTACATTTCCGAGACCCTGCGTGTTGACCCAACCAACGATCGCCTGAGCGCGCTGGTTGAGATCTACCGCATGATGCGTCCTGGCGAGCCACCAACACGTGAAGCAGCGGAAAACCTGTTCGAGAACTTGTTCTTCTCTGAAGATCGTTACGATCTTTCTGCGGTTGGCCGCATGAAGTTCAACCGTTCTCTGCTGCGTGATGAGATCGAAGGTTCAGGCATCCTGAGCAAAGATGACATCATCGAAGTGATGAAGAAGCTGATCGGTATCCGTAACGGTATCGGTGAAGTGGATGATATCGATCACCTCGGCAACCGTCGTATCCGTTCAGTCGGTGAGATGGCAGAAAACCAGTTCCGTGTAGGTCTGGTCCGTGTTGAACGCGCAGTGAAAGAGCGTCTTTCTCTGGGCGACCTCGACACGCTGATGCCACAGGACATGATCAACGCCAAGCCGATTTCTGCTGCGGTGAAAGAGTTCTTCGGTTCCAGCCAGCTGTCACAGTTTATGGACCAGAACAACCCGTTGTCTGAGATCACGCATAAGCGTCGTATCTCTGCTCTGGGCCCAGGCGGTCTGACCCGTGAACGCGCAGGCTTCGAAGTGCGTGACGTACACCCAACCCACTACGGTCGTGTATGCCCAATCGAAACGCCTGAAGGTCCGAACATCGGTCTGATCAACTCCCTTTCTGTTTACGCGCAGACTAACGAATACGGCTTCCTTGAGACTCCGTATCGTCGCGTTGTTGACGGCAAAGTGAGTGACGAAATTCATTACCTCTCTGCAATTGAAGAGGGTAACTACGTTATCGCTCAGGCGAACACCAACCTTGCTGAAGATGGTAGCTTTGTTGACGATCTCGTCACCTGCCGTAGCAAAGGTGAATCAAGCCTGTTCAGCCGCGATCAAGTTGACTACATGGACGTTTCGACCCAACAGGTCGTTTCTGTCGGTGCGTCACTGATCCCGTTCCTGGAGCACGATGATGCTAACCGCGCCTTGATGGGTGCGAACATGCAACGTCAGGCCGTTCCAACTCTGCGCGCTGATAAGCCGCTGGTTGGTACCGGTATGGAACGTGCAGTAGCGGTTGACTCCGGTGTTACTGCCGTAGCGAAACGTGGCGGTTCCGTTCAGTACGTTGATGCTTCTCGTATCGTTATCAAAGTTAACGAAGATGAGATGTATCCGGGCGAAGCGGGTATCGACATCTACAACCTGACCAAGTACACCCGTTCTAACCAGAACACCTGCATCAACCAGATGCCGTGTGTCTCTCTGGGTGAGCCAATTGAGCGTGGCGACGTGCTGGCAGATGGCCCGTCTACCGATCTCGGTGAACTGGCGCTGGGTCAGAACATGCGCGTGGCATTCATGCCATGGAACGGTTACAACTTCGAAGACTCCATCCTCGTTTCTGAGCGTGTTGTACAGGAAGACCGTTTCACCACTATCCACATCCAGGAACTGGCCTGTGTGTCTCGTGACACCAAGCTGGGGCCAGAAGAGATCACCGCTGACATCCCGAACGTGGGTGAAGCTGCGCTCTCCAAGCTGGATGAGTCCGGTATCGTGTATATCGGTGCGGAAGTGACCGGTGGCGACATTCTGGTTGGTAAGGTCACGCCGAAAGGTGAAACCCAGCTGACTCCAGAAGAGAAACTGCTGCGTGCGATCTTCGGTGAGAAAGCGTCTGACGTTAAAGACTCTTCTCTGCGTGTACCAAACGGTGTTTCCGGTACGGTTATCGACGTTCAGGTCTTCACCCGCGATGGCGTGGAAAAAGACAAACGTGCACTGGAAATCGAAGAGATGCAGCTGAAGCAGGTTAAGAAAGACCTGTCTGAAGAACTGCAAATCTTTGAAGCCGGTCTGTTCAGCCGTATTCAGGCTGTACTGATCTCGGGTGGCGTTGAAGCTGAGAAGCTGGACAAACTGCCACGCGAGCGCTGGTTAGAGCTGGGCCTGACTGACGAAGAGAAGCAAAACTCTCTGGAACAGCTGGCTGAGCAGTATGACGAGCTGAAGCACGAGTTTGAGAAGAAACTCGAAGCTAAGCGTCGCAAGATCACCCAAGGCGATGATTTGGCACCAGGCGTGCTGAAAATCGTGAAGGTGTATCTGGCTGTTAAGCGTCAGATCCAGCCTGGTGACAAGATGGCAGGTCGTCACGGTAACAAGGGTGTTATCTCTAAGATCAACCCGATCGAAGATATGCCTTACGATGAGAACGGTACGCCGGTCGATATCGTATTGAACCCGCTGGGCGTACCGTCACGTATGAACATCGGTCAGATCCTGGAAACCCACCTCGGGATGGCAGCGAAAGGCATTGGTGAGAAAATCAATGCGATGCTGAAGAAGCAGGAAGAAGTCGCCAAACTGCGTGATTTCATCCAGCGCGCCTACGATTTGGGCACCGACGTGCGTCAGAAAGTTGACCTGAACACCTTCACCGACGACGAAGTGCTGCGTCTGGCAGAGAACCTGAAAAAAGGTATGCCAATCGCAACACCAGTGTTTGACGGTGCGAAAGAAAGCGAGATCAAAGAGCTGTTGCAGCTCGGCGGCCTGCCTTCTTCCGGTCAGATCACCTTGTTCGACGGCCGTACCGGTGAGCAGTTCGAGCGTCAGGTAACCGTAGGTTACATGTACATGCTGAAACTGAACCACTTGGTTGACGACAAGATGCACGCACGTTCTACCGGCTCTTACAGCTTGGTTACTCAGCAGCCGCTGGGTGGTAAAGCTCAGTTCGGTGGTCAGCGCTTCGGTGAGATGGAAGTGTGGGCACTGGAAGCTTACGGTGCTGCGTATACCCTGCAGGAAATGCTGACCGTTAAATCTGATGACGTTAACGGCCGTACGAAGATGTATAAAAACATCGTCGATGGCAACCATCAGATGGAACCGGGCATGCCGGAATCCTTCAACGTACTGTTGAAAGAGATTCGCTCGCTGGGTATCAACATCGAGCTGGAAGACGAGTAAGTACTCGCAAGTACTGGTTACGGGACGCGCACCTCAGGCGCGCGTCCCTGAGAGTTCCACTCCGACGGGAGCTAATCCGTGAAAGACTTACTTAAGTTTCTGAAAGCGCAAACTAAGACCGAAGAGTTTGATGCGATCAAAATTGCTCTGGCCTCGCCTGACATGATCCGTTCATGGTCTTTTGGTGAAGTTAAAAAGCCAGAAACCATTAACTACCGTACCTTCAAACCGGAGCGTGACGGTCTTTTCTGCGCCCGTATTTTTGGACCGGTAAAAGATTACGAATGCCTGTGCGGTAAGTACAAGCGTTTGAAGCATCGTGGCGTGATCTGTGAGAAGTGTGGCGTTGAAGTTACACAGACCAAGGTACGTCGTGAGCGTATGGGCCATATCGAGTTGGCTTCTCCAACTGCGCATATCTGGTTCCTGAAATCACTGCCTTCGCGTATCGGCTTGCTGCTGGATATGCCACTGCGTGATATCGAGCGCGTGCTGTACTTCGAATCTTATGTTGTGATCGAAGGCGGCATGACCAACCTGGAAAAACGTCAGATTCTGACGGAAGAGCAGTATCTTGATGCGCTGGAAGAGTTCGGTGACGAATTCGACGCGAAGATGGGTGCGGAAGCTATCCAGGCGCTGCTGAAAAACATGGATCTGGAGCAAGAGTGCGAGCAGCTGCGTGAAGAGCTGAACGAAACCAACTCCGAGACCAAGCGTAAAAAGCTGACCAAGCGTATCAAGCTGCTGGAAGCGTTCGTTCAGTCTGGTAACAAGCCAGAGTGGATGATCCTGACCGTTCTGCCGGTTCTGCCGCCAGATCTGCGTCCGCTGGTACCGCTGGACGGCGGTCGTTTCGCTACGTCAGATCTGAACGATCTGTATCGTCGCGTGATCAACCGTAACAACCGTCTGAAACGTCTGCTGGATCTGGCTGCGCCAGATATCATCGTACGTAACGAAAAACGTATGCTGCAAGAAGCGGTAGATGCCCTGCTGGATAACGGCCGTCGCGGTCGTGCCATCACCGGCTCTAACAAACGTCCTCTGAAATCTTTGGCTGATATGATCAAAGGTAAGCAGGGTCGTTTCCGTCAGAACTTGCTTGGTAAGCGTGTTGACTACTCCGGTCGTTCTGTTATCACCGTAGGTCCATACCTGCGTCTGCATCAGTGCGGTCTGCCGAAGAAAATGGCACTGGAGCTGTTCAAACCGTTCATTTACGGCAAGCTGGAACTGCGTGGCCTGGCCACCACCATCAAAGCCGCGAAGAAAATGGTTGAGCGCGAAGAAGCTGTCGTTTGGGATATCCTGGACGAAGTTATCCGCGAACACCCGGTACTGCTGAACCGTGCACCAACTCTGCACCGTTTAGGTATCCAGGCGTTTGAACCGGTTCTGATCGAAGGTAAAGCGATCCAGCTGCACCCGCTGGTTTGTGCGGCATATAACGCCGACTTCGATGGTGACCAGATGGCTGTTCACGTACCGCTGACGCTGGAAGCCCAGCTGGAAGCGCGTGCGCTGATGATGTCTACCAACAACATCCTGTCACCTGCGAACGGCGAGCCAATCATCGTTCCTTCTCAGGACGTTGTTTTGGGTCTGTACTACATGACCCGCGACAAAGTGAACGCCAAAGGCGAAGGCATGGTGCTGACTGGCCCGAAAGAAGCTGAGCGTGTTTACCGCGCTGGCCAGGCCGAGCTGCATGCGCGCGTTAAAGTGCGTATCACCGAATACAGCAAAAACGAGCAGGAAGAGTTCGTTGCGAAAACCAGCATTATCGACACCACCATTGGTCGTGCGATTCTGTGGATGATCGTACCGAAAGGCCTGCCTTACTCTATCGTCAACCAGGCGCTGGGTAAGAAAGCTATCTCCAAAATGCTGAACACCTGTTACCGCATCTTGGGCCTGAAGCCGACCGTTATCTTTGCTGACCAGACCATGTACACCGGCTTTGCTTACGCAGCCCGTTCAGGTGCCTCTGTTGGTATCGACGACATGGTGATCCCGGCTAAGAAAGCGGAAATCGTCGCGGAAGCGGAAGCAGAAGTTGCTGAGATTCAGGAACAGTTCCAGTCTGGTCTGGTTACTGCTGGCGAACGTTACAACAAAGTCATCGATATCTGGGCCGCAGCCAACGAACGCGTTTCCAAAGCGATGATGGACAACCTGCAAACTGAAACTGTGATCAACCGTCACGGCGAAGAAGAGCAGCAGGTGTCGTTCAACAGCATCTACATGATGGCCGACTCCGGTGCGCGTGGTTCTGCAGCACAGATTCGTCAGCTGGCCGGTATGCGTGGTCTGATGGCTAAGCCAGATGGCTCAATCATCGAAACGCCAATCACCGCGAACTTCCGTGAAGGTCTGAACGTACTCCAGTACTTCATCTCGACGCACGGTGCGCGTAAAGGCTTGGCGGATACCGCACTGAAAACCGCTAACTCCGGTTATCTGACGCGTCGTCTGGTTGACGTTGCGCAGGATCTGGTGGTGACCGAAGACGACTGTGGCACATTCGAAGGCATCATGATGACTCCGGTCATCGAAGGTGGCGACGTTAAAGAGCCACTGCGTGAGCGTGTTCTGGGCCGTGTGACGGCTGAAGATGTCCTGAAACCAGGCACTGCAGACATCCTGATCCCGCGTAACACCCTGATCGATGAGCACTGGTGTGATGTGATCGAACTGAACTCAGTCGATGCGATCAAAGTGCGTTCGGTTGTTGGCTGTGAAACCGACTTCGGTGTGTGTGCACACTGCTACGGTCGCGATCTGGCACGTGGTCACATCATCAACAAAGGTGAGGCCATCGGCGTTATCGCAGCACAGTCCATCGGTGAGCCGGGTACACAGCTGACGATGCGTACGTTCCACATCGGTGGTGCGGCATCTCGTGCGGCTGCTGAATCCAGCATCCAGGTGAAGAATAAAGGTACTATCAAGCTGACTAACGCCAAGTCGGTAACCAACTCCTCAGGGAAACTGGTTATCGTCTCACGTAACGTTGAGCTGAAAATGATCGACGAGTTCGGTCGTACCAAAGAGAGCTATAAAGTGCCTTACGGTGCGGTCATGGCCAAAGGTGATGGCGAGCAGGTTGCAGCGGGCGAGACCGTAGCAAACTGGGATCCACATACCATGCCGGTTATCACGGAAGTGGGCGGTTTCATTCGCTTCACTGACATGATCGACGGTCAGACCATTACTCGTCAGACTGACGATTTAACCGGTCTGTCATCGCTGGTGGTTCTGGATTCTGCAGAACGTACTGCGGGCGGTAAAGATCTGCGTCCTGCGCTGAAAATCGTTGATGCGAACGGTAATGATGTTCTGATCCCTGGTACTGATATGCCAGCACAGTACTTCCTGCCGGGCAAAGCGATTGTGCAGTTGGAAGACGGCGTGAAGATCAGCTCGGGTGATACCCTGGCGCGTGTTCCGCAAGAATCTGGCGGTACCAAGGACATCACCGGTGGTCTGCCACGCGTTGCCGACCTGTTCGAAGCGCGTCGTCCGAAAGAGCCAGCAATCCTGGCGGAGATCAGCGGTATCATCTCCTTCGGTAAAGAGACCAAAGGTAAGCGTCGTCTGGTGATCACACCGGTTGATGGTAGCGATCCGTACGAAGAGATGATTCCAAAATGGCGTCAGCTGAACGTATTCGAAGGTGAGCGCGTAGAACGTGGTGACGTTGTTTCTGACGGCCCAGAGTCTCCGCACGACATCCTGCGTCTGCGTGGCGTCCATGCTGTGACCCGTTACATCACTAACGAAGTGCAGGAAGTTTACCGTCTGCAAGGCGTTAAGATTAACGATAAGCACATTGAAGTCATCGTTCGTCAGATGCTGCGTAAAGCAACCATCGCTAGCGTGGGCAGCTCCGACTTCCTGGAAGGCGAGCAGGCTGAATACTCCCGCATCAAGATCTCTAACCGTGAACTTGAAGCGAATGGCAAAATCGGCGCAACCTTTATGCGCGATCTGCTGGGTATCACCAAAGCGTCACTGGCTACCGAATCGTTCATCTCTGCCGCATCGTTCCAGGAAACCACTCGTGTCCTGACCGAAGCAGCTGTAGCAGGTAAGCGCGATGAACTGCGCGGCCTGAAAGAGAACGTGATCGTGGGTCGTCTGATCCCAGCCGGTACCGGTTATGCTTACCATCAGGATCGTATGCGTCGCCGCTCTGCGGGTGAAGCACCGGTTGCTCCGCAGGTGACTGCGGATGAAGCCTCTGCAAGCCTGGCTGAACTGCTGAACGCCGGTCTGGGCGGTAGCGACGACGAGTAATCGTTGCTAAGTCTGATCGATAAAAAACCCTGCCTCGGCAGGGTTTTTTTTGCTCTGAATTTAGTTCTTGCGGCAGACATCGTGTCGAGTTAGCCCAATGTCGCGCAGCTGGGCATCGCTCAGGTGAGACAAAATTTTCCGCGTTTCACGTCGGTTACGCCAGTTTCTCACCGCGCTACGCGCGCCGCGCAAAATATCCAGCAATGTTACATCAAAAGGTTTAGCCGCTCGGTTTTGATCGAATTCCATTATTTGTGCCCTCAGTGAGATGTCTGGGTCACATTGTCCATTTCTGCATCGATTCAATACAGATTCAAAAAACACTTATCTTTAACATACAGATTGCATATTCAGCGATCTGAATGGTAGAAAGGGTGTCAATCTGTACTGGTTTTCGCTGCTGAATAAGATGAGGTGGGATACGATGACGCGCTATCAGCATTTGGCCTGTCTGCTGTCGGACAGGATTGAACAAGGCCTCTATCGCAGTGGAGAACGTTTACCGTCAGTACGCACGTTGAGTCTGGAACACGGCGTCAGCATTAGCACCGTACAGCAGGCGTACCATTTACTGGAAGAGAAGCAGCTGATTGTGCCGCAGCCGCGATCCGGTTATTTCGTTGCAACTCGAAAATCGACCCCACCGGTACCTGGCATGACCCGCCCAGCGCAGCGGCCCGTGGAGATCACGCAATGGGAATCGGTACTGGAGTTGCTGAGCAGCCGAATGGACAGTGATGTGCTGCAACTGGGCAGTGGCATACCGGATTTAACCCAGCCAACGTTAAAGCCGTTATGGAAAATCCAAAGTCGCATGGCGCAGAAGCAGGATGCTGGCTTGCTCAATTATGACAGCCTGGTGGGTGTCAGTGCATTACGCGAGCAAGTCGCCAGGCTGGCGATAGACAGTGGCTGCCAGCTCAGCGCCGATGACATTGTTGCCACCACGGGCTGCCATGAGGCGTTGTCGATATCGATCCGCGCAGTGTGCGATCCGGGCGATATCATTGCGGTGGAATCGCCTACTTTCCATGGCACGATGCAAACGTTACGCGGTTTTGGGATCCGCGCGATCGAAATTCCCACGGATTCCGTCACCGGCATGAGTCTTGAAGCGCTTGAACTGGCTTTTGAACAGTGGCCAATTAAAGCGGTTGTGGTGGTCCCCAACTGCAACAACCCGCTGGGATTCATCATGCCTGAATCGCGTAAGCGGGCATTGCTGGCATTGGCACAGCGCTTTGATGCGGCCATTATCGAAGACGACGTTTACGGTGAGCTGGCGTGGGAATACCCGCGACCGATAACCATCAAGTCTTTGGATATGGATGGCCGCGTATTGTTGTGCAGCTCTTTTTCTAAAACGCTGGCGCCCGGTTTACGCGTTGGCTGGGTGGCGCCGGGGCGATATCGTGACCGCGTGTTGCACATGAAATATATCAGTACCGGATCAACGGCCACGCAGCCACAACATGCTGTCGCCGAGTTTGTTCGTCAAGGCCATTACGGCCCACATATCCGTCGTATGCGTCAGGTGTATCAACGGAATTACGACATCTTTAGCTGCTGGGTACGCCACTATTTTCCCTGTGGGATTTGCGTGTCTCGTCCCCAGGGGGGCTTCCTGATGTGGATCGAACTGCCAGAAGCGTTTGACGCTGTTCGACTTAACACTGAGCTGCGTACTCTGAAGATACAGGTCGCCGTTGGGTCGTTGTTTTCCGCCTCGGGAAAATATCGTAACTGTCTGCGCCTGAATTACGGTTTGCCCATTAACGAGCATACTGAGCAGGCGATTGCCCAACTGGGTGCTGCGGTGGAGCAGGCCATGCTGGCCTGTAATGCTGAAACGCTGCATGCCACTTCCCTGACGAATTAAGTTGGAAAGGCAGGGCTGGGGAGAGAGGAAGACCAGCCCTGGCCCGCTGCAAGCGACAGCGGGCAGGCACACTTTAGCGAAGTCAGCTTTAGGCGCTAGCCTTATAAAATCAGGCTTCGCGCCATATTCCGGTCTTTATCACTCTATTGCAGCCAGTTACATCAACTCTGCAGGCTGGGTTCCAGATTCAACCAGGTCGAGCAACGTTTGTGTTGCCTTACGCCAGTCAGCCGCCTGAGTAATGGCGCTGACGACCGCAATACTGCCCACCCCTGTGGCCAGCACTTCCGGCACCCGCGCCAGTGAAATGCCGCCGATGGCGACGGTTGGCACGTCCTGCAATCGCGCCAGATGACGTTTGAGTTCGATTACGCCCTGCGGAGCGGAGGGCATGTCTTTAGTTTGCGTCGGATAAATATGCCCTAAAGCAATATAAGAGGGGCGAAGTGCCAGGGCGCGGTCCAGTTCGGCATCATCATGAGTTGATAAACCGAGACGTAAACCTGCCTGGCGGATCGCCTGCAGATCCGCTACGTCCAAATCTTCCTGGCCAAGGTGAACACCGTAAGCGTTGTATTTGATCGCTAATCGCCAGTAATCATTGATAAACAAGCGTGCGCGGTACTGTTTACCCAGCGCAATGGCTTCGCGCACGGCATCTTCCACTTCATGATCCTGGCAATCTTTGATACGCAGTTGCAGGGTGCGCACACCGGCTTGCAGCAGGCGTTTAATCCACTCTACGCTATCAACAACGGGGTACAGCCCCAGTTTCGGGGCGGTGGCCGGAAAGGCGTCGGTCATACTTTTTCCTCTTTAAGGGCATCGGCGGCGTGGTAGATCTCACCACCACGGCTACGGAAGGCGTCTGACATTTGCGCCATGCCAATTTCAATCGGCTGCGCTTCTGCCTGCTGGCGAGCAGCATATTCACGCACTTCCTGAGTAATTTTCATTGAGCAGAATTTGGGGCCGCACATCGAGCAGAAGTGAGCGACTTTCCCCGATTCCTGCGGCAAGGTTTCATCGTGGTAGGCACGCGCGGTGTGCGGATCGAGTGCCAGATTGAATTGATCTTCCCAGCGGAATTCGAAACGCGCTTTCGACATGGCATTATCGCGGATCTGGGCTCCGGGATGCCCCTTCGCCAGATCGGCCGCATGGGCGGCGATCTTATAGGTGATCAGCCCCTGTTTCACATCTTCTTTATTTGGCAGACCCAAGTGCTCTTTCGGTGTGACGTAGCACAGCATGGCACAGCCAAACCAGCCAATCATCGCGGCACCAATTCCTGATGTGAAGTGATCATAACCGGGTGCGATATCTGTGGTGAGTGGTCCGAGCGTATAAAACGGCGCTTCATGGCAGTGCTCCAGCTGTTCGGTCATGTTACGGCGGATCATCTGCATTGGCACATGGCCTGGGCCTTCAATCATCACCTGCACATCGTATTCCCAGGCGATCTTCGTTAGCTCACCCAAGGTGTGCAGTTCGGCAAACTGCGCTTCATCGTTGGCATCCTGAATCGACCCTGGACGCAGGCCATCGCCCAGTGAGAGGGCAACATCATAAGCCGCACAGATCTCGCAAATCTCGCGGAAGTGCAGATACAGGAAACTCTCCTGATGATGCGACAGGCACCACTTCGCCATGATCGATCCCCCGCGCGAGACAATGCCGGTCAGACGTTTGGCGGTCATCGGAACATAGCGCAACAGCACGCCCGCGTGAATGGTGAAGTAATCGACGCCCTGTTCGGCTTGCTCAAGCAGGGTGTCGCGGAAGATTTCCCAGTTCAGATCTTCCGCTACGCCGTTAACCTTCTCCAGCGCCTGATAAATCGGTACGGTTCCAATCGGCACCGGACTGTTTCGCAAAATCCATTCCCGCGTTTCATGGATGTAACGGCCTGTGGAGAGGTCCATCACGGTATCGGCGCCCCAGCGCGTTGACCACACCAGTTTCTCTACTTCCTCCTCAATCGATGAACTCACCGCCGAGTTGCCGATATTGGCATTCACTTTGACCAAAAAGTTACGGCCAATGATCATCGGTTCAGATTCAGGGTGATTAATGTTGGAGGGGATAATGGCTCGACCGCTGGCCACTTCCTGACGGACAAATTCGGCGGTAATGTTTTCCGGCAGATGCGCCCCGAAGCTGTGCCCGGGATGTTGTTGCAGCAGCACTTCACCACGAATACGTTCGCGCCCCATGTTTTCACGGACCGCAATAAACTCCATTTCAGGCGTAATCATTCCCTGTCGAGCATAGTGCAACTGCGTCACACAGCGGCCGGTTTTCGCACGGCGTGGCTGGGGTAGGTGCTCAAAGCGCAGATGATCCAGTCCCTCATCGGCCAACCGCTGCTGGGTATAACTGGAACTTAGCTGGTGGATCGCTTCGCTGTCATCACGTTCGACAATCCAGCTGGCACGCAATTTCGCCAATCCCTGATGCACATCGATAGTGGCTTCCGGGTCACCATAAGCACCTGCGGTGTCATACACCGGCACAGCTTCATTCGGCTCAAGCTTAGGGTTCTCTCTGGTGCCGCCAATCTGAGTTGGGCTCAGCTGGATTTCGCGCATCGGTACACGAATATCCTCACGGCTACCGGTGATCCAGATACGTTTTGAGTTGGGAAAAGCGGTGCCTTGCAGTGAATCAATAAATTCCTGCGCTTGTGCACGTTGTTCACGACGAGAAGTTTTAGCAACAGACATAGCAAATTTCCTGATTTAAGGGGAAGTTGCTTGTCCAGAGTTCGGAAGGAGTAACAGAAGCGATACCGGGCGCCAACACGCATCGTTCTGGTTATGTCTACTCTTGTTCCCTTCGCAGGTACTAACCTGATCAGGTTCCGCGGATCCCGAATTAACGGTCTCAGCCCCGGGGGGCACTCCGACAAGGTGTGCGTTTGCGGTTTAAGCTACTTTGCTTGCCATTTCTCGCCTGGGCAGTGCTCGTGACCGTCACGTACTTCGTGTACGCTCCGGTCCCTGTGCGCTGTCCGTGCGTGAACTGGCTGCGCACGCTACGCTTAAACCACAAACTTGCCGCTCATAAAGAGGGCAATAAAAAAGCCCATTCAGCATAAGAGGGCTTTTTCGGAATAACAAGCCTTTTACATCTTTCGGGGTTAAGCAGGACGTGCAATGGGGCTCTCATTGGCGACCGGAACGCTTGCCAGCTGGTTATCCCAGGCCAGTTTTACCAGTTTATCCTCCAGCGTAAAACGTGACTCCAGTACTTCACCCACTTCGGAGAGCGCCTTCTGAAACTCAACACAGTTATCATCATTGATGGCTTGCTGAAGATGGCTGTCATACAGCTGCATGATGCTATCGGTGTTGGCCTCGAGTGCGGGGTAGATCTGAGACGCGGCAATTAACGGGCTGTCACCTTGCATTTCGTTGATGATGCGTTCGTAAATACTGAAATGCCCGGTGGAGAGGTAATCCACCAGATTGTGGCAAAACGCATCCAGTGCCTGTTCATCCAGCGCTGAAAGCGCATCTTTATTCGGCTTTATGCCAATTAACTCGTAATACGTGACGAGCAACTGTCGACGGGCGCGCAACCAAGTGTCGACTAATTCATTACCGCCACCTACACGCTCTGTCAGGTCATCTAACTGGGTCAGCATATGGGGCTCCAAGTGAGTTATAGTTGTTTATTCGACACTTAACATCAGGATTCAGCGTGCCATTTGACGCTAAGGACAACGAATAAGATGCAACGTGAGATCTCAAGCGTAGACGCTGGCTGGTGGATTGTCAGCCATGAGCAAAAACTTTGGTTGCCGCAAGGTGAGCTGCCGCATGGCTTATCGAGCGATTTTGGCTTAGTGGGTAGCGCGGGCATATTGATTGGCGAATGGCAGGGTGAAAATGTCTGGTTGGTGCGTGAATCACGCCCTGACAATATGGCCTCTGTTCGCCAGCTTATCGACGAAGATGTCGGCTTGTTCCAGATTGCTGGGCGCGGTGTACAACTGGCGGAGTTCTACCGTTCCCATCGCTGGTGTGGTTACTGTGGGCATGAAATGCATCTCAGTAAACGCGAATTTGCCTGCCTGTGCCACCACTGCCGTGAGCGCTATTACCCACAAATTGCTCCCTGCATAATCGTGGCGATTCGTCGAGGCGATGAGATATTGCTCGCCAATCATGCGCGTCACCGCAACAGCATTTACACAGTATTAGCTGGCTTCGTTGAGGTTGGAGAGACGCTGGAGCAGGCCGTGGCGCGAGAGGTGATGGAGGAGAGTAATGTGCGGGTCAAGAACGTCCGTTATGTCACTTCACAGCCGTGGCCATTCCCGCACTCTCTGATGATGGCGTTTATGGCGGAATACGAAGGCGGCGAGTTGCAGCACGATGGTAAAGAGTTACTGGATGCGGGCTGGTATCGCTATGACGATCTTCCGCTGTTACCCCCGGCGGGGACGGTGGCCCGTCGTTTGATTGAAGATACCGTTGCCCTGTGCCGCGCCAGCGCCTCGTGAAAATGCTACACTGGCGGCCTTAGCATGAGAGAGCCCATTATGAGTGAACTGAAGAACGATCGTTATCTGCGCGCCCTGTTACGCCAGCCGGTAGATGTCACACCGGTGTGGATGATGCGACAAGCCGGGCGTTATTTACCGGAGTACAAAGCCACGCGCGCTGAGGCCGGTGATTTTATGTCGCTGTGTAAGAATGCGGAGCTGGCGTGTGAAGTCACGTTGCAGCCGCTGCGTCGTTATGCGCTGGATGCGGCGATCCTCTTCAGCGATATTTTGACCATTCCCGATGCGATGGGGCTGGGGCTCTATTTTGAAACGGGTGAAGGCCCGCGTTTCTCCAATCCTATTACTTGCCGCGCAGATGTCGATAAGCTGCCGATTCCCGATCCCGAGCAGGAACTGGGATACGTGATGAACGCGGTGCGTACCATTCGTTACAACCTTAAAGGCGAAGTCCCGCTGATTGGTTTCTCTGGCAGCCCGTGGACGCTGGCAACCTATATGGTTGAAGGCGGTAGCAGCAAAGCCTTCACCAAAATCAAAAAGATGATGTATGCCGAGCCACAAACGCTGCACAAGTTGCTCGATAAGCTGGCTGACAGCGTCATTCTGTATCTAAACGCCCAGATCAAAGCCGGTGCTCAGTCGGTCATGGTATTTGATACTTGGGGCGGTGTGTTGACGGGGCGTGATTATCGCGAGTTCTCGCTGTATTACATGCATAAAATCGTTGATAGCGTGCTGCACGAAAATGAAGGTCGTCGTGTACCGATTACGCTGTTCACCAAAGGCGGCGGACAGTGGTTGGAAGCGATAGCGGCAACCGGTTGTGATGCGCTGGGTCTGGACTGGACCACTGATATTGCTGATGCACGCCGTCGTGTGGGTGACAAAGTGGCGCTGCAGGGCAATATGGATCCTTCCATGTTGTATGCGCCGCCAGCGCGTATCGAGCAGGAAGTCGCAGGTATTCTGGAAGACTTCGGTAAAGGTGAAGGCCACGTGTTTAACCTCGGCCATGGTATTCACCCCGATGTACCACCTGAACACGCGGGTGCCTTTGTAGAAGCAGTACACCGCCTGTCACGCCCTTACCATCAGGGCTAAGCATGGATTTAGCTGCGCTTCGGGCTGAACAGCTACAGCGCGCTGCTGAGGTTGTGCGGCAGGATGATTTTGACATCCTGCCGCCACGCTACATTGCCGGTGCAGACGTCGGTTTTGAGCAGGAAGGCGCCGTTACGCGCGCCGCGCTGGTGGTATTGGAATATCCTTCATTACAGTTGGTTGAACATCGCATCGCGCGTATTGAAACCATCATGCCGTATATACCTGGCTTCTTATCATTCCGCGAAGTGCCTGCGCTACAGGCCGCCTGGCAGCAACTCACGTATCAACCCGATCTCTTATTCGTCGATGGTCATGGTATTTCTCATCCGCGTCGGCTTGGCGTTGCCGCCCATTTTGGCTTGCTGGTGGATGTGCCAACCATTGGCGTGGCCAAGAAACGGCTGTGCGGTCAATTTGCCGAACTGGACCCTGAGCCGGGTAGCTGCCAACCGTTGATGGATAAAAGCGAGCAGATTGGTTGGGTGTGGCGCAGTAAGGCGCGCTGTAATCCACTGTTCGTTTCTACCGGGCATCGGATTAGCCTGGCGAGTGCGCTGCATTGGGTCGAATTGTGCACGGCTGGCTATCGTTTACCTGAGCCTACGCGTTGGGCCGATGCGGTGGCGTCGAACCGTTCGGCATTTCTACGTTGGCAAAATGCGCGTTAACGCTGTTTGCGCGCGGCTTTTGCGGTACACTGCCGCCAGCTAACCTATTGAGAGTAAGTTGATGTTACAGAACCCCGTCCATTTGCGTCTGGCTAAGCTGGAAAGCTGGCAGCATATGACCTTTATGGCCTGTCTGTGCGAGCGGATGTTCCCTAACTACTGGGCCTTCTGTCAGCAGACTGAATTTGCCGACCCGCAGCTCTATCGTCGCATCCTGGATCTTGTCTGGGAAAGCCTGACGGTGAAAGACGCCAAGATCAACTTCGACAGCCAACTGGAAAAGCTGGAAGCTGCGATTCCAGATGGTGATGATTTTGATGTCTACGGCGTTCATCCAGCGATTGACGCCTGCGTAGCCCTGAGTGAAATGCTGCATGCATTGCTGAGTGGTGAAACGCTGGAGCACGCCATCGAAGTCAGCCGTACGTCGATCACCACCGTGGCTATCCTGGAAATGACCCAGGCCGGTCGTGAAATGACCGATGCGGAGCTGCGCGAAAATCAGGCTGTCATTGATGAATGGGATCTGCAGTGGGAGATTTTTCGCCTGCTGGCAGACTGCGAGGAGCGCGACCTGGAGCTGATTAAGGGGTTACGTTCTGACCTGCGCGAAGCGGGAATCAGTAACATCGGTATACTTTTTCAGCAATAAGGCGAGAAAACGTGACTTCAGGCCCGAATTACCGCGCCTGGAGGCTTCACATCAGCCCCCTGTCTGGTCTACATTTGGGGGGCTGAAAATTGTGGCTATCTTTGCGTGCAGGCTGAAGAGTGCCAGAATATGGCTTTTCCCTCGCACTCGTTGCTTAGCAAGCGATAAATACACTTTAAGGATAACTTATGAACAAGACTCAACTGATTGATGTGATCGCAGAGAAAGCTGACCTGTCAAAAACCCAGGCTAAAGCTGCGCTGGAATCTACCCTGGCTGCGATCACTGAGTCTCTGAAAGAAGGTGATGCTGTACAACTGGTTGGTTTTGGTACTTTTAAAGTGAACCACCGCGCAGAGCGTACCGGTCGTAACCCACAGACTGGTAAAGAGATCAAAATTGCTGCAGCTAACGTGCCAGCATTCGTCTCTGGTAAAGCTCTGAAAGACGCTGTTAAGTAAGTTTTCCGCATCGCGGTTTAAGCTTTAAAAGAGGGGCGTCAATGCCCCTTTTTGTTACTGGGGCCTGTCATGCTGAACACGATTACTCAGCGCGTCTGCGCCCTGTTTCTCGGTGCGCTGCTCACGGGCTGTAGCACAACTCCTGATCTTCCTGCCTTTACGGCGAGTGGCTATTTAGCCGATCGCGGCACTGTGCGCATCTGGCGCAAAAATAGCGACCATCAAGCTATCCATATTCGTACCGTCTACACCCCCTTCAATGGCGATGCCATGGAGACCACCGACTACAACTGGCAGCAGAATAAACTGGCCAGCGTAGAGCGACGCGTGGCGGGCACGCAGCCGGATGATGTTACGCTGCGTTTCGACTCACTCGGTAATCTTAACTTTATGCAGCGCCAGTTGGCGGGGCGGCGTGAAGCGGTGAGCGGCGATAGCATTGAGCTCTATCGTTTCGACGCACAGCGCATGTTGGAGCAGAGTAACGCTTTGCTGAGTGGCCGTGTGTTGCTGAGCCAGGGGCACTGGTTAGGCGGCACGCAAGTGCGTGACTGCGACGGTAAAACCCTTAATGCACCTTTTGATAGTGAAACCCTCAGCACCTTGAATCAGCAGCAACAGAGCCAGCCGCAGCCGTTAATGGTGTCATGGTTAGAAGCGCCGGAAGGGGTACAGCTTTTGCGGGCAACGCCAGAAGATGAGTGCAGCTGGCAGCCGAGAGAGAGTGATTTTTAGGGGGCGGCCTTGCGACCGCCCACCCGATTACTTGCGGTTGATCGCGCGGTAACCGATATCTTTACGGCAGAAGCTGCCATCCCAGGAAATATGTTGCGCTAAGGCATAGGCATTCTTCTGCGCCGCTGCCACATCTTCACCGAGTGCGGTGACACAGAGTACGCGACCACCGTTAGTGACCACTACGTCATCCTTCATCGTTGTGCCCGCATGGAAGACTTTGCCATCCGGCACTTCTTCCAACGGCAGACCGTGAATTTGATCGCCAGTTTTGTAGTCAGCAGGATAACCGCCAGCAGCCAGAACTACACCCAGCGATGGGCGCGGATCCCATTGTGAGGTCTGCTTATCCAGCTTGCCATCCACCGCAGCCAGGCACAGCTCAACCAGGTCTGACTGCAAGCGCAGCATGATCGGCTGAGTCTCTGGATCGCCAAAGCGGCAGTTGAATTCGATCACTTTCGGCTGGCCGGCTTTGTCGATCATCAGACCTGCATACAGGAAACCGGTATAGGTGTTGCCTTCCGCTTTCATGCCGTTCACGGTTGGCCAGATGATCTGATCCATCACGCGTTGGTGGATCTCATCGGTGACGACCGGAGCAGGTGAGTAAGCCCCCATACCGCCGGTGTTTGGACCGGTATCACCATCGCCTACACGTTTGTGATCCTGGCTGGTGGCCATTGGCAGTACGTTGTCACCATCGACCATCACGATGAAACTGGCTTCTTCGCCGTCAAGGAACTCTTCAATCACAATACGGTGGCCTGCATCGCCAAAGGCGTTGCCTGCCAGCATGTCCTGCACGGCGGCTTCAGCTTCAGCCAGTTCCATCGCAACGATAACGCCTTTGCCCGCGGCTAAGCCGTCAGCTTTGATGACGATCGGTGCGCCTTTCTCACGCAGGTAAGCCAGCGCAGGCTCAACTTCGGTAAAGTTCTGGTATTCGGCAGTTGGGATCTGCTGGCGCGCCAGGAAATCCTTGGTGAAAGCTTTAGAGCCTTCTAATTGGGCGGCAGCCTGAGTCGGGCCAAAGATCTTCAGACCTGCAGCGCGGAAGGCATCCACGACACCAATGACCAGCGGAGCTTCGGGACCCACAATGGTCAGATCGATGTTTTCTTGCTGGGCAAAGGCCAACAGCGCAGGCACATCGGTGGCGCTGATCGCTACGTTCTGTAATGCAGGTTCCAGTGCGGTACCTGCATTGCCCGGTGCCACAAACACCGTTTCAGCCAGTGGTGACTGTGCAGCCTTCCATGCCAGCGCGTGTTCACGTCCGCCATTACCAATCACTAAAATTTTCATCTTTACAGCTCCAGAGGATTAATGGCGGAAGTGACGCATGTCGGTGAAGATCATGGCAATGCCGTGTTCATCGGCGGCGGCAATGACTTCGTCATCACGAATAGAACCGCCAGGCTGAATCACACATGAGATACCCACTGCCGCTGCCGCATCGATACCGTCGCGGAACGGGAAGAACGCATCTGAGGCCATGGCAGAACCTTTGACTTCCAGACCTTCGTCACCGGCTTTAATGCCAGCGATTTTGGCAGAGTAAACACGGCTCATTTGGCCAGCGCCGATACCGATGGTCATATTGTCACGCGCATACACAATGGCGTTGGATTTAACGAACTTAGCGACCTTCCAGCAGAACAGGGCATCACGCAGCTCTTGCTCGCTTGGCTGACGCTTGGTCACCACGCGGAGTTGGCTGGCATCCACCATCCCAAGATCGCGATCCTGCACCAGCAGGCCACCGTTAACACGTTTGAAGTCCAGTGCGGCAACACGGCCCTGCCACTGGCCACAGACCAGAACGCGTACATTCTGCTTAGCCGCGGTTACTTTCAGTGCTGCTTCGCTAGCAGAAGGTGCGATGATCACTTCCACGAACTGACGGCTGATAATCGCTTGCGCGGTGGCTTCATCCAGCTCGCGGTTGAAAGCGATGATGCCGCCGAAGGCTGACGTTGGGTCTGTTTTGTAGGCACGCTCGTACGCATCAAGAATGGAACCACCTACGGCAACGCCGCATGGGTTCGCATGTTTCACGATGACACAAGCAGGTTCGTCAAACTCTTTAACGCATTCCAGCGCAGCATCGGTATCCGCGATGTTGTTATAGGAGAGCGCTTTGCCTTGAACTTGTTCTGCGGTAGCAACGGAAGCTTCCGCTACATTCTCTTCTATATAGAAAGCAGCATCCTGATGGCTGTTCTCACCGTAACGCATGTCCTGCTTCTTGATGAAGTTTAGGTTCATGGTGCGTGGGAAGCGGCCGGCTGGTTCTTTGCTGTCGCTGTGATAAGCCGGGACCAGGCTACCGAAGTAGTTGGCAATCATGCTGTCGTAAGCGGCGGTGTGTTCGAACGCTTTGATGGCCAGATCAAAACGGGTGTCCAGCGTCAGAGAGTTTTCGTTAGCGTCCAGCTCGGCAATGATGGCCTCGTAGTCGCTGCTCTTCACCACAATCGCGACGTCTATATGGTTCTTCGCCGCGGAGCGCACCATAGTTGGACCACCGATATCGATGTTCTCTACGGCGTCTTCCAGGGTGCAACCCGCTTTAGCAACGGTCTGGGCGAAGGGGTAAAGGTTGACGACAACCATATCGATTGGGCTGATAGCATGTTCGGACATGATCGCATCGTCGGTGCCGCGACGGCCTAAAATGCCGCCATGCACTTTCGGGTGCAGCGTTTTGACGCGTCCATCCATCATTTCCGGGAAACCGGTGTAGTCAGAAACTTCAGTAACGGGCAGGCCCGCATCTGCCAGCAGGCGAGCAGTACCACCTGTGGAGAGCAGCTCAACACCACGGCTGGAGAGTGCCTGAGCAAATTCGAGGATACCGGCTTTATCAGAGACACTGAGTAGCGCGCGGCGTACAGGACGACGTTGTTGCATGGTGGTTTTATCCCTTGGCTTTGTTTCGCATAAATAAGAGCGTTACATCAAGCTTAGCGTTTCCTTCTATATAGAAGAGAACACCTGCTTCATGTAACGCCCCAAAAGGGGCATCCTTGACGTCGCCGGGCATTGTAGCGAAAACGTTTGCGTGATGCTCGCCTAAATTCAGTTGTGCCTATGAATGTGGATAACATTGTGTGTAAGTGGGTATAAGGCGGGGTTTTGCTGTGGAATGCAGCGAACAGTTGTTTTTATTGAATTTAGCGGTTGCGCGCTGCGAACAACTCCCTATAATGCGCATCCATCGAGACGGCACAACGGTTTACGAAGTGCGGTGTCGACAGGAAGCTTCGATAAGAACTTCCGCCAGATGAAAAACGCTGAAAAAAGTGTTTGACTCTGAAGGAGGAAAGCGTAATATACGCCACCTCGCAACAGCAGCTTAAGGCGCTGATTGCACCGCTCTTTAACAATTTATCAGACAATCTGTGTGGGCACTCGCAGGATTGATATCAACGTCTCCGGACGTAAAAAATATCAAGTCTCACGAGTGAACACATAATGAAATTCATTATGACGTTTTACAGATGAGCATCGCTGCACTTGTTGCAGCAAATCAAACTTTAAATTGAAGAGTTTGATCATGGCTCAGATTGAACGCTGGCGGCAGGCCTAACACATGCAAGTCGAACGGTAGCACAGAGAGCTTGCTCTCGGGTGACGAGTGGCGGACGGGTGAGTAATGCCTGGGAAACTGCCCGATGGAGGGGGATAACTACTGGAAACGGTAGCTAATACCGCATAACGTCTTCGGACCAAAGTGGGGGACCTTCGGGCCTCACACCATCGGATGTGCCCAGGTGGGATTAGCTAGTAGGTGGGGTAATGGCTCACCTAGGCGACGATCCCTAGCTGGTCTGAGAGGATGACCAGCCACACTGGAACTGAGACACGGTCCAGACTCCTACGGGAGGCAGCAGTGGGGAATATTGCACAATGGGCGCAAGCCTGATGCAGCCATGCCGCGTGTATGAAGAAGGCCTTCGGGTTGTAAAGTACTTTCAGCGGGGAGGAAGGCGGTGAAGTTAATAGCTTCATCGATTGACGTTACCCGCAGAAGAAGCACCGGCTAACTCCGTGCCAGCAGCCGCGGTAATACGGAGGGTGCAAGCGTTAATCGGAATTACTGGGCGTAAAGCGCACGCAGGCGGTCTGTCAAGTCGGATGTGAAATCCCCGGGCTTAACCTGGGAACTGCATTCGAAACTGGCAGGCTAGAGTCTTGTAGAGGGGGGTAGAATTCCAGGTGTAGCGGTGAAATGCGTAGAGATCTGGAGGAATACCGGTGGCGAAGGCGGCCCCCTGGACAAAGACTGACGCTCAGGTGCGAAAGCGTGGGGAGCAAACAGGATTAGATACCCTGGTAGTCCACGCCGTAAACGATGTCGACTTGGAGGTTGTTCCCTTGAGGAGTGGCTTCCGGAGCTAACGCGTTAAGTCGACCGCCTGGGGAGTACGGCCGCAAGGTTAAAACTCAAATGAATTGACGGGGGCCCGCACAAGCGGTGGAGCATGTGGTTTAATTCGATGCAACGCGAAGAACCTTACCTACTCTTGACATCCAGAGAACTTAGCAGAGATGCTTTGGTGCCTTCGGGAACTCTGAGACAGGTGCTGCATGGCTGTCGTCAGCTCGTGTTGTGAAATGTTGGGTTAAGTCCCGCAACGAGCGCAACCCTTATCCTTTGTTGCCAGCGGTTCGGCCGGGAACTCAAAGGAGACTGCCAGTGATAAACTGGAGGAAGGTGGGGATGACGTCAAGTCATCATGGCCCTTACGAGTAGGGCTACACACGTGCTACAATGGCGCATACAAAGAGAAGCGACCTCGCGAGAGCAAGCGGACCTCATAAAGTGCGTCGTAGTCCGGATTGGAGTCTGCAACTCGACTCCATGAAGTCGGAATCGCTAGTAATCGTAGATCAGAATGCTACGGTGAATACGTTCCCGGGCCTTGTACACACCGCCCGTCACACCATGGGAGTGGGTTGCAAAAGAAGTAGGTAGCTTAACCTTCGGGAGGGCGCTTACCACTTTGTGATTCATGACTGGGGTGAAGTCGTAACAAGGTAACCGTAGGGGAACCTGCGGTTGGATCACCTCCTTACCTGAAGATACTTTCCCGCGAAGTGCTCACACAGATTGTCTGATAGAAAAGTAATGAGCAAGACGGCTGCGAAGTCGTGACATGTATGTGTCCCCTTCGTCTAGCGGTTAGGACTCCGCCCTTTCACGGCGGCAACAGGGGTTCGAATCCCCTAGGGGACGCCACTTGCTTGGTGACAGGTGAAAGGTGTCTCCACGAAATATCTCAAAACTGACGGTAACGTCGAGTTTGAGATATTGCTCTTTAACAATCCGGAACAAGCTGAAAATTGAAACGACACGTCGTTTTCATTCTCCGTAATAAGAATGAAATTTACGATGTGTTCGAGTCTCTCAAATGCTTGCAGCTTGCATGCGTTGTAAAACGCCTGTGGGTTGTGAGGTTAAGCGACTAAGCGTACACGGTGGATGCCCTGGCAGTCAGAGGCGATGAAGGACGTGCTAATCTGCGTAAAGCGTCGGTAAGGTGATATGAACCGCTACAGCCGACGATGTCCGAATGGGGAAACCCGGTGCACTCTGTGCATCATCGTAACATGAATACATAGTGTTACGAGGCGAACCTGGGGAACTGAAACATCTAAGTACCCAGAGGAAAAGAAATCAACCGAGATTCCCCCAGTAGCGGCGAGCGAACGGGGAGCAGCCCAGAACCTGAATCAGCTGGTGTGTTAGTGGAAGCGTCTGGAAAGTCGCAGGGTACAGGGTGATACTCCCGTACACAAAAGCACACCTTCTGTGAGTTCGAAGAGTAGGGCGGGACACGTGGTATCCTGTCTGAATATGGGGGGACCATCCTCCAAGGCTAAATACTCCTGACTGACCGATAGTGAACCAGTACCGTGAGGGAAAGGCGAAAAGAACCCCGGCGAGGGGAGTGAAACAGAACCTGAAACCGTGTACGTACAAGCAGTGGGAGCCTACTTGTTAGGTGACTGCGTACCTTTTGTATAATGGGTCAGCGACTTATATTCTGTAGCAAGGTTAACCGTATAGGGGAGCCGCAGGGAAACCGAGTCTTAACTGGGCGTTAAGTTGCAGGGTATAGACCCGAAACCCGGTGATCTAGCCATGGGCAGGTTGAAGGTTGGGTAACACTAACTGGAGGACCGAACCGACTAATGTTGAAAAATTAGCGGATGACTTGTGGCTGGGGGTGAAAGGCCAATCAAACCGGGAGATAGCTGGTTCTCCCCGAAAGCTATTTAGGTAGCGCCTCGTGAACTCATCTTCGGGGGTAGAGCACTGTTTCGGCTAGGGGGCCATCCCGGCTTACCAACCCGATGCAAACTGCGAATACCGAAGAATGTTATCACGGGAGACACACGGCGGGTGCTAACGTCCGTCGTGAAGAGGGAAACAACCCAGACCGCCAGCTAAGGTCCCAAAGTCATGGTTAAGTGGGAAACGATGTGGGAAGGCACAGACAGCCAGGATGTTGGCTTAGAAGCAGCCATCATTTAAAGAAAGCGTAATAGCTCACTGGTCGAGTCGGCCTGCGCGGAAGATGTAACGGGGCTAAACCATGCACCGAAGCTGCGGCAGCGACGCTTAGGCGTTGTTGGGTAGGGGAGCGTTCTGTAAGCCGTTGAAGGTGGCCTGTGAGGGCTGCTGGAGGTATCAGAAGTGCGAATGCTGACATAAGTAACGATAAAGCGGGTGAAAAGCCCGCTCGCCGGAAGACCAAGGGTTCCTGTTCAACGTTAATCGGAGCAGGGTGAGTCGACCCCTAAGGCGAGGCTGAAAAGCGTAGTCGATGGGAAGCAGGTTAATATTCCTGCACTTGGTGTTACTGCGAAGGGGGGACGGAGAAGGCTAGGTTATCCGGGCGACGGTTGTCCCGGTTTAAGCATGTAGGCGGGAGTTTTAGGTAAATCCGGAACTCTTTTAACGCTGAGGTGTGATGACGAGTCACTACGGTGATGAAGTAACTGATGCCCTGCTTCCAGGAAAAGCCTCTAAGCTCCAGGTAACACGAAATCGTACCCCAAACCGACACAGGTGGTCAGGTAGAGAATACCAAGGCGCTTGAGAGAACTCGGGTGAAGGAACTAGGCAAAATGGTGCCGTAACTTCGGGAGAAGGCACGCTGTCGGTAAGTGAAGTCCCTCGCGGACGGAGCTGAAGGCAGTCGAAGATACCAGCTGGCTGCAACTGTTTATTAAAAACACAGCACTGTGCAAACACGAAAGTGGACGTATACGGTGTGACGCCTGCCCGGTGCCGGAAGGTTAATTGATGGGGTTATCCGCAAGGAGAAGCTCTTGATCGAAGCCCCGGTAAACGGCGGCCGTAACTATAACGGTCCTAAGGTAGCGAAATTCCTTGTCGGGTAAGTTCCGACCTGCACGAATGGCGTAATGATGGCCAGGCTGTCTCCACCCGAGACTCAGTGAAATTGAAATCGCTGTGAAGATGCAGTGTACCCGCGGCAAGACGGAAAGACCCCGTGAACCTTTACTATAGCTTGACACTGAACATTGAGCCTTGATGTGTAGGATAGGTGGGAGGCTTTGAAGCGTGGACGCCAGTCTGCGTGGAGCCATCCTTGAAATACCACCCTTTAATGTTTGATGTTCTAACGTAGACCCGTAATCCGGGTTGCGGACAGTGTCTGGTGGGTAGTTTGACTGGGGCGGTCTCCTCCCAAAGAGTAACGGAGGAGCACGAAGGTTGGCTAATCCTGGTCGGACATCAGGAGGTTAGTGCAATGGCATAAGCCAGCTTGACTGCGAGAGTGACGGCTCGAGCAGGTGCGAAAGCAGGTCATAGTGATCCGGTGGTTCTGAATGGAAGGGCCATCGCTCAACGGATAAAAGGTACTCCGGGGATAACAGGCTGATACCGCCCAAGAGTTCATATCGACGGCGGTGTTTGGCACCTCGATGTCGGCTCATCACATCCTGGGGCTGAAGTAGGTCCCAAGGGTACGGCTGTTCGCCGTTTAAAGTGGTACGCGAGCTGGGTTTAGAACGTCGTGAGACAGTTCGGTCCCTATCTGCCGTGGGCGCTGGAGAATTGAGGGGGGTTGCTCCTAGTACGAGAGGACCGGAGTGAACGCACCACTGGTGTTCGGGTTGTCATGCCAATGGCATTGCCCGGTAGCTAAGTGCGGAAAAGATAAGTGCTGAAAGCATCTAAGCACGAAACTTGCCCCAAGATGAGTTCTCCCTGAGCACTTGATGCTCCTGAAGGGACGTTGAAGACGACGACGTTGATAGGCCGGATGTGTAAGTGCAGCGATGCATTGAGCTAACCGGTACTAATGACCCGTGAGGCTTAACCTTACAACGCCAGAGGCGTTTTTGAAGAGACGCAAAGTAGATTTTCAGCTTAGTTCACCGGATTTTAGATTTAGTTTTGTTCTGCGGACATGAGTCCGAAGGATTTTACGCTGAAGCAAGGCGGCAAGCGAGACGATGTGAAGGAGCATACATCAGTATGTGACTGAGCAGCACGAACGCAGCCAACGCCGCATCAGCGTAAAAGACACAGGACAGAACACCAGATTTGCCTGGCGGCTTTAGCGCGGTGGTCCCACCTGACCCCATGCCGAACTCAGAAGTGAAACGCCGTAGCGCCGATGGTAGTGTGGGGTCTCCCCATGCGAGAGTAGGGAACTGCCAGGCATCAAACAAGTGAAGAAGCCCTGAACGAAAGTTCAGGGCTTTTTTACGTCTGCAGATCGCTGAAAGCAGACTAAATTCGATACGAAAAAGATCAAACCAGCCTAAAAGCCCCAATACCAGTGGCTAAATCTCCTCCAGTACTCCTCCTACATATGCAAAATAAGCATAAAGATCAGCACCCACTTGGTCAAAATGCGGGGCAAAGTGCCGTATTCACCTCTTAAATCTCGCTTTAAGCTGAAACATTTTCATAAACTGCATGAAGACTCGACATTCACCTAATGCCAGGCTAACCTCGGGCATCTGGATGTCTAAACGTTTATACGGTTATAAAAGTAAGAGGTAAGTAGATCATGCCAATCAGGGTCCCCGACGAATTGCCGGCAGTGAATTTTTTACGCAATGAGAACGTCTTTGTCATGGCCTCATCGCGTGCCAGTGTTCAGGAGATTCGTCCGCTCAAAGTGCTGATCCTTAACCTGATGCCGAAGAAAATCGAAACGGAAAATCAGTTCTTACGGCTGCTTTCCAACTCGCCATTGCAAATTGATGTACAGCTGCTGCGCATCGATAGCCGAGAGTCACGCAATACCCCGAGCGAGCATCTGAATAACTTCTACTGCAATTTTGAAGACATCGAGCACGACAACTTCGATGGATTGATTGTGACGGGTGCACCGCTGGGATTGGTGGATTTCAATGATGTGGCATACTGGCCACAGATTCAGCGTGTGCTGCATTGGGCAAAAGAACACGTAACCTCAACGCTATTTGTCTGCTGGGCTGTACAGGCGGCGCTGAACATTCTGTATGGCATTCCAAAACAGACGCGTCAGAACAAGCTTTCTGGTGTCTACGAGCATCAGATTCTGCACCCACACGCATTGTTAACCCGTGGATTTGACGACAATTTCCTCGCGCCACATTCACGCTATGCCGATTTCCCCAGCCAGTTAATTCGTGATTACACCGATCTGGAGTTGTTCGCGGAATCAGAGACCACAGGCGCCTATCTGATGGCGAGCAAAGACAAGCGTCTGGCGTTCGTGACTGGCCATCCGGAGTACGATGCCCTGACGCTCTCTGGCGAATACCATCGCGATTACGATGCTGGCTTGCACCCGGAAGTGCCCTTTAATTACTTCCCGCAAAACAACCCTGAATTGCCGCCACGTGCCACCTGGCGCAGCCATGGCAATCTGCTGTTCTCTAACTGGTTGAACTACTACGTATACCAGATTACACCTTTCGATCTGCGTCATATGAACCCGACGCTCGAATAGACCTGCGAACACATTCTCAAACGATCCTGCCGCGACAGCCTGGTGCTGGCGCGGCTTTTTTTTGCCTGTCATTCAGAAACTGGAATTTATTGCCTTTAATTTGAGAGATTAAATTACATATTAATCAATATGATGAATTCATATAAATTTAAAAATGGAAATAGTTTTTGAAAACAAAATAAAAATCATTATGCTTTGATCTTGCCGGTTATAAAACACCCTACACCCGGATCCGATCGCCCGGAGACGGATCAAAACAGGAGCAGCCCGCATGACAGACTCAGTAATCCACAACACGCTGACTTTCAATCAGCCCTTTACTCACGCGGAAAAGCAGCTGCTTACCCCGGAAGCCATCGATTTCCTGCACACGCTGGTCGCGCGTTTTGCACCGGAACGTGAACGTCTGCTGAAAGCACGCCTGCAGCGTCAGCAACGTTATGACCAAGGAGCGTTGCCAGACTTCGATTCGGAAACGACTTCCATTCGTGAAAGTGAGTGGCAGGTCAGACCTATCCCTCAACTGCTACGCGATCGCCGCGTGGAGATCACCGGGCCACCGGATCGCAAGATGGTGATCAATGCGCTGAATGCCAACGTCAACGTCTTCATGGCCGACTTCGAAGATTCGCTGGCACCGACATGGCAGAAATTGATGGAAGGTCAGCTGACACTGCGTGATGCGGTGAATGGCACGCTGAGTTTCACCAGTGAAGCCGGCAAGATCTATCAACTGAAATCCGATCCCGCGCTGTTGATGTGCCGGGTGCGCGGTCTGCATTTAAGTGAAAAGCATGTTGAATGGCGCGATCGTGCTATTCCAGGCGGGCTATTCGATTTTGCGCTCTATCTGTTCCACAACGTTGATGCGCTGCTGGAAAAAGGCCATGCCCCTTGGTTCTACCTGCCAAAAACCGAGCATGCAGCAGAAGTGGCATGGTGGCGTGAGATCTTCCGCTTCAGCGAAGATCGCTTCGATCTGCCACGAGGCACCATCAAAGCCACGGTATTAATCGAAACGCTGCCAGCCGTGTTCCAGATGGATGAGATCCTGTGGGAACTGCGCGATCACGTCGTCGGCCTGAACTGTGGTCGCTGGGATTACATCTTTAGCTACATCAAAACGCTGGCTCAGCACGGCGATCGCATCCTGCCAGATCGCCAACAAATCAGCATGGATCAGCCTTTCCTTGATGCGTACTCGCGCCTGCTGATCAAAACCTGCCACCGCCGAGGTGCATTGGCGATGGGCGGGATGTCAGCCCTGATCCCAAGCAAAGATGCGGAACGTAATGCGTGGGTGATGCAGAAGGTGCAGGAAGACAAAGCGCGCGAAGCGGGTAACGGTCACGATGGCACCTGGGTGGCGCATCCAGGCCTGGCGGATATCGCGATGGCGGTATTTGACCGTCAGCTCGGTGATCAACCCAATCAATTGTCTGTCAGTCGCGATCAGGATGGCCCCATTACCGCCGAACGGCTGCTGCGCCCTTGCCGTGGCCAGCGTACTGAGGCTGGTATGCGCGCCAACATTCGTGTGGCACTGCAATACCTTGAAGCCTGGATTGGTGGCAATGGCTGCGTACCCATTGACGGATTGATGGAGGATGCGGCCACGGCGGAAATCGCCCGAACCTCAATCTGGCAATGGATCCACCACAAACAGATTCTCAGTGATGGGCAACTGGTGACTGCCGCACTGTTCGAGCAACTGCTGGACGAAGAGTTGCAGGCATTGCAGCACACCCTCGGTGAGGAGCGCTTCCGCCAGGGTCGCTTTGCAGATGCCGCTGCGTTGATGGCACAAATCACCACCGCCGACGAATTAGTCTCTTTCCTTACTCTGCCGGGCTACCGCCTGCTGCCTTGAACCTGGAGATAACGCTATGAATCGTAACCAACAGATTAAACAACTGGCATCGAGCTGGAACGACGCGCGCTGGGAGGGGATAACGCGCCCCTACAGCGCGGAAGATGTTATCAACTTACGGGGTTCGGTGAATCCGGCATGTACGCTGGCAGAGCGCGGTGCAACGAAGCTGTGGTCACTGCTTAACGGTGAATCCACTAAAGGTTATATCAATAGTCTGGGCGCTCTAACTGGCGGTCAGGCGATACAGCAAGCAAAAGCAGGCATTGAGGCGATCTACCTTTCGGGCTGGCAAGTGGCGGCAGACGCGAATATGGCCGGGCAGATGTATCCCGATCAATCGCTCTATCCGGCGAACTCGGTGCCGAACGTGGTTGAGCGCATCAACCAAAGTTTCCAGCGTGCTGACCAGATTCAGTGGGCTAACGGTATCTCACCGGAAGATGACGGATTTATCGATTATTTCCTGCCGATTGTGGCCGATGCGGAAGCGGGCTTTGGTGGCGTGCTCAATGCCTTTGAGCTGATGAAGTCGATGATTCAGGCCGGTGCGGGCGCCGTGCACTTTGAAGATCAACTGGCGTCGGTGAAGAAGTGCGGTCATATGGGCGGCAAGGTATTGGTACCCACGCAGGAGGCGATCCAGAAACTGGTGGCCGCGCGCTTGGCTGCCGACGTGATGGGGGTGCCGACCATACTGCTGGCGCGCACCGATGCGGATGCGGCTGACCTCATCACCTCCGATTGCGATGAGCGTGATGCGCCCTTTATCACCGGGCAACGTACCTCTGAAGGCTTCTTCCGCACGAGAGCCGGCATTGAACAGGCGATCAGCCGCGGCTTATCTTATGCACCTTATGCTGACGTGCTGTGGTGTGAAACCTCGACGCCGGATCTGGAGCTTGCACAGCGATTTGCCGATGCGATTCACGCGCAGTATCCGGGCAAATTACTGGCCTACAACTGCTCGCCATCGTTTAACTGGAAGAAGAATCTCGACGATCGCACCATCGCCCGTTTCCAGCAGGCATTGAGCGACATGGGCTATCGCTTTCAGTTCATCACGCTGGCCGGCATTCACAGCATGTGGTTCAACATGTTCGATTTGGCACATGCTTATGCGCAGGGTGAAGGGATGCGTCATTACGTTGAGAAAGTGCAGCAACCCGAGTTCGCCGCGCGTGAAAAAGGCTACACCTTCTCCTCACATCAACAGGAAGTGGGCACCGGTTACTTTGACCGCGTCACCAACGTTATTCAGGGTGGACAGTCATCCGTCACCGCATTGACCGGTTCCACGGAAGCCGCGCAGTTCTAAACGCCTCACCTCCGCCCATGGATGGGCTCATTTTGCAGGAGCGTCGTCGATGACACCGAGAGAATCTCTGATCGCCCATACCATCCTGCAAGGCTTTGATGCGCAGTATGGCCGCTTTCTGGACATTACCGCAGGAGCTCAGCAGCGCTTTGAACAGGCTGACTGGCACGCCGTGCAGCAGGCGATGAAAGCGCGTATCCATCTTTATGATCACCATGTAGGGTTGGTTGCAAACCAGTTGCGCATTCTCAATGATGTGTCGAACTGGGATGACGCTTTTTGGCTGCGGGTGAAAAGTCACTATGAGACGCTTTTGCCTGGCTATCCGCGCCATGAAATTGCGGAAAGCTTTTTTAATTCGGTCTACTGCCGTCTGCAAGGCCACAGCCATCTCGATCCCAACCGGTTGTTTATCTTTCCCTCGCAACCCTATGCGTCAGCGCCGGTGGCACAGCGTCCGCTGTCACGGCTTTATCGCCCACAAGGCAGCTGGCATGAATTACTGCGGCAGGTGCTGAATGACATTCCCCTGCGCTTACCCTGGCAGGATCTCACCCGTGATATCGGCTGGATTGTCCGTCATCTGCACGAGCAGTTCTCGCCAGCCCAGTTAGCAACCGCCACGCTGGATGTTGCCAGTGAGCTGTTTTATCGCAATAAAACGGCTTGGATTGTCGCCCGCTTGCAGTTGAGTGATGGCATGGTGCCTTGCCTGTTGCCGATCCAACGCGATGAGGCCGGTCGCTTGTGGATCGACACCTGCTTAACCGACAGTGATGATGCCAGCATCGTGTTTGGTTTTGCTCGTGCTTACTTCATGGTGTACGCCCCGGTGCCTGCGGCGTTGGTGGCCTGGCTGCAACCGATTCTGCCCAGTAAAACCATCGCTGAGCGATATATGGCGATTGGCTGCCAAAAGCACGGTAAAACCGAGTGTTACCGCGAGTACCTGGATTATCTGGCTCACAGCCACGAGGATTTCACCATCGCACCCGGTATTCGCGGCATGGTGATGCTGGTGTTTACGCTGCCAGGTTTTGACCGCGTTTTCAAAGTGATTAAAGACCGCTTTGCGCCACAAAAAGAGGTCACGGATGCGCAGGTGCGCGACTGTTATCGCATGGTCAAAGAGCACGACCGTGTCGGGCGCATGGCGGATACGCAAGAGTTCGAGCACTTCGCCATACCGCTGGCACGCATTCCACACACGTTGATGGTGGAATTTGAGCGCGATATCCCGGAGAAAATTGAGCGGCGGGGTGATGTGCTGATCATCCGCCATTTGTGGCTGGAACGTCGTATGGAGCCGCTCAATCTATGGCTGGCACAGGCGACAGCCGAGCAGCGTCAACATGCGATTGGTGAGTACGGTGATGCGATTCGCCAGCTGGCGGCAGCCAATATTTTCCCGGGGGATATGCTGTTTAAAAACTTCGGCATGACGCGCCATGGTCGGGTGGTGTTTTACGACTACGACGAAATTCGGCCGATGACAGAATTGCAGTTCCGCGATGTGCCAGCTGCGCGCTACGAGGAGGATGAGTTACAGGCTGAACCCTGGTACAGCGTCGGGCCGGATGATGTGTTCCCAGAAACCTTCCGCTATGCACTCTGTAGCGAGCCGAGCACCGGAAAATTACTGCAAGCACTGCATCCACAGTTGTTTGATCCCCGCTGGTGGCGCGCGCTGCAAACGCGCATCGGGGAAGGGCATATTGAAGAGGTGATTGCGTGGCGTGCCTCGCAAAGCTTCAGCACGCGGTTCGCCACGGTGGCCGCTTAACGGCCTGAATAGGTCTGCGTAACCTGTTTGGCGGCACGGATCACCAACGCGCCCAGTTCGGTGATGCGATCGTCCGTCATACGTGCTATCGGGCCGGAAATAGAGATTGCGGCAAACGGCTCACCGTGTTCGTCATAAATCGGTGCGGCCACGCAGCGCAGGCCCAACGCGTGCTCTTCATCATCGTGGGAAAAGCCCATTTTGCGGATCAACGCCAGATTCTCTTTCAGGCTGTGCGGCGACATCAATGTTTTCGGCGTGTAATGATGCAGCCCTTTTTGATGCAAGAGTGCGGTGACTTGCTCGTCGCTGAGATGAGCCAAAAAGGCTTTGCCCGCGCCCGACGCATGCATCGGCAGCTTACCGCCAATCGGCGCTGACATGCGCATCAGTTGCGTGCACTGCACCTGATCGACAATCACTGCCTGATAATCGCTGAGATCCAGTACCGCCAGATTGACGGTTTCTCCCGCATCTTCCATCAACTTCCGTAATACCGGATGCACAATCGCCAGCAGATTGCGGCTTTGCAGGAAACTGCTGCCGACCACGAAGGCATGGGAGCCAATCGTCCAGAGCCCCAGATCCCCGACCTGATTCACAAATCCTTGCTGTTGCATGGTAGAGAGCAGGCGATGGGTGGTTGAGTTGGGCAATCCCGCCTGCTGCGCCAGCTCGGTCAGGGCCACGCTGCCATGCGATTCGGCAATTAGTTCAAGTAAACGCAAACCACGCGTCAGTGACTGGACTTGCCCACCGGCTGGCGCGCTGGTGGTTGTGGCGGCACGCGGTTTCTTGCCACGCTTCGCTGGTACTGGGGTAGCCATAAGGTCTCCACTGTCGCATCAATGCTGGAAACCATTTTCGTTTTTAAACGAGTGAATGCAAACGCTGGCTTACTGGTCGGATGTGTGATGCTTTCGCGCTGAAAATGTCTCACCTGTACTGACTTTTGCTCATCAGAAAGATATGCCAGTATGTTTGGCGGACATATTAGCCAACGCAATGACGTGGACGGGGCAAGAGTGAGCGAGAAAATAGCAAGGCTGCATCAACAGTTGGCACAGCGCATCATGATTCTGGATGGCGGCATGGGCACCATGATCCAGAGTTATAAGCTCAGTGAAGCCGATTTCCGTGGGAGTCGCTTTGCCGACTGGCCTTCCGATTTGAAAGGCAACAACGATCTGTTGGTGTTAACCAAACCTGAGGTGATCCGCGAAATCCATGATGCTTACCTTGCCGCCGGCGCGGACATTCTGGAAACCAACACCTTTAACTCCACCACCATCGCGATGGCCGACTACCAGATGGAAGCCCTGTCGGCAGAGATCAACCTCGAGGCCGCTAAACTGGCCCGTGCCAGTGCGGATGCATGGACGGCGAAAACCCCCGACCGCCCGCGTTACGTCGCCGGGGTGTTAGGCCCGACCAACCGCACCTGCTCTATTTCGCCGGATGTGAACGATCCCGCCTTCCGTAACGTCACCTTCAATCAGCTGGTGGAGGCTTATCGTGAATCCACCCATGCGCTGATCGCGGGCGGTTCCGACCTCATCATGATTGAAACGGTGTTTGATACCCTGAACGCCAAGGCGGCGATCTATGCCGTGCAGGTCGAGATGGAGGCGATGGGCGTCAACCTGCCGCTGATGATCTCCGGCACCATCACCGATGCGTCTGGTCGCACGCTGTCCGGCCAAACCACCGAAGGTTTCTATAACTCACTGCGCCACGCCGAGCCGCTCTCTTTCGGCCTCAACTGTGCGCTGGGTCCAGACGAACTGCGTCAGTATGTGCAGGAGTTGTCACGTATTGCGGAAGGCTATGTCACCGCACATCCCAACGCCGGTTTGCCTAATGCCTTTGGGGAATACGATCTCGATGCCGCTACTATGGCTGACCAGATTGGCGAATGGGCGCGCGCGGGCTTCCTGAATATTATCGGTGGCTGCTGCGGCACCACGCCGGAACACATCGCAGCGATGGCAGCGGCGGTGGAGGGGGTGGCACCACGCTTACTACCAGAGATTCCCGTGGCCTGCCGTTTGTCCGGCCTGGAGCCGCTGAACATTTACCCCGATTCCCTGTTTGTGAACGTGGGCGAACGCACCAACGTAACCGGTTCTGCCAAGTTCAAGCGTCTGATCAAAGAAGAGAAATACAACGAGGCGCTGGATGTCGCGCGTCAACAGGTGGAAAGTGGCGCACAGATTATTGATATCAACATGGATGAAGGCATGCTGGATGCGGAAGCCGCGATGGTGCGCTTCCTCAACCTGATTGCCGGTGAACCGGATATTGCCCGCGTGCCGATTATGATCGACTCCTCTAAGTGGGAGGTGATCGAGAAAGGCCTGCAATGCATTCAGGGCAAAGGCATTGTTAACTCGATTTCGATGAAAGAGGGCATTGAGCCGTTTATCGAGCACGCGCGCAAAGTGCGTCGTTACGGTGCCGCGATGGTGGTGATGGCGTTCGATGAGGTCGGCCAGGCCGACACCCGCGCACGCAAAATCGAAATCTGTCGTCGCGCCTACCAAATTCTGACTGAAGAGGTGGGTTTCCCGCCAGAAGACATCATTTTTGACCCGAATATCTTCGCAGTGGCCACCGGCATTGAAGAGCATAACAACTATGCGATGGACTTCATCGGTGCCTGTGAAGACATTAAACGCGAACTGCCGCATGCGATGATCTCGGGTGGCGTGTCGAACGTATCCTTCTCGTTCCGCGGCAACGACCCGGTGCGTGAGGCGATCCACGCGGTGTTCCTCTATTACGCGATTCGCAACGGCATGGACATGGGTATCGTCAACGCCGGCCAACTGGCGATCTATGACGATTTACCCGCCGAGTTGCGTGATGCAGTAGAAGACGTGATTCTCAATCGTCGCGACGATGGCACCGAACGTCTGCTGGAGCTGGCCGAGAAGTATCGCAGCAGCAAAGGCGATGGTGAGCAGGAGAAGCAGCAGGCGGAATGGCGCAGCTGGGACGTGGTAAAACGTCTGGAATACTCGCTGGTGAAGGGCATCACCGAATTTATCGAACTGGATACGGAAGAGGCGCGTCAGGCCGCAGCACGTCCTATCGAGGTGATTGAAGGACCGCTGATGTCCGGCATGAACGTGGTCGGTGATCTGTTCGGCGAGGGAAAAATGTTCCTGCCGCAGGTGGTGAAATCGGCGCGCGTAATGAAGCAAGCAGTGGCCTATCTCGAACCTTATATCGAGGCCAGTAAAGAAGCCGGGCGCAGTAACGGCAAAATCGTGCTGGCGACGGTGAAGGGCGATGTGCATGACATCGGCAAAAACATCGTTGGCGTAGTGCTGCAGTGTAATAACTACGAAATCATCGATCTTGGCGTGATGGTGCCCAGTGACAAAATCCTCAAAACCGCGATTGCCGAGAACGCCGATATCATCGGGCTTTCCGGGCTGATCACGCCATCGCTGGATGAAATGGTCAACGTGGCCAAAGAGATGGAGCGTCAGGGCTTCACCATCCCGCTGCTGATTGGCGGCGCCACCACCTCGAAAGCACACACGGCGGTGAAGATTGAGCAGAACTACAGTGGCCCAACAGTGTATGTGCAGAACGCCTCACGCACCGTTGGTGTGGTCTCCTCGCTACTCTCCGAAACCCTGAAAGAAGAGTTTGTGGCACGCACGCGCAAAGAGTACGACACGGTGCGTATTCAGCACGCGCGTAAAAAGCCGCGCACGCCGCCGGTCAGCCTGCAAACCGCGCGGGACAACGACTACTCCATCGATTGGGAAAGCTACACGCCGCCGGTGGCACATCGTTTGGGTGTCAGCGCGGTGGAAGCCAGCATCGACACGCTGCGTAACTATATCGACTGGACGCCGTTCTTTATGACCTGGTCGCTGGCGGGTAAATATCCGCGCATCCTGGAGGATGAGGTGGTCGGTGAAGAGGCCAAACGTTTGTTTGCCGATGCCAATGCCATGCTGGATATGTTGAGCGAAACGGGCACGTTGCATCCACGCGGTGTGGTGGGGATCTTCCCAGCCAACCGGGTAGGCGACGATATCGAAGTCTACAGCGATGAAAACCGCGATAAGGTGAAAATTGTTAGCCATCATTTACGCCAGCAAACGGAGAAAACCGACTTTGCTAACTACTGCTTAGCGGACTTTGTGGCACCGAAATCCAGCGGGAAAGCGGACTACCTCGGGGCCTTCGCGGTCACGGGCGGACTGGAAGAGGATGCGCTGGCCGAAGCCTATGAGCAGCAGCACGATGATTACAACAAAATCATGGTGAAGGCGATTTCAGACCGCTTAGCAGAAGCCTTTGCCGAGTATCTGCATGAGCGTGTGCGCAAGGTAATTTGGGGCTTTGCCGCCAATGAAAATCTCAGTAACGAAGAGCTGATTCGCGAGAATTATCAGGGGATTCGTCCGGCACCGGGTTATCCGGCGTGCCCGGAACACACGGAAAAAGCACAGATTTGGCAGCTGCTGGATGTGGAAACGCACACGGGGATGAAGTTAACCGAATCCTTTGCCATGTGGCCGGGTGCAGCGGTATCCGGATGGTACTTCAGCCATCCTGACAGCAAATATTTCGCTGTGGCGCAGATTCAGCGTGACCAGGTGGAAGATTATGCGGCGCGTAAAGGGATGAGCGTGAGTGAAGTTGAGCGTTGGTTGGCACCGAATCTGGGTTACGACGCGGATTGATGAGCCGATAGCGCCATAAATTGCGCCGCTACGGATGTCATGCCATCGGTAGCGGCGCGTTTCATCGCGCGTATTTAAAACGATTAATTAAATCGCGCATCCCGATCTGACGTCATGTCATACAGCTGATATTTACGACCCAGCATCTGGCCGCCATCACGCGTTAGCGGTACCCAATTCACCTGCGCACGACCACGGGTTGGCGTTACGGTAAACAGATCCATTGGAATCGAAATATAGAAGCCTTTGGTGAAATCGCCTTCGCCGTAATCCGCTGCGGAGACGTTGGTTTTGGTGGCATAAAAGCCGACCATCACACCGCTGTCGAAGCGTTTTGACACATCAACCGTGACGCCTTTGTCCTTCGCCAGATATTGCCCTACGCTGGCTTTCACCAACACATCCTGCATAAACCATGGACGCCAGTATGCGGTCAGATTCCCGGTTGGGGCTTTGTAGTCCGTGAACTGCATCATGTTGTCCCAGTCACGCTGCTTCACGTAGTTGGCATCAACCCCGAATGCCCAGTTGCTGTCCACCGGGCGGTAAAGCACTTCTCCGCCCACGCCACCGTACATGGTCTCCAGATAACCGCCGTACACCTGGCCGTAGAAACCGTTGCCGAGGTAGCCCATGTAGTTCGCTTGCAGGTCGTTAACGTAAACGTTGTTTTCGACGTAATCACGAATATGGGTACGCACGCGCGGCAGGGTAGAATCTGCGGGTGCGCCGTTGTAGTTAAATTTGTCATAGTTGTTGGCGAGGTTGCCAAACAGGCTGCCGCTCACCAGCAAGTGATTGGTCAGCGCGTAATCGACGCTCCCCATCACACCCAGTTGGTACATATAGAAGCTTTCGGGCCCGCCAACGGATTGATTGAGCACCGGAGCAAGATTGTAATTGAGGCGATCTTTGCGAATGAAGAAGCCCTGTTCGGTTGCGCCGGGATCGACTGGATTTTCACGCGTTTGCTGCAAGGGTTGTTCATGGCCCAACGGGTAACCGCTCAGCTCATTATGCAGGCTGGCCACATCCGTCCGGGTGGTGACCTGCGGCATATTGAAGCGCGACTCGGTGACATCAATGGTATCAATACCGGCAGGCAGATTGTTCATGATGATACGGTTCGCGCGATCGACGCCTTCACGCGTATCACGATATTTCGTCTGCTCACCAGAGACGTACAGCGTGCTGCCTTTGGTCTGAATACGTGGGCCGTTCAGCCCGGCGTTGTACTTCAAATCGGTCAGCTGGTTGGCCACCACCGTGGGCTGCAGCAGGTCACCCTGAGGCTGAGGGTGATAGTCAGGCTTGGCGCTGTCAATGTGCGACTGATGCAGATCGTTGAAGTTGGTGCGTACCGTCACCCCGAACATAAAGGTGTTGCCACGCTCATAGCTGGCGTTGATATCTGCCCAGTCAGTCAGGCGATAAATCGCGCCGACGTTGACCTTGCTGCGCTGTTCAAGCCGCCCGGCAAAGTCATCCTGATAATCGTTGCCTTCATATTCCAGCTTCAGGCGTAGCGGCTGCCATTGGGTTTGATACTCGACGCCGCCGAACAACGCTGCCGGGCCGTGGAACATTTGAGACCCATTAATCGCCCCCGCCGTGCCTCCGCCGGTGCGGGTACAGAAGCTGTCGCTGTAAGAACAGAACGGGTTTTTAATGCTGCCACTGTTGCCCAAATAGCCCCAGCCGATGCCCATGGTGAAATCAAACGGTCCCCAGGCTTTGGTCGCCACCAGATATTCGCTATCGAACAGCCCGGTGCCGCCCAAATCGCGCGAGCCCACCGCGACTTCTGGCAACCAATAACTCTCCTGCCACAGGCGCAGCTTCACATCGAACGCTTTGTCTTTATAACTCTGGTTGCCACTGAACCCCTCGACCGCGCTGTAACGGCGGGTACGCACATCGGTGTAACGCACGGTGGTTTCCAGCCACGGAAACAGCTGGAGCGAAGCAGAGTAGTAACGATATTGATCGTTATCGCGGAAGTTGAGGCTGAATTCGCCCTCTTTCGCCATACGTGCCGTCGGCGTTTGCATCAAACCGACGCCGCCGAAATCCGATTGTGATGGCCCAATAGGCTCAGGCCAGGTTTCCGCATGCACCTGGCAGGCCGCGGAGACAGAAACAGCCAACAGGCTGAGAAGTATTTGTTTATTCATCAGTCTGGAATCCGCTGTGTCAGAAGAGAAAGCATGCGCGCATTCAAATCAGCCTGGCCCCACGGCAGGCTCCATGAGGTAAAGCCCAGCCAGATGATGCTGCCAGGCTGGACTTCAATGTGGCGTTGATTCCAGTAGGCAATCGGCACCTGCTGGATCTGACCTGACGGAGCAATCACCGAGGCGACACTGCGTTCAGCACCCGACAGGCGATCGTGCCCCTCAAGGTAGTCGCGCACGGTGCGGCCCGGCTGCCAGCTCTCTTTACCCGGATTTTCAAGTGCGCCGAGCACCAGCACCTGCGTTGGCTGTGGCACTGTGTAAAGGTCATAGCTGCCCTGCAGTGTACGGTTAGCCTCAGGACGCAGACGCACCCAGTCAGGATCCAGCGAAGTGAACTGACGCCCGGTAACCTGTAGCGCACTAAGCTGGTGGATCACCGCGCCGATGGTGCCCGCTAAAGCTTCGCCACTGTCCGCTTGCCAACGGCGTAAGTCTTCCAGCAATTGCTTCTGTTGTTGCTGCGCCACTGCGGTTGCGCCGCGCTCTGCGATCACCGTACCAGGCCACCAGCTATGCAGTGCCGGGTTCGTTAACAGCTGCGCCAGATTCTGCGCATGATCAATCTGCAGGTTGTTCTGGCCATGCACCGTAACCTGGCTATCAGCCAGCGCACTGCCTGCCGTAAGGAGTGCCACAGCGGCCAGCAAGGAAGGAGTTATTTTCATGATTTCGCCGGCTTCAGAATGGTGGTTTCAACAGGGAAGGCGTCTGCCGCCAGCATTTGATGTGACTGCAATACTGCGCCATCACGGTTATCGATCCAGAAAGTGTTCTGCCATTCCGCGCCCAGGCTCTCCATGCTAACGGTCTCGATCCATACGCGGCACGGCACGCGTTCACCGGCAACATTCAGTACCGTATCGTCACCACGCTGGAAGCGAGAGACTGCCGTGGCAGCGCGCACGTTTTCTTTCTCACGCCATTGCACCACGCGTGTCCAGCTGGCGTTATTTTGCAGATGCAGCGGGTCGGCTAGCGGGTCCTGCGCCAGATTACTCACCGCATCGAGGTTATCCACCAGTCCTAAGGTCTTCACCAGCCGGCCATGCTGCATCACCAGCATCGCTTTATCTTGGGTAACCCATTTCTGCTGGCCCTGTTCGTCATAGCCAAGCACCACGAAAATTCGCGGTCCTTCATTAATTCGGGCATACAAGCTGGCGTAGGGGAGGCTGGCGACCTGTTCATCGGTCACGGTGACGTCATCCGGGCCGTTAACGGCCAGCATGACGGTTTGTTCCAGGCCTTTTTGCGTTTGTGTACAGGCCTGCAGCAGCAGGCAAAGCAGCAGCAGAGGAAGTCGGCGCACTGTGTATATCCCTGTTAAAAATAAAACCAGGCAAAAAATAACCACACAGCTGTGTGGTTATGTTTAAAGGTGCTAGATCAACGAGTAGTGCTCGTTGTCGTGGTCGTTGTTGTACCGGTATTTGCCCCGTCACCGCCGCCAGCAGCAGCGATGCCGAGCCCTACCAACGCACCCAGTGCGCCGATACCCACAGCGGTGGTTGCACCGGTCGAGATTGCTCCCGCCTGTGCACCCGCTGCGGCACCGGCTTCCTCTGGTGCAGCGATCGCAGCAGAAGAAACGGCAACGTAAAGTAAGGCTGCACCGGCAACCATCAGTTTTTTCATAACAACATTTCCTGCATCTAAAAATGAATGAAGGATGTACCCCAATTTCGGGCGCGTTCAGTATAGGGCAACAAATTACCAGAGTTCAGCGACAGAAAAAGAGGGCGGAAAGTATGGGCATTTCTGGTGATAAATAAGGCGAATTGGCGATAGCTGCTTTTTTTAAATGAGGTTTTTTCTGCTGACGGAATAATCGTGGGGTTGCCAGAGTCGTGGCAGGATTTTTCACTTTTTCATTAAAAAATGGCACGGAATAAGAATAATCAGATTTTCCTGAGAGGGGGTAAATATAAATTATCTACCAATCAGTAAGATAGTTATTTATCTTGCTAAATTAGATCCATTTTAAATCGAGTATCGTTTAGGAGCGTTTGGCAAACTTCCGATTTTCCTTAGGTCATTTTAAGAATTATCTAACCCTATCGCGTGCGGAAATTAACAGAAATGGGCGTGTGATGGCATATTTGACAGAAATAAGGCGGCTATAGTGCCGCCTTATTCAGATTGGCAGGGAAATTAACGCCAGGATTTATAGCGATTAATTAAGCCATTGGTGGAGCTGTCATGACTGCTAATGGTCGCGTCATTTTCCAGTTCTGGCAGAATGCGATTTGCCAGCTGTTTGCCCAATTCAACGCCCCACTGGTCAAACGTGAAGATATTGAGAATCGCGCCTTGGGTGAAGATTTTGTGCTCGTACAGTGCAATCAGTGAACCCAGGCTGAATGGTGTGATTTCACGCAACAGGATGGAGTTCGTTGGGCGGTTGCCCTCGAAGACTTTGAACGGCACGATGTGTGCCACTGATTCGGCAGATTTACCGGCATCGGTAAACTCTTTCTCCACCACATCGCGGGATTTACCGAACGCCAGTGCCTCGGTCTGCGCGAAGAAGTTCGACAGCAGCTTAGGATGGTGATCGGTTAACACGTTGTGGCTCTGTGCCGGTGCGATAAAGTCGCAAGGGATCAGTTTGGTGCCCTGATGAATCAGCTGGTAGAACGCATGCTGACCATTGGTGCCCGGCTCACCCCAGATGATCGGGCCGGTCTGATAGTCCACTGGATTGCCTTCACGATCGACATACTTACCGTTGGACTCCATATTGCCCTGCTGGAAGTACGCCGCGAAGCGGTGCATGTACTGGTCGTAAGGCAGGATGGCTTCGGTTTCCGCACCAAAGAAGTTGTTGTACCAGATACCAATCAGCGCCAGCAGCACCGGCAGGTTCTGTTCGGCTGGGGTGTTGGCGAAGTGGTTATCCATCGCATGCGCACCGCTCAGCAACTGCTCGAAGTTTTCAAAGCCGATTGACAGGATGATCGACAAACCAATCGCTGACCACAGTGAATAGCGTCCACCCACCCAGTCCCAGAACTCGAACATGTTGTTGGTATCAATGCCGAATTCACCGACGGCTTTACCGTTGGTGGACAGCGCGGCAAAGTGTTTTGCCACGTGCTGCTGGTCGCCAGCCGTTGTCAGGAACCAGTCACGCGCGCTGTGGGCGTTGGTCATGGTTTCTTGGGTGGTGAAGGTCTTTGAGGCCACCAGGAACAGTGTGGTTTCCGGGCTGAGATCTTTCAGGGTTTCCGCGATGTGGGTGCCATCAACGTTGGAAACAAAGTGCATGTTAAGGTGGTTTTTGTAAGGACGCAGCGCTTCCGTCACCATAAACGGACCGAGATCGGAACCACCGATACCGATGTTCACTACGTCGGTAATGGCTTTGCCGGTATAGCCTTTCCACTCGCCACTGATGATGCGCCCAGAGAAGCCTTTCATCTTCGCCAGCACGGCATTCACTTCTGGCATCACATCTTTGCCATCAACCAAGATTGGCGTGTTGCTGCGGTTACGCAGGGCGACATGCAGAACGGCACGATCTTCGGTGCGGTTGATTTTCTCACCAGAGAACATGGATTTGATCGCGCCCGCCAGATCGGTCTCTTTAGCCAGCGCTTGTAAGGTGTCGAGGGTTTCCTGGGTGATGCGGTTTTTTGAGAAATCCACCAGCATCTGATCATCGAAGGTGGCAGAGAATTTCGCAAAACGATCGGCATCCTGTGCAAACAGGTCGGCGATCTGCACCGATTTCATCTGATCAAAATGCTGCTGCAGCGCTTTCCAGGCTGCGGTTTGTTTCGGATTGATATTTTTCATGGCAACACTCTTGTTGAAATAAGAACCGTCATTCCATCCGGGCGCGTCCTGCTGGCCCGGCATGCTAATCTTGTGGCTTATACGCAACCGCGAACGGGTTTCAGTATGACCACAGTTGCAATCGAAGGGAAAAAATTTGTGACTGTGGCCGCACTGTTTCAGTTAAATCCGGCGCAGATTGTCGCTTTTGCGACATAAACATTCCCTGTGCCGCATCAGGATCTGGCCGCATTTTTCGCACCGTTAACTACTTTAGGCGGGCAGCGCGATCGGTGTTTGTTCAGTGATGCGCTGGCGAAAATCTAAAAAAGAATCATCCCGTTGCTACAAGGCTGGACAGCGGAAGAATTAATCAGTATTTTGTGCGCGCGACTTGCACCTCCGGGTGCAAGCCAGAAGAGGCGCGTCGCCCAGGCAGTGTGTTCAAGGAACCGTATCCGTTTGAGTACACATCAGGGGGTGTGACGCCGAGATGGCACAACACGCGGTGTGTTGAGCTGTCGGCTGCAGGGGCTGAATCCTCTGGGTTGTCACCAGAAGCGTCCGCAGTCGGACGTTTCGCAAGGTGAAGTGCTTTTGGTGACTCATCTCCTGATCTTGTCTGTCCAATTCTGCTCTTCTCTTGTGCCAAGGCTGAAATCACCTCTTCCGTTGCTGATAACGGGAGAAAGCTAATCTGACACGAGGTTCGTTACATGTCTCAAACTCTGATCGTGGCGAAATTTGGCGGCACCAGCGTTGCCGATTTTGATGCTATGAACCGCAGTGCCGATGTGGTGCTGTCTGATGCCAATACCCGTTTAGTGGTGCTCTCTGCATCTGCTGGCGTGACCAACCTGCTGGTTGCTTTGGCCGAAGGCCGGGAACTGGAGCAGCGTGCTCACCTGCTGGATGAAATTCGTAACATCCAATACGCCATCATTGATCGTCTGCAGTCGCCTGATGTGATCCGTCAGGAGATTGATCGCATGCTGGAAAACATCCTGATGCTGGCGGAAGCCACCGCTCTGGCGACCTCACACGCACTGACCGACGAACTGGTGAGCCACGGTGAGCTAATGTCGACGCTGCTGTTTGTCGAAGTGCTGCGTGAGCGTCAGGTGAATGCTGAGTGGTTTGACGTGCGTAAAGTGATGCGCACCAGCGATCGTTTCGGTCGTGCCGAACCTGAAATCGCCACCTTAAAAGAGTTGACCACCGCACAACTGGCTCCACGCGTTGCCGAAGCGCTGGTGATCACCCAAGGCTTTATTGGCAGCGAAAGCAAAGGCCGCACCACCACGCTGGGACGTGGCGGCAGCGACTATACAGCGGCACTGCTGGGTGAAGCGTTGCAAGCGGCGCGTGTGGATATCTGGACCGATGTGGCCGGTATCTACACCACCGACCCACGCGTGGTGCCTACCGCGAAGCGTATTGAAGAGATCACCTTTGAAGAAGCGGCTGAAATGGCCATCTTCGGCGCGAAGGTACTGCACCCAGCGACGTTGCTGCCAGCGGTGCGCAGTGATATCCCGGTATTTGTTGGCTCAAGTAAAGATCCAGCGGCGGGTGGGACACGCGTGTGCAACGAAACCAAAAACCCACCGCTGTTCCGTGCACTGGCATTGCGCCGTAAGCAAACGCTGATGACGCTGCACAGCCTGAACATGCTGCACGCACACGGCTTCCTGGCTGAAGTGTTTGCGATTCTGGCGCGCCACAATATCTCGGTTGATCTGGTTACCACTTCCGAAGTGAGCGTGGCACTGACGCTGGACACCACTGGATCTTCCACCACCGGTGAGAGTCTGCTGACGCAAGCGCTGTTGACCGAACTCTCTTCACTGTGCCGTGTAGAGGTGGAAGAGAATCTGGCGCTGGTGGCGATCATCGGTAACAACCTGTCGAAAGCCTGCGGTGTAGGTAAAGAGGTGTTTGGCGCACTTGAGCCATTCAACCTGCGCATGATTTGCTACGGCGCAAGCAGCTATAACCTGTGCTTCCTGGTGCCAACGCCAGATGCGGAAGAAGTGGTGCGCGCACTGCATAAGAATCTTTTTGGTTCTTAAGGCAAATTTTTAGCGCAATAAATCAAGCCGGACATGGTCCGGCTTTTTTATTTATTAATATCGTTAAACAATTATTTAAGCCAAACGGCAGTCTGTTTTCCGCACCAACTATTGCTTAATAACCTTTTAATTATCAGCGTTATCCCTCTGTTTATGCACTGGAATTGTCTGCATATCGCACTACGATTCTATTCAGCGGTTGCGCCTTAATCGCTCTGAATGATAGTCCCATCGAGAAAACATTAAATTTTTGAGGGAGTGGCTATGCAAAGATTAGTGGCTGAAGGGGTAGGCACATTTGTTCTGGTTTTAGGTGGCTGTGGTAGTGCGGTACTGGCGGCTACCTTTCCGCAAACAGGAATTGGTTTTGCTGGCGTAGCGCTGGCATTTGGTTTGACGGTGTTGGTGATGGCGTTTGCCGTCGGCCATATCTCGGGCGGTCACTTTAATCCCGCCGTGACCATTGGTTTAACTTTTGGCGGCCGTTTCCCGGCAGCGCAGGTTATCCCCTACATCATTGCTCAGCTGATTGGTGCCGTGGCCGCCGCTGGCGTGCTCTATGTCATTGCCAGTGGAAAGCCTGGATTAGATGCCGCAGCCAGCGGTTTTGCTTCCAACGGCTATGGCGAGCACTCACCGGGTGGCTTTAGCCTGCATGCCGGGATGATTTGTGAGACGGTGATGACGGCCATTTTCCTGGTGGTCATCATGGGGGCAACCGATAAGCGCGCGCCAGCAGGTTTCGCACCGATTGCCATTGGTCTGGCGCTGACCTTGATCCATCTGGTGAGTATTCCGGTGACCAATACGTCGGTGAATCCGGCGCGGAGTACCGGTGTCGCGATTTTCCAGGGCGGTTGGGCACTACAGCAGCTATGGATGTTCTGGCTGATGCCCATCATCGGTGCAGCAATCGGTGGTGTGATCTACCGTGTTTTACTGGAAAAAGCAGAGTAATTTCTCCACAAATCGCGGATCGACCGCAGACGATCCGCATTTTATCCTGCCAGCGACTTCCCGCCTTACGTCACGATAATGAAATGTTATGATCCTGCGTCCGTCGCTGTGGTCGTTCCCCGCACGGCATTCATCTGTGGCATATGAAATAAATTAAAAAATATCTAAGGAAGTCTCCTCATGCTCGGCATGTTAACTCGTCTGTTCCCGCTCTGGGCCGTGCTGCTTTCGGTCGCTGCGTATTACTCTCCTGGCACCTTCACCGGTATTGGTCCATGGGTCACTTATCTGCTGATGCTAATCATGTTCGGCATGGGCGTCACTCTCAATATTGACGATTTCAAACGCGTGCTGGTACGTCCGGCACCGGTTATCGCCGGGACATTTTTGCACTATCTGGTGATGCCGCTGGCGGCCTGGGGTCTGGCAAAACTGTTCCAGATGCCACCGGATCTGGCTGCCGGTATGATTCTGGTTGGTAGCGTCGCCAGTGGCACCGCATCCAACGTGATGATCTATCTGGCGAAAGGGGATGTGGCACTGTCAGTGACCATTTCGTCCGTTTCAGCGCTGGTGGGCGTGTTCGCCACGCCGCTGCTGACGCGTTTCTACGTTGATACGCACATTCAGGTGGATGTGGTGGGCATGTTGCTCAGTATCGTTAAAATCGTGGTCATCCCAATTGGTCTGGGCCTGATTATCCACCACTCCATGAACAGCGTGGTGCGCCGCGTTGAGCCGTATCTGCCGGCGTTCTCAATGATCTGTATTTTGCTGATCATCAGCGCTGTGGTGGCAGGCTCTCAAGGCTTTATCGGTTCCGTGGGTCTGGTGGTGATTGCCGCGGTGATCCTGCATAACGCCATTGGTCTGCTGGGCGGCTATTGGGGCGGCAAGCTGTTCGGCTTTGACGAATCCACTTGCCGTACGCTGGCGCTGGAAGTCGGCATGCAGAACTCCGGTCTGGCGGCCACGCTGGGCAAACTCTACTTCTCACCGCTGGCGGCCTTGCCAGGCGCACTGTTCTCGGTGTGGCACAACCTGTCAGGTTCGCTGCTGGCCGGTTACTGGTCGGGTAAACCGATTGAGAAGAAGAAAAAGTAACTCTGCAAGCGGGAGGCCAACGTGCCGCCCGCTTTCATTGCTCCGCCGATGGGCGCGGCACGGAGGGTGGGAAGGCAAGAAAAGGGAACAACAAGAAGGGCGCAATCAGCAGCAACATAAACACGCCGCGCGAATAGCCCGCATCATTTACCCTGCGGCTACCGCATGACAGTGTCGGCAAAATAAACAGCAGTAGCGGCACAAAGCCAATCTCTGCATCCTGCGAGGCAAACTCTTTCAAATACAGGCAAAACCATGCAACCTGAAACATCACGAAAGTGATATACCGTGTACGCGTTTCCAGTCCACGATAATTGAACGAATTCAGGAAACCCCGCTTAATGATCTCAAACAGCGACATCAGCGCCATTTTTTACGAATCACTATAAATAAAATGAACGCAGCCAAGCTGGCGACCACATAAGTTAGTGCAATTTGCTGCGTATCCAGTTCAATGAGTTGGGTGGCACCATTTAATTCGTTACTGGTTTTCCACGAGAAAAATTTGGCGGACAGCAGCAGTAAAAAAACATTAGCGATTAAAAAGAGAGCCTGAAACACCACTTCTTTATTGGTTGCAAAACGTGATAATTTCTTAAAGGTTAAACTGCTGGCAATGTAATAAAGTAAATAGAACAGCGCAGTAAAGAGTGGCGCAATTAATACGCTACGAATATCGGCAACCGTACCCGCAAAGTTGCTAAGAAAAAAACTGACGGTTTCATTGTAAGAGAGATAACCGAAAATTAAAAAAAGTGCGCCGAACACAAGATGTGCAGCAGGAATTCTCATTTTATCGCTCGCAGGGAAGTTAACTGGCGCATCATGCCAGCCAGTTCATTGTTGGGATTGATCAATTTTAACTGCTTAGTCTTGTCGTTGTATTTCGCTGCTGCCGTCGGATCGTCCTTACCGCCGCTGCCCATGACAAACTTTGCATCCGGTCGGCCATACAGCGTGACCGTTGGAATCGGATCTCGGCCATAAGCCATAATTCTTTGCGTCGGCAAAGTATATTCTTTGGTAAGGAAATCCGGAATTTTTTTCGTTTTAAGTCCGCCAATCGAAACCGGTGTGCCCATAAAACGTGAACCGGCATAATCGAGCGCAAAACGCGTGATATTATCTGCCGAGTTCTGCTGCACTAATTGCGCACCGGAAAGAATTTGAATGCGTTGCCACAGCGAAGCGCTTTCCGGCGTAATTCTTTCGCCTTCCAATGAAACATCTTGCTTACGATAGAGTTGATATACCATTCGATGCACTTGCATCAGCGCTGTGCCAATACCGTGCCAGCTGGGGGAATCGCGGCTGTAGAGCCGTTCAACAATAATGAATATTCCCTCACCTTTGTAGGTGTCGATATTATCCGCCACAAATGACTCCCTGTTTGCCAGAGACCTTTTCAACAATTAGAACTATTTAACCCTCTAAGCGTCAGCAGGTTCTATGCGGATAAATCCTAAAGCCAGACAGTTTGCATGAATTATTTATGACGAAGAGTGGCCCTGATTAAGGGCCATCGCTGTTCAGGGAGGGGCTTACAGCTTGAGATACGCGCGTATCCCATCCAGAAACATCTGCGTTGCCAGCATAATCAGAATCAGCCCCATCAGGCGTTCCAGCGCATTGACGCCTTTGTCACCAAGCAGGCGTAAAAACACGCCGGACAGCAGCAAAATCACCACCGTCACTCCCCAGGCGATCATCAACGCACCCACCAGATGCGTCATCTGATTGGGATATTGATGCGACAGCAGCATCAGGGTGGCCAGTAACGACGGCCCAGCCACTAACGGAATTGCCAGCGGCACCAGAAATGGTTCTTCACCGGCGGGTAATCCGCTGGTGCTGGTTTCACCGGAGGGGAAAATCATGCGGATGGCGATCAGGAACAGAATGATGCCGCCGGAGATCGACACCGTCTCGGTGCGCAAATTGAGGAACGCCAGAATGCGTTCACCGGCGAATAAAAACAACAGCATCAGAATCAGCGCGATCAGCATTTCGCGCATCAGTACCACGCGGCGACGCTTAGGTTCGAGATGCTTAAGCACCGACATAAAGATCGGCAGGTTACCTAACGGGTCCATAATCAACAGCAACAAGATGGTTGCGGATATCATCTCAGTCATTTTTAAAAACCACTCTTATTCGGAATTATTAGTTGTACTGCTGAAAAAGTTGATGCAATCGAATTAATTCACTTGCCAGAAAGCCTGCATTTTGTAGAGTTGGAGGTCGCAGGTAAACCTGATTATTACGCAGATCAACTGGATAATCCGGCTGGTCTTTCCTCGCACCACGAAGGGCACAGTGAAAACGCCCCGGACGGACAGAAAATGAAGAATGTAGGCTTTATTGGTTGGCGTGGCATGGTCGGCTCTGTGCTGATGTCACGCATGAGTGAAGAACGTGATTTTGATGTAATCAATCCGGTCTTCTTCTCCACCTCACAGCTGGGTCAGGCGGCGCCAACCTTTGGCGGTAAGTCGACCGGTGCGCTGCAGGATGCTTTTGATATCGAGGCGCTGAAGGCGCTGGATATTATTATCACCTGCCAGGGCGGTGACTACACCAGTGAAGTCTATCCTAAGCTGCGCGAAAGCGGCTGGCAGGGCTACTGGATTGATGCAGCATCAACGCTGCGCATGAAAGATGACGCCATCATCATTCTCGATCCGGTTAACCACAACGTGATTCGTCAGGGCCTCGACAACGGCATCAAAACCTTCGTTGGCGGCAACTGCACCGTCAGCCTGATGCTGATGTCACTGGGCGGCCTGTTCGCCAACGATTTGGTCGAGTGGGCGTCTGTGGCCACTTACCAGGCGGCCTCCGGCGGCGGTGCGCGTCACATGCGTGAACTGCTGACGCAAATGGGCATGCTGCACGACCACGTAGCGAAATCCCTGCAGGATCCGGCTTCCGCGATTCTGGATATCGAACGCAGCGTCACTGATTTCACCCGTTCTGGCACTTTGCCGACCGACAACTTCGGTGTACCGCTGGCGGGCAGCCTGATTCCGTGGATCGACAAACAGCTGGATAACGGCCAGAGCCGCGAAGAGTGGAAAGGCCAGGCAGAAACCAACAAGATCCTGCGTACCAGTAGTGTGATTCCGGTCGATGGTCTGTGTGTCCGTGTGGGCGCGCTGCGCTGCCACAGCCAGGCGTTCACCCTGAAGCTGAAAAAAGATGTGCCGCTGAACGAAATCGAACAGCTGTTGGCTTCCCACAACGAGTGGGTGAAAGTGGTGCCTAACGACCGTGAGATCACCATGCGTGAGCTGACGCCAGCGGCCGTCACCGGCACGCTGACCACGCCAGTAGGACGTCTGCGTAAACTGAACATGGGGCCGGAATACCTTTCCGCGTTCACCGTGGGTGACCAGTTGCTGTGGGGCGCGGCTGAACCGCTGCGTCGCATGCTACGTTTGCTGATCGACTAAGCGCAGCGACAAACCAGACAGGCCGGGGTTTCCCGGCCTTTTTTGTAATCCAGGTTGCAAAACTTAACGCAAGTTGCGCCTGACAAGTGATCCGCTTCCCCTTTTTGCTCGTCCGACAAGATTTTTTTGCTTTCCCCCCTGGCTTCTGCCAGCCCCAAGCTATGATTTAACAGTGATGTGCCGGTTGTTAACTGTTTTTGCTTTCGAACTGAATGGTTGTTGTACACGGCAAAGATCTTCTCCCATGGACGGTGTCCTCTCTCTTGCTGGTGTATGTATGGCTCAATGAAAAGCAGCGCACCAGAGGCGGCATTGTTGTCCACTCCGGTCGCCTGCGCAAAATCATAGGAAGAAAGTCATGTCAGAGCTTCCCGATCGCCAGGCGATCAATGCCCTTTTTGCCGGGAATTATGCCGATCCCTTCTCTTTTCTGGGGATGCACCAAACTGTCGAAGGCCTCGAAGTGCGCGCACTGCTGCCTGATGCCTCGGAAGTGTGGGTAATTGAAACCAACACCGGTCGCAAATGCGCACAGCTTAAATGTCTGGATTCTCGCGGTTTCTTCTGTGGTGTGATCCCACGCCGTAAAAACCTGTTTCGCTATCAGCTGGCGGTCACGTGGCATGGTCAGCAGAATCTGATCGATGATGCGTATCGCTTTGGCCCGCTACTGGCGGAGATGGATGCCTGGCTGCTCGGCGAGGGCACGCACTTACGCCCGTATGAAACCCTGGGCGCGCACGGTGCCACCATTGATGGCGTCAGCGGAACGCGTTTTTCCGTCTGGGCTCCTAACGCACGCCGTGTTTCCGTGGTGGGTGAATTCAATTTCTGGGATGGCCGCCGTCATCCGATGCGCTTCCGCCGTGAACTCGGTATCTGGGAATTGTTTGTGCCGGGCGCGGTAAATGGCCAGCTGTATAAATATGAAATCATTGATATTCATGGGCAGTTGCGCATAAAAGCGGACCCGTTTGCTTTTGAAGCGCAAATGCGTCCGCAAACGGCGTCAATGATCTGTGGTCTGCCGCCGAAAGTGGAGATGCTGCCACAGCGTAAAGCCGCGAATGCTTTTGATCAGCCGATCTCGATTTATGAAGTGCACCTGGGTTCATGGCGGCGTCATACCGACAATAACTTTTGGCTGAGTTACAAAGAGCTGGCTGAACAGCTGGTGCCGTACGTCAAAGAGATGGGCTTTACGCACATTGAGTTGCTGCCAATCAACGAGCACCCGTTTGACGGCAGCTGGGGCTATCAGCCGCTGGGGATGTACGCGCCGACGCGCCGTTTCGGCACGCGTGACGAATTCCGCCACTTTATTGCCGCGGCACACGATGCGGGTATCAACGTGCTGCTCGACTGGGTGCCAGGCCATTTTCCCAGTGATGACTTCGGGCTGGCGAAATTCGATGGTACTGAACTGTACGAACACAGCGATCCGCGCGAAGGCTACCATCAGGACTGGAACACGCTGATTTATAACTTCGGTCGGCGTGAAGTCAGTAACTATCTTTCCGGTAACGCGCTCTACTGGATGGAGCGTTTTGGCATTGACGGCTTACGCGTCGATGCAGTGGCTTCGATGATCTATCGCGATTACAGCCGCAAAGAGGGTGAATGGGTCCCCAACCACTTCGGCGGTCGTGAGAATCTTGAAGCGATTTCCTTCCTGCGCCACACCAACCGTACGCTGGGCCGTGCCGCGCCAGGCAGTATCAGCGTGGCGGAAGAGTCTACCGATTATCCCGGTGTGACGCGTCCCTCCGAAGATGGCGGCCTCGGCTTCTGGTTCAAATGGAATCTCGGCTGGATGCACGACACGCTCGATTACATGAAACTCGATCCGGTGCACCGTCGTTATCATCACAACCTGATGACCTTCGGCATGCTTTATAACTACACCGAAAACTTCGTGTTACCGCTGTCTCACGATGAAGTGGTACATGGCAAACGTTCGATACTCGACCGGATGCCGGGTGATGCATGGCAAAAGTTTGCCAACCTGCGCGCCTATTACGGTTGGATGTGGGGCTTCCCCGGCAAGAAACTGCAGTTTATGGGCAACGAGTTTGCTCAGGGTCGTGAGTGGAATCACGATACCAGCCTTGACTGGCACTTGCTGGAAGGTGAGGACAACTGGCACAACGGCGTGCAGCGTTTAGTGCGCGACCTCAACCACAGCTACAAACACTTTGCGCCGCTCCATCAACTGGATTTTAATGCGCAGGGTTTTGAGTGGCTGGTGGTCGACGATCATGAGAATTCGGTGTTTGTGTTTGTACGCCGCGATCGTGAGGGCAACGAAATCATCGTCGCCAGCAACTTCACGCCGGTGGCGCGCCACGATTATCGTTTCGGCGTCAATCAGCAAGGTGGCTGGCGTGAGGTGTTGAATACCGACCAGCATGATTATCACGGCAGCGACGTGCGTAATCACGGCATCGTTCACACGGATGCGATTGAGAGCCACGGTCGTGCACAATCAATCAGCCTGACCTTGCCACCACTGGCCACGATTTGGCTGGTGCGGGAGGGCGACTGATGCTGGAGACCGGGCAGCCGACGCCGTTGGGCGCCCACTATGACGGGCGCGGCGTGAACTTCACGCTGTTTTCCCGCCATGCCGAGCAGGTTGAACTGTGCTTATTTGACGCGCACGGCGTAGAGCGGCGCTTTCCCCTTCCGGCGCGTAGCGGCGATATCTGGCACGGCTATTTTCCCGCACTTAAGCCAGGTCAACGTTATGGTTATCGCGTGCATGGCCCGTGGGCACCCCAGCAAGGTCATCGTTTTAATCCGGCCAAATTGTTGGTCGATCCCTGCGCCAAAGCGGTGGTCGGCGACATTCCCGATGATCCACGCTTTAGCGGCGGCGAGCAGCAGCCTGATAGTCAGGATAACGCCGCCATCGCACCGAAATCGCTGGTGATTGCCGAAGATTTCGACTGGGAAACGGATAAGCCCTTGCGGACGCCGTGGGGTAAAACGGTGATTTATGAGGCGCATGTGCGTGGCCTGACCCAGCAACATCCGGAAATTCCGGAAAGGCTGCGCGGGACTTATGCGGCGCTGGGCCATCCTGCTATGGTGAAGTACTTTCATCACCTTGGCATTACCGCGCTGGAGTTGCTGCCGATCGCCCATTTCGCCAGCGAGCCACGTTTGCTGCGGCTGGGGCTCAGCAATTACTGGGGCTATAACCCGTTTGCACTCTGGGCGGTGGACCCCCGCTATGCATCTGGCGAGCACGGTTTGACACCGTTGCAGGAGTTCCAGCAGGCCGTTAAAGCGCTGCATGCGGCGGGTATTGAGGTGATTCTTGATGTGGTGTTCAACCACACCGCCGAACTGGAAGAGATCGGCCCTAACATTTCGCTGCGCGGCGTAGATAACGCCAGCTATTACTGGCTCGACGCGCAGGGTGAATATCAAAACTGGACTGGCTGTGGCAACACCCTCAATCTCAGCGATCCTCAGGTGATGGATTGGGCCTTAGAAGCGCTGCGCTACTGGGTGCGGGACTGTCATATCGATGGTTTCCGCTTTGACCTGGCGAGTGTGTTAGGACGCACGCCGGAATACCGTCAGGATGCGCCGCTGTTTGCTGCCATTAAGGCCTGCCCGCTGCTATCTAAGGTCAAGTTGATTGCTGAACCCTGGGATATCGGCCCCGGCGGTTATCAGGTGGGGAATTTCCCTGCTGATTTCGCTGAGTGGAACGATCACTTCCGTGATGCCGCGCGCCGATACTGGCTGCATGGTCAACTCAACAACGGTGACTTTGCCCGGCGCTTTGCGGCCTCCAGTGACGTATTCCAGCGTGACGGACGTCTGCCGCACGCCAGTATCAATCTGATTACTGCCCACGACGGCTTTACGCTGCGTGATGTGGTGAGCTTCAACAATAAACACAATCAGGCCAACGGCGAAGACAATCGTGACGGCAGTAGCAGCAACTTCAGCCATAACCATGGCAAAGAGGGGCTGCAGGTCAATTTCGATATTGTCGAACGGCGGCGGCGCAGTGTGCATGCGTTATTGACCACGCTCCTGCTGGCGCAGGGCACCCCGATGCTGCTGGCGGGGGATGAACGCGGTCACAGCCAGCACGGCAACAACAATGCGTACTGTCAGGACAACCCGCTGACCTGGCTGGCCTGGCAACAGGATGATTTTGGACTGGTCGACTTCACTGCCGCGTTAATCCGGCTGCGTCAGCGCATCCCTGCACTGACCGCTGATCGCTGGTGGCAGGAGGGCGATGGCAACGTACGGTGGTTCAATGCCAGCGGCAAACCACTGGAGAATGAGGAGTGGGAACAGGGGGCGCACAGAATGCAGATCCTGCTCTCCGGCCGCTGGTTAATAACAATCAACGCCACGGAATCGGTGAGTGACCTTGCCTTACCAGACGGAGAGTGGCGTGCCATTCCTCCTTTCGCCGGGGAAGATAACCCCATCCTGACAACTGTCTGGCACGGGCCCGCACACGGCGTGTGTGTGTTCCTAAAGCAATCATAAGGAGTCAGACATGGTTAAATTAGATAGAACAGATCATCTGATGCTGGCGCGCCAGCTCCCTACACAAACGGTTGCCCTGATCCTTGCTGGCGGGCGCGGTACGCGCCTGAAAGATCTCACCGCAAAACGCGCCAAACCTGCCGTGCACTTCGGTGGCAAGTTCCGCATCATCGACTTTGCGCTGTCGAACTGCATTAACTCGGGCATTCGGCGCATTGGCGTGATCACGCAATATCAGTCGCATACGTTGACGCAGCATATCCAGCGTGGCTGGTCACTGTTCAACGAAGAGATGAATGAGTTTGTTGATCTGCTGCCCGCACAGCAGCGTGCGTCAACCGAGCACTGGTATCGCGGTACCGCAGACGCGGTGTCGCAAAACCTCGACATCATTCGACGCTACAACGCCCAATACATCGTCATTCTGGCGGGCGATCACATCTACAAAATGGATTACTCGCGCATGCTGCTCGACCATGCTGACCGTGGCGCGAAGTGCACCATCGCCTGTTTGCCGGTGCCGCTGGCGGAAGCCACGGCGTTTGGTGTGATGGCCGTAGACGCGGAAAACAACGTGGTGGATTTTGTCGAGAAACCGCCTAAACCGCCGTCAATGCCCGGTGATGACAGCAAAGCCTTGGCCAGTATGGGCATCTATGTGTTCAATGCTGACTACCTCTATCAGTTGCTGGAGGAGGATTTGCTGATCCCTGAATCCAGCCACGATTTCGGTAAAGACCTGCTGCCGAAAATTGTGGCCAGCGGTGAGGCTTACGCGCACTCCTTCACCTTATCCTGCGTGCAGAACGACGAAAATGCTGAGCCGTACTGGCGTGACGTCGGGACGCTAGAGGCCTACTGGCGAGCCAATCTCGATCTGGCCTCGGTCACGCCGGAACTGGATATGTACGACCATGAATGGCCGATACGTACCCACATGGAGCCTCTGCCGCCGGCGAAGTTTGTGCAGGATCGCTCGGGCAGCCATGGCATGACGATGAACTCACTGGTGTCGGGCGGCTGCATCATCTCCGGTTCGGTGGTGGTGAATTCAGTGCTGTTCCCGCGTGTGCGCATCAACTCATTTTGCAATATCGACTCCTCGGTGCTGCTGCCTGATGTGGTCATTAACCGTTCCTGCCGTTTACGCCGCTGCGTGATTGATCGCGCCTGCGTGATCCCTGAAGGCATGGTGATTGGTGAAAACCCCGATGAAGACAGCCGCCGTTTTTACCGTTCAGAAGAGGGCATCGTGCTGGTCACGCGCGCCATGCTGGCCAAACTGGCTGGCTGACCGCGAAAGCAACGAGCAAGACACACAGGCAATCGTCGCGGGGAACGCGAGCGATAACATAATAGGGGTCCAGGATGCAGGTTTTACATGTCTGTTCAGAACTTTTCCCGCTGCTGAAAACCGGCGGGTTGGCTGATGTTGTCGGCGCTTTGCCTCAGGCCCAAATTGCAGGTGGAACGGATGCGCGGGTGCTAATACCCGCGTATCCGGATCTGCGTAAAGGGATCCCTGACACGGAGATTGTTGCGGAATTAAACACTTTTGCCGGGCCGGTCCGTTTATTATTTGGACAATTCAACGGAGTTGGCATTTATTTAATTGATGCACCGGGATTGTATGAGCGCCCCGGCAGCCCGTATCACGATACATCGCAGTTTGCTTATGTGGATAACTATCTGCGTTTTGCGTTGCTTGGCTGGATGGGGGCCGAACTGGCAAGTGGGCTGGATACCTTCTGGCAACCCGATGTGGTGCATGCGCATGACTGGCACGCTGGCTTAACCTGCGCCTATATCGCCGCGCGCGGGCGTCCGGCGAAAACGGTGTTTACCGTGCATAACCTGGCGTATCAAGGGTTGTTCAATGCGCGCCATCTGGATGAGATTCAGATCCCGCGCGCATTCTTTAACATGCATGGGCTGGAGTTCTATGGACAGATTTCCTATCTCAAAGCGGGTTTATTTTATGCCGATCATATTACGGCAGTCAGCCCGACTTATGCTCTGGAAATCACCCGACCCGAATTCGGTTACGGCATGGAATCGCTGCTTGAACAACGTCTGAAAGAGGGGCGGCTGAGTGGCATCCTCAATGGCGTTGACCCCGGAATCTGGGACCCGGCACATGACTTGCTGCTGACGGCGCGTTACGACCGCGACACGCTGGAGAGCAAAGCCGAGAACAAGCGCCAGTTGCAGATTGCCATGGGGCTAAAAATTGATGAGAAAGCGCCGGTGTTCTGTGTCATCAGCCGTCTGACGAAACAAAAGGGGCTGGATCTGGTGCTGGAAGCGTTGCCAGGATTACTGGCGCAGGGCGGCCAACTGGTGCTGCTGGGCCAGGGCGACGCTGAGTTACAACAAGGTTTTCTGGCCGCCGCGGCTGAGCATCCTGGCAGCGTGGGGGTGCAGATTGGCTATCATGAAGCGTTTTCGCACCGCATTGTCGGCGGTGCCGATGTGATCATGGTGCCGAGCCGTTTTGAGCCGTGTGGACTCACACAGCTCTACGGTCTGAAATATGGCACGTTGCCGTTAGTACGCCGCACCGGTGGGCTGGCGGATACCGTGCAGGACAGTTCGCTGGAGAACCTCGCTGACGGGGTCGCAAGCGGTTTCAGTTTTGAAGACAGTAACGCCTGGTCGCTGCTGCGGGCGATTCGACGTGCTTTTGTTCTTTGGTCCCGTCCTTCGCTCTGGCGTTATGTTCAGCGCCAGGCAATGGGGATGGATTTTAGTTGGCAGGTGGCCGCACAAGCCTACCGCGATCTTTATCAACGTTTGCTGTAATCAGAGATTGGGATACTGGATATGAATGCACCTTTCACCTATGCCTCACCCACGCTAACGGTTGACGCACTGAAGCACTCAATCGCCTATAAACTGATGTTTACTATTGGTAAAGACCCCTCGATCGCCAATCAGCATGAGTGGCTGAACGCCGCACTGTTGGCGGTTCGCGACCGCATGGTGGAACGCTGGTTGCGCTCCAGTCGTGCACAGCTGTCACAGGATGTGCGTCAGGTCTATTACCTGTCGATGGAATTCCTCATGGGGCGCACGTTGGGCAATGCGTTGCTGGCGATGGGCATCTATGACGATCTCAATCAGGCGCTGGATGAGATGGGGCTCGACCTCAGCGAACTGATGGATGAGGAGAACGATCCCGGGCTGGGTAACGGCGGTCTGGGCCGTTTGGCCGCTTGCTTCCTGGATTCACTGGCGACGCTCGGCCTGCCAGGGCGCGGCTACGGCATCCGATATGACTACGGCATGTTCAAACAAAACATCGTTGACGGCCAGCAGCGTGAATCGCCGGATTACTGGCTGGAATACGGCAATCCTTGGGAGTTTCAGCGCTTTAACACGCGCTACAAAGTGCGTTTTGGTGGCCGTTTGCAGCATGAAGGGGCGCGCGTGCGCTGGCTGGAAACCGAAGAGATTATTGCGGCCGCTTACGATCAGATCATCCCCGGATACGACACCGACGCCACCAATACTTTGCGCTTGTGGAGCGCCCAGGCCAGCAACGAGATCAACCTGGGTAAATTCAACCAAGGTGATTACTTTGCGGCGGTGGAGGACAAAAACCACTCGGAGAACGTGTCGCGCGTGCTCTATCCCGATGACTCCACCGATTCAGGCCGTGAACTACGCCTGCGTCAGGAGTATTTCCTCGTGTCGGCCACGGTGCAGGATATCCTGAACCGCCACTGGCAGATGCATGAAACCTGGGACAATCTGGCGGATAAAATCGCCATCCACCTGAATGACACGCATCCGGTGCTGGCAATCCCCGAGTTGATGCGCTTGTTGATCGATGATCACAAGTTTACCTGGGACGATGCCTTTGAAGTGACCTGCCAGGTGTTCTCCTACACCAACCACACGCTAATGAGTGAAGCGCTGGAAACCTGGCCGGTGGATATGTTTGGCAAGATTCTGCCGCGTCACCTTAGCATCGTGTTTGAAATCAATGACTACTTCCTGAAAACCATCCAGGAGTATTACCCGGATGACTGGGATCTGATGGCGCGTATCTCGATTATTGATGAGAACAACGGCCGTAAGATCCGCATGGCCTGGCTGGCGGTGGTGGTGAGCCACAAAGTGAATGGCGTGTCAGAGTTGCACTCCAATCTGATGGTGCAGTCACTGTTTGCCGATTTTGCGCGCCTGTTCCCCGGGCGTTTCTGCAATAAAACCAACGGTGTAACGCCACGACGCTGGCTGGCCTTGGCTAACCCGGCGCTGTCGGAGGTGCTGGATGACACCATCGGTCGCAACTGGCGTACCGATCTCAGCCAACTCAGCGAACTGACCCCGCACGTTGATTACCCGGCATTTATTGAGCAGATTAGTGATGCCAAGTTCGCCAACAAAAAGCGGTTAGCGGATTGGGTAGCGAAGAACATGGATATTGTGCTGGATCCGCACGCTTTGTTTGACGTGCAGATCAAACGTATTCACGAATACAAACGTCAACTGCTTAACGTGTTGCACGTTATCACTCGTTACAACCGTATCAAGGCCGATCCCACCGCAGACTGGGTGCCACGCGTCAATATCTTTGCCGGCAAAGCGGCTTCCGCCTATTACGTAGCGAAGCACATCATTCATCTGATCAACGATGTCGCCAATGTGATCAACAACGATCCTCAGGTAAAGAACAAGCTGAAAGTGGTGTTTATTCCCAATTACAGCGTGAGCCTGGCGCAGATCATTATTCCGGCGGCGGATCTCTCTGAACAGATCTCCACGGCAGGTACGGAAGCTTCCGGCACCAGTAATATGAAGTTCGCGCTCAATGGCGCATTAACCATTGGTACGCTGGATGGTGCTAACGTCGAGATGCGCGAGCACGTGGGTGCGGAGAATATCTTTATCTTTGGCAACACCACGCCGCAGGTTGAGAAACTGCGTCAGGATGGCTACAACCCGCGTAAGTACTACGAGGAAGATGCCGAACTGCATCAGGCACTGACACAAATCGCCAGCGGCGTGTTCAGTCCTGGGGATTTAGGGCGCTATCGCAATCTGTTTGATGCGCTGGTGAACTTCGGTGACCACTATCAATTGTTGGCCGATTACCGCAGCTATGTGGATACTCAGGATAAGGTGGACAAGCTTTATCGTCAGCCAGATGAGTGGCAGCGGTGTGCGGCGTTGAACATCGCTAATATGGGGTACTTCTCAGCGGACAGAACGATTCAGGAATACGCTGATGAGATTTGGCATATTTCGCCGGTGAGGTTGTAAGGAGCACATTCTGTAGCGGCGCAATTCATTGCGCGTCCCTTTGTAAGAATACGCGCGATAAATCGCGCCGCTACGGTTGATGCGTGCTCTATTTCAATGTGATGCTTTTCACAATGGCATCAGCATCGCTCTGCGCCTGCTGCTGATTGTCTGCTGGCAGGGTGATCTGCAGGGTCAGCAGTTTGCCATCCACTTTTGCCAGAATCACGGAAGACCATGAGGTCTGATTGTTGGCAGAAATCACCGTATCCAACTGCTGAGCTGGCTGGTCTTTCAGCGTAATGGCTTTGTTAGACACCACTTGCAGCTGCGGGTCGCGATTGCGTTGCTGCTGCTCCAGGCGCTGAGAGAGTGCATCCAGCGCTTCGTTGGTGGGATCGCCGGCAATCACGATAATCGCGCGCTGGCCGGTTTCATCGGCGTAAACGTGCATATTAGTGGATTCCGAGCCGAGTTTGCCGCTCTTATCAGACATGCCCGCAGGCAGATTGAAGCTTAGCTTGCCGTCCATCAGGTTGACGGTCTGAGCGGACTGACTGGCGCTGGCACCGTTACTGCCTGCTGCCGCATCATCTTTCTTCTGGTCACAGGCCGCGAGACCCAACACCAACAGACCAATACCCGCATATTTCACTAAATTACGCATTCTTTTCCCTTTATTGATTCCAGTCTGGTGCTTTCCATCCGCTATAAAAACGGAATCGGCGGTTAAAAGCAACCGCCGTACTGTCAGGAAATCTTAGCGCGCTGCGGCGTTTCGTCTATGTGCAATTAGCCGAAATTCATCTGGCGCTGTGCAGAACGTTCAGCCAGGCGTTTCAACATGCTGTTAAGCAGTACACCGTACGCGGGCAGGAAGAAAATCATGCAGATCAGCACTTTGAAGCTGTAATCCACCATGGCAATCTCCACCCAGTGGGCTGCCATAAACGGGTCTGGACTCTTATAAAAAGCGATGAAGAAGAAGGCCAGCGTATCGCTGATATTACCGAGGAACATGGCGGCTGCCGGGGCGATCCACCACTGGGGTAAACGACGCAAACGGTTAAAAACGTGGACATCCAGAATCTGACCCAGCGCATAAGCCATAAAGCTGGCGCTGGCGATACGGGCGACAAACAGGTTCACCTGTTCCAGTGAAGCCCAACCCTGCCATTCTCCCTGATAAAACACACAGGAGACCACATAGGAGATAAACAGTGCCGGGATCATCACCGCCAGAATAATGCGACGGGCTAAAGGCGCGCCAAAAATGCGCACGGTGAGGTCGGTAGCGAGGAAAATAAACGGAAAGCTAAACGCGCCCCAGGTGGTGTGGAAGCCGAAAATCGAGACCGGCAGCTGTACCAGGTAGTTACTGGAGGTGATCACCAGCAGATGGAATAGCGATAGCCAAAACAGCGCATGCATGCGCTGACGTGCAGAAATATCAATCATTGTGAGCCTTTTTAATGTAGGGGTGAGGGAACCCATAGAGCCGAGCTGTACAGCCATAAAATGAAAACGGCGGCATCTTAGCGCGTTGCGCAATTTAAGCAATGGTTAATTTTAACGCAATCGTTATCGCCTTGCGCTGGAGATTGAGCGCGCTAGAATGAGCGCCCACCACGAACAAAGACAGAGAATCATGAGCGATCCCTTTTCTGCGCCGGACCACACGCTTGATGCTTTGGGGTTACGCTGCCCTGAGCCGGTGATGATGGTGCGCAAAACCGTACGCACCATGCAGGCGGGTGAAACCCTGCTGATCATCGCTGACGATCCCGCTACCACACGCGATATACCGGGATTTTGCCGCTTTATGGAACACCAGTTGCTGGCACAGCAAACGGAAACGCTGCCGTACCAGTATCTGATTCAGAAAGGCCAGGCTTAACGCTGACGCAGCAGCCGCAGTGCGTTAGCCGTGACTAACGCCGTGGCGCCGGAGTCTGCCAGCACCGCTAACCACAAACCGGTGAAGCCGAGCAGTGTGGTGATCAGGAAAATCCCCTTCAAGCCGAGCGCAATCGCAATGTTCTGACGAATAATGGCGCGCGTGCGGCGTGCCAGTAATACCGTGCGCGGTAACAACGTCAGACGGTTTTGTGTTAAGGCGGCATCGGCGGCTTCCAGTGCCACATCGGTGCCGCTGCCCATCGCGATGCCCAACGTTGCCGCTTTCATCGCGGGTGCGTCGTTAATGCCATCGCCGACCATCGCCAATGACTGCGCTTCACCTAACTTGCGTACCGCCTCGACTTTATCGGCGGGCAGCAGCCCAGCGCGATAATCGATGCTGAGTTCAGCCGCAATCGCCGCCGCGGCTCGCGGGTTATCGCCGGTCAGCATCAGGCTTTTGATACCTAACGCTTTCAACTGCGACACTGCCGTCATCGCCTCTTCTCGCAGTTGATCCTGCAAGGCCAATGCGCCGAGCACTGTCTGTTCTTGCAACAGCACCACCACCGTCTGGCCTTGCGCTTCTCGTTGCGCAATCAGTTGTTGCTGATCGTCAGTGAGAACATTGACATCGCGCGGGGCCAGAAGCTGATAACTCACTCCATCAACCCGGGCGCGGATACCGCTTCCGGCCAATGCTTGTTGATGTTGTGCTTGCGGTAACGCCAGTTGGCGACGTACGGCTTCACGCACAATCGCCAGCGCCAAAGGATGGCTGGAGCCTTGTTCAACGGCAGCCGCCAGGCTGAGCAGCGCGTTCTCTTGCTGTGTGCCGAAGACATCTATCTGTGTGACCTGGGGTTTGCCTGCAGTTAAGGTGCCGGTTTTATCGAAGGCCATGGTCTGGATGCGGCTCAGTCGCTCCAGTGCCGCACCGCCCTTAATCAGCGCACCCTGTCGTGCCGCGGCGGCTAAACCAGAGGTGATCGCCGCCGGTGTTGAAATCACCAGGGCACAGGGGCAGCCAATCAGTAGCAACGTCAAACCTTTATAAATCCACGGCAGCCATGCAGCACCCGCCACCAATGGCGGCAAAAGCATCACCATGAGTGCCAGCAGCATAATGGCGGGGGTATAAATGCGGCTGAAGCGATCGATAAAGCGTTCAACCGGGGCGCGATGGGTTTCGGCCTCTTCAATCAGTTGCAGAATGCGGTCAATGGCACTTTGGCCCGGCTGGGAGATGACTTTCAGGGTCACCAGACGATCTACGCTGGTGGCACCAGCCATCACCGTTTCACCAGGCTGGCGCACAACTGGCACAGATTCACCAGTTAGCGCGCTTTCGTCAAAGCTGGCGCTGAGGTTCAGTAGCTCAGCATCGGCCGGTAAACGCCCACCAGCGGCGACTTCAATCTTGTCGCCGGGGTGTAAGTCTTCCAGCGCCACCTGCTCACGCTGCGCGCCATTCACACGGGTGGCGGTAGCAGGGCGCAGGGCCATCAAGGCGGTTACGCCCCGACGCGCACGGGTGGCGGCATAAGATTCCAGACGTTCACCCAGTTGGAACAGCATCAGCACCATGGCCGCTTCAGCGTGGGCGCCGATCAACAGTGCACCGGCGGCAGCGAGGGTCATCAGGGTTTCGATGCTAAAGGGCGAGCCACCGCGCAGCAGTTTCCAGGCGCTGCGGGCAATCGGTGCCAGGCCAATCAGCGTGGTCACCACGAACAGGCGATCGCCCCATAGCGGTGAAATCTGGCTGAGCAGCCAACTGGCCAGCATCAGCAGCGCCAGCACGACGAGGGCAGCATTTTCGCGCCAGCGGTTAGGTGCAGCGGTCTGCGCTTGCGGATCGTTTGAAGTGAGCGTAAAGCCGACATTTTTCACGGCTTGCTCTACGGCTGAGCGAATATCCTGGTCGGCACCCACGACCAGTTTTTCACTGGCGAAAATAACGCGGGCTGCGCTGACCTGCGGGATCTGTTGTACCGCGCTTTCAATTTTGCGCGCACAGCTGGGGCAATCCATGCCGGCGATTTGCCAGCGGAACTGATGGGAAGAGGAGCCGGGCCTGTCGCTTTCGGCGTCGCTTTCACCGCCAGGGCTGGCGCTGTCGTTGTCGCAGCAGCCGCAACCATTTTCCGGTGTGGCGGGCAGGGCGGCAGAGATTTTCAGCGTGGTGGGCGATGCGCTGCGAATGGCGCACAGCGGTTGAGGCTTGCTATGGGATTTCCCACAGCGGCAAGAATGAGTATGTGCGTGCATGTGACCTCCGGTATCAGGTGCGGGCCACTGCCCGCAACCTGAATGCTACACTTTGGAGTCCACTCCAGAGTCAAGCGTTAAAGGTCATTATTTCTTCAGTAGAGCCACAGTGAGCGCACAATCATAAAGTGACCGGCAAAGTAGCAGGCGGCCACAATGGCGCTATCAGCACTGAAACGGCGGCGATAATGACTGATAAACCAGACAATATTGGCCAACAGCAATAGTCCTGCACCCACTAGCAGCGAAAAGCTGAAGTCAGTCGGGCGGAAGAAGTAGTTTTCCGCTGCCATCCAGTTCATCACCAGCGTCATGCCAATCAGCGTACAGATCGGCCAACGCAAATCTTCGAGTTTTGACCAGATGATGCCCATCACCACGGCACCTATCACCAGCAGGGTCACCGGGATCGGCCAGAAGAAGCTCATGGTCATGTGGGCGGCAAAGCTGATGGTATACAGCAGGTGTGACAGGAAGAATGCGCCCAGCGCATAGAGCATTTGCTGACGTGGCAATAACGTCAGCGCATCGCCAACCAATGTGGCAACCAGCCCAGCGAGGATCAAATAGTCGGTGGTGTTGAGCGTTGGTGCCTGCCAGGCCCAAGCCACCAACAGCAGTAAGGTGACGGGTTTGAACAGCCAGCGCTGCCATTGCGGGCCACGGTACGAAGCATCAACGTAGAGCCAACCGGAAAAAAGTACGGCAAGAAAAGACCAAAGCATGTTTTCTCCCTTTTCTGAACACGCAGCTCAGAGTATTGAATTTTCCCAAAATCGCGATCCCAGTGTAAGTTACCGGCGGCGAATGTGACAATCGGTCAACTCTGGTTGTATGCTTTGTCGTCTTTATTTGTTCTATTATCAACGCAAAGCACGAGAGAAAACATGAGCAAACCACCGCTACTCTTTTTTATCGTTCTGGCGATTATTGCCGTTTTGGCGACCCGTCAGTTTATCAAGCAACGCCGTGAAACTGCGGTCAATGACGCTTCCCCGGTTCGTTCTCTCAGCGTGGAAGTCAAAACCAAACGTGAGTATCCGTCGCCCAATCGCCGTTCACGCCAGCGTGAAGAGATTGTGGCTGAAGACATGAAGTATGAAGCCCTGTTTCATCCGCTGAATGGTGCAAGTGACATCAAAGTGGTGGTCAGCGCCAACGATTATCATCAAATCGATAAGGGTGCGAAGGGGGAGTTGAAGATGAAGGGCAGTCGCTTTGTCAGCTTTACCCCCGCGCAATAAAATCGGCCGCGATGGCGGCCGATTTCTCTACATCTTTGGATAATGCTTCTTCTGCCACGCCAGCAGTTCAAACACGCCGAAAAAGAAAATCTTCGCCTGCGTTGCGCCACTGAGCTTCGGTGCTTCTTTAGGCTGGGTCGCGCGCAGTAATACCAGCTGCAAGCCATGCATAATCACCATGAAGAACAAGGCAACATGGACAAAGTAACGCAGCGGCGTCGGGAAAGGGTGCACCAGATTCAACAGTAAAAAAGCCCAGACGCAAATCATCAGTAAACGTCCCAGATTAAGCCACATCGTGCGTCTCCTGTTGGCGTTGATAAAGGCGATAGGCGACCTGTCCGGCAATCTTCTCGCGGTATAAATCCCAGTTGGCGGGTGCCACCGGCGTGCCATGCTCGACTTCACTCTCTACGTAAATTAGCGCGTTCTCTGCCAGCCAGCCGTTTTTTTCAAGCAGCGTCAATGTTTCCAGCAATAGTCCTTTACGGAACGGCGGGTCCACAAACACCACATCAAACGGCTCGCCCGGCTGATTTAGCCACTGCAAAGTGTTGGTCTGCACCACAGTACCTTGAGTTGCACGCAGTGTTTGCAGGTTCTGCGACAGCTGTTGCGCCACCGCTCGTTCCATTTCAAGCAGCGTGGCAGAGGCGGCATAGCGTGACAGCGCTTCCAGTCCGAGCGCGCCGCTACCGGCGAAGCAGTCGAGGCAGCGTGCTTCCTGAATATCGGGGGCCAGCCAGTTGAACAGGGTTTCGCGTACGCGATCGGTGGTCGGGCGTAAGCCAGCGCTGTCAGGCACCGGTAATTTGCGACCGCGCCACTGCCCGCCGATGATGCGGATTTGGCCAGCAGCGCCACTGCTGCGGGGTGATTTACTCATTTCGCTCACAACTCGTCATAATTTGTTGCGTAGTTTAACGGGCGCAGCAAGGAGAAGAAACGTAAAAAAGGGTGCTGTGGTGCGCTGGCTGGAAAGTGTTAGACTACTGAGTTGATATGGCGCGCGTAATTGCCTGATTTTTACGCGGCTCGTGCGTCAATAATTGAATTTTTTATCCCCTGGGAACAGCGTGCAACCGGGAATAAGCCATCGAGGAGTGTGGTTACACAATGGCAAAAGAGAAAAAACGCGGCTTTTTTTCCTGGCTAGGCTTTGGCAAAGAAGAAGAGACGCAACAGCCTGCGGAAGAGCAGCAGCAATCGACCGATGTCGCGCATGAGCCCATCGCTGAAGAGAGCGCATTAGCAAGCGCCGAAGCGCAGGCCGAGGAGACGGTTGCCGTCACTGAGCAGGTTGCCGAAGCGCAGCAGGCGCCAGTGGAAGAGCCTGTTGCCGAGCCGGTTGTCGCGATTGAAGAAGCGGTGCTGCCTGAAGCGGAAGTGCAACCCGACGTTGTGCCTGTCGAAGAAGAACCGCAGGCCGAAACGCTGATTGTTGAAGCACCCGTTGAGCCTGTGATTGAACCGCAACAGCCTGTTATCGAAGCACCCGTTGAGCCGGTGATTGAACCGCAACAGCATGTTATCGAAGCGCCGGTTGAGCCGGTGATTGAACCGCAACAGCCTGTTATCGAAGCGCCGGTTGAGCCGGTGATTGAGCCGCAACAGCCCGTTATCGAAGCAACGGTTGAGCCAGAAGACGACGCGTTAAGCGACGAGGAGCTGGAAGCACTGGCATTAGCGGAAACCTATGCCGAAGATGCGGAAGCCGAAGCGCAGGATACCGTCAGCGATCTGCCGCTGGCCGCGGCGCCGATTGTCACGCAGGAGCAAGAGCGCCCAACCAAAGAAGGCTTCTTTGCCCGCCTGAAACGCAGTCTGGTGAAAACCCGTGAAAACCTGGGCTCTGGGTTTATCGGTCTGTTCCGTGGCAAAAAAATCGATGACGACCTGTTTGAAGAGCTGGAAGAACAGCTGTTGATCGCTGATGTCGGTGTGGAAACGACGCGCCGCATCATCGCCAATTTGACGCAGCAGGCGAATCGTAAGCAGCTGCGCGATGCAGAAGCCTTGTACGGCCTGCTGAAAGCCGAAATGGCCGGCATTCTGGAAAAAGTTGACGAGCCGCTGGATGTCAGTGGCAAAACGCCGTTTGTTATCCTGATGGTCGGCGTTAATGGCGTAGGTAAAACCACCACCATTGGTAAGCTGGCGCGTCAGTACCAGGCGCAAGGCAAATCAGTGATGCTGGCGGCAGGTGATACCTTCCGTGCAGCTGCTGTTGAGCAGTTGCAGGTGTGGGGTCAGCGTAACAACATTCCGGTAGTGGCACAGCACACGGGCGCGGACTCCGCCTCGGTGATTTTTGATGCCATTCAGGCCGCTAAATCACGTCAGGTGGATGTGCTGATCGCCGATACCGCAGGTCGCTTGCAGAACAAAGCGCACCTGATGGAAGAACTGAAGAAAATCACCCGCGTGATGAAGAAGTTGGATGAGGATGCGCCACACGAAGTGATGCTGACCCTCGACGCCAGCACCGGGCAAAATGCGGTAAGCCAGGCCAAACTGTTCCATGAAGCGGTGGGCTTAACCGGCATTACCCTGACCAAGCTTGACGGCACCGCGAAAGGTGGCGTGATCTTCTCGGTTGCCGATCAGTTCGGTATTCCGATTCGCTATATCGGTGTCGGGGAAGGCATCGAGGATTTACGGCCGTTCAAGGCCGAGGACTTTATTGAGGCACTGTTTGCCCGAGAGGAATGATTGGGATGATTCGCTTTGAAGAGGTCAGTAAGGCTTACCTGGGAGGACGTCAGGCGCTGCAGGGGGTGGATTTTCATCTGCGTCCCGGTGAAATGGCGTTCCTGACCGGCCATTCCGGCGCGGGGAAAAGTACCTTACTGAAGCTGATTTGTGGCATTGAGCGCCCGAGCGCCGGGCAGATCTGGTTTAGCGGCCACGATATTTCGCGTCTGCGTCACAGTGAAGTGCCTTTCCTGCGACGTCAGATCGGTATGATTTTCCAGGATCACCACTTGCTGATGGATCGTTCGGTCTATGACAACGTGGCTATCCCGCTGATTATCTCCGGTGCCAGCGGTGAGGACATTCGTCGTCGCGTGTCGGCGGCGCTGGATAAAGTTGGCCTGCTCGACAAAGCGAAAAGTTATCCGATCCAGCTCTCAGGCGGTGAACAGCAACGTGTTGGCATTGCGCGTGCGGTGGTGAATAAGCCGGCGGTTTTGCTGGCGGATGAACCGACCGGTAACCTCGACAATGCGCTGTCAGAAGACATTCTGCGACTGTTTGAAGAGTTTAACCGCGTAGGTGTCACGGTGCTGATGGCAACGCATGACACCGGGCTGATTGCACGGCGGAATTACCGCCTGATGACGCTGAATCAGGGACGTCTGCACGGAGGCCACGATGGTCAATAAACGCAATAAGCGCCCAGCAGCGCCAAAAGCGACGAAGCAACCTTCGAAAAGCAAGGCGTTAAAAGGTGGCTGGCAGGAGCAGTGGCGTTATGCGTGGCGCGGTACGTTATCGGATATGTATCGCCAGCCGCTGGCCACGCTGCTGACGGTGATGGTGATCGCCATCTCGCTAACGCTGCCGAGCGTCTGCTACATGGTGTGGAAAAACGTCAGCCAGGCGGCCACGCAATGGTATCCCGCGCCGCAGCTTACCGTGTATCTCGACAAAGCGCTGGACGATAGCGCCGCCGAGAATGTCACCGCTGAACTGAAAAAGTTAGATGGCGTGGATAATGTCAATTATCTGACGCGTGAAGAAGCGCTGAATGAGTTCCGTAACTGGTCCGGCTTTGGCGGCTCAATGGACATGCTGGAGCAGAATCCGCTGCCTGCTGTCGCCATTATCACGCCGAAGCTCAATTTCCAGAATTCAGACACCATGGCCAATCTGCGCGATCGAGTCGCGAAAGTGCAGGGCGTTGATGAAGTGCGTATGGATGACAGCTGGTTTGCTCGCTTAGCCGCTTTAACCGGGCTGGTGGGGCAAATCGCCTCGATGATTGGCTTGCTGATGGTGGTCGCGGTGTTCCTGGTGATCGGCAACAGTGTGCGACTCAGCATTTTCGCCCGCCGCGATACCATCAACGTGCAAAAACTGATCGGTGCCACCGACGGCTTTATTCTTCGTCCGTTCTTGTATGGCGGTGCGCTGCTCGGTTTCAGTGGCGCGGTGTTGTCACTGATCCTCTCCGAGGTATTGGTATTGCGCTTGCAGTCCGTGGTGGCGCAGGTCGCCTCGGTGTTCGGCACCACCTTTGTTTTGGAAGGTTTTTCCTGGGACGAAGGACTGCTGCTGCTGCTGATCGCCGCCATTATCGGCTGGATTGCCGCGTGGTTAGCGACTGTACAACATTTACGCCGATTTACGCCGCAGTAACCAACAGCAACGTTTTTTGATATACTCTTCCTCTGCTGCCGACGATCTGGGAGCAGAGGACTCTTCCTGTTTCTTCCGCCGTCATCTGTGTGTAAAATATTCACTGCTAATATTGAACTTGTGGATAACTTTGTCGTCCAAGTAGCACAGATTGCTTTTGGTTTTTTCGCGACGTTGACATAATGTAACGTCTGCGCAAGGAACTGTGCAGCAAGTCCATTGAATTTGTGAGGGTTTGAATGACCAAAGAAATGCAAACTTTAGCGATTGCGCCTCTGGGTAACCTGGAATCATACGTCCGGGCTGCCAATAACTGGCCGGTATTAACGGCAGAAGAGGAGAAGGCATTAGCGGAGAAACTGCATTACCAGGGCGATCTGGATGCAGCTAAGACGCTGATCCTGTCTCACCTGCGCTTTGTTGTTCATATTGCTCGTAACTACTCCGGTTACGGCCTGCCACAGGCTGACCTGATTCAGGAAGGTAACATCGGCCTGATGAAGGCGGTGCGTCGCTTCAATCCTGAAGTGGGCGTGCGCCTGGTGTCGTTTGCCGTGCACTGGATTAAAGCAGAAATTCACGAATACGTACTGCGTAACTGGCGTATCGTGAAAGTCGCGACTACGAAAGCACAGCGTAAGCTGTTCTTTAACTTGCGTAAAAGCAAGCAGCGTCTGGGCTGGTTTAACCAAGACGAAGTGGAAATGGTCGCGCGCGAGCTTGGCGTGAGCAGTAAAGACGTGCTCGAGATGGAATCTCGTATGGCCGCGCAGGATATGACCTTCGATATGTCTTCAGATGACGAAGCAGGCGAAGGCAAGCCGATGGCTCCGGTGCTGTATCTGCAGGATAAAACCTCTGACTTTGCTGATGGCATTGAAGAGGACAACTGGGATGCACATGCCGCAGATAAACTGAGCGATGCGATGCTGAGCCTTGATGAGCGTAGCCAGCACATCATCCGTGCCCGTTGGCTGGATGAAGAGAACAAAACCACGCTGCAGGAACTGGCCGATCAATACGGCGTCTCTGCTGAGCGCGTACGTCAGTTGGAAAAGAACGCCATGAAGAAACTGCGTATGGCGATTGAAGCCTGATAAGCGTCAGGTGCAAAACGGGGCGACCAGCGGGTCGCCCTTTTTTTTGCTCGACAGTCGCCATAAATGGCGACCCTACACTCATCCCCCGTAGGATGCGCATTAATGCGCACCAGGTTAACGCACCCAACCGTCCACTTGCGCACGAAAACCACAGGCCTGCATAAACGCAGCGCGGATCTCCTGATCGCTCTCGCCATCATTGGCAATCCACCAATTCGCGACTTCGCTGTTCTGCGCGATAGTGTCTTCCAGCAGATATTGCCCCACGCCACGACGGCGTGTGACTTCACGCACATTCAGCTGCGAAATCTTCCCCTGCGTCCCACGCATCTCCAACTGTAACGCCGCTAGCAGGCGATCGTTAAAGCGGGCGGCGTACAAACGCTGCGTCTCGCTTAATGCGGCTTCCAGTTGCGCAATATCGATCTGCGGCCAGACTTTAGCTAAATCCAACCGATCCTGTGGCGTCAGTGCGGTGATCCGCTGAATAGTGAGCTTCATTACCCTTACCTGTACTGGCAGAAAGGCCATAGTGTAGCGAATTTAGACAGTCAGCGTGCTGTCACTTTTTTGCGATGAAAATAGGTCAAATGCCAGCCTGTTTGCCAGGATTGTGGAGTAAGCAATCAATGATCGTTGAAAAAGCCAGCATAACACGCTGGGTAGCTGGCTAAAAACCGGCCATAACAACCAGATGATTCTGCTGTTCAACGCGACTAATTCTAAATATGTCAGTTGATTTACAGAAGAAAGTTCCTGTTTAATAACCTGAAAAATAAAGCCTTATTACCAATAAATGCCAGAAAAGAGCGCTAACTCATTATTCTAAAATCAGTTTTCCTCTTTGACTGGCAGAAAATAAACCAATCACAACAGACACACGACACAACAGATGGGGAAGTACGCATGAAAATGAGTAAAGGACGCGCATTACTGGCGGGTTGCGTTGCGCTGGCGTTGAGCCACGCGGCACTGGCTAAAGACATCAAAATTGCCATCGTTGGCGCAGCAACCGGCCCGGTTGCCCAGTACGGTGACATGCAGTTCACCGGTGCAGCGCAGGCGATCAAGGACATTAACGCCAAAGGCGGTGTTAATGGTGACAAACTGGTTGGCGTGGAATATGACGATGCCTGTGACCCGAAACAAGCGGTTGCAGTGGCCAACAAAGTGGTTAACGACGGCATCAAATACGTTATCGGCCACCTTTGCTCTTCTTCGACTCAGCCTGCTTCTGACATCTACAATGATGAAGGCATTCTGATGATCACCCCAGCCGCCACCGCTCCTGAGCTGACGGCGCGTGGCTATGCTGACGTACTGCGCACCACTGGTCTGGATTCGGATCAGGGGCCAACCGCAGCGACTTACATCCTGAATGAAATCAAACCAAAACGTATCGCTGTGGTGCACGACAAGCAGCAGTACGGTCAGGGTCTGGCGGAATCGGTGCAGAAAACCCTGAAAGCCAAAGGCGGCAACGTGGTGTTGTTTGAAGGTATCACCGCCGGTGACAAAGATTTCTCTACGCTGATTGCGCGTCTGAAGAAAGAGAACGTCGATTTCGTTTACTACGGCGGCTACTACCCAGAGCTGGGACAGATTCTGCGCCAGGCGAAATCAGCAGGTCTGAACGCGGGCTTTATGGGGCCAGAAGGTGTGGGCAACGCATCACTGTCTAACATCGCGGGTGATGCCTCTGAAGGCCTGTATGTCACCTTGCCGAAGCGTTATGACCAGTTGCCAGAGAACAAGGCGATTGTTGAGGCGATCAAAGCCAACACTGCATCTAACCGCAAAGATCCAACCGGTCCGTTCGTCTGGACCACCTATGCCGCCATTCAGTCACTTGTGGCTGGTATCGAACGCAGCAAGAGCGACGAGCCAGATGCGATTGCTAAAAACCTGAAAGAGGGCGCTGCGGTTCCAACCGTGATGGGTAACCTGAACTGGGATCAGAAAGGTGACCTGAAGGGCTTTGAATTTGGTGTCTTCAAATGGCACAAAGACGGTTCTTCTACCGCCGTTAAGTAATTACCAACCTTAAACAGATTGGCCCTCTCTTTTACCGGAGAGGGCTGGGAGAGGGACAGCGCGCACGGTTTTGATGGCTCCCGCGTATCTCCCTCACCCTAACCCTCTCCCAAAAGGAGAGGGGATTTTTAGTCCACATGCAGGTCCTCACTATGTCCGAGCAGTTTCTCTATTTCATTCAGCAGATGTTCAACGGGGTGACCCTCGGGAGCACCTACGCGCTGATCGCCATTGGTTACACCATGGTTTACGGCATCATCGGCATGATCAACTTCGCCCACGGCGAGGTGTATATGATCGGCAGCTATGTCTCCTTTATCGTGATTGCCGCCCTGATGATGATGGGTATCGATACCACGTGGCTGATGATTGCCGCCGGTTTCGTGATGGCGGTCATTATCTCCAGCGCCTACGGCTGGAGCATCGAGCGCGTGGCCTACAAACCGGTGCGATCCTCGAAGCGCTTGATCGCACTGATCTCGGCTATCGGGATGTCGATCTTCCTGCAGAACTACGTCAGCCTGACGCAGGGCTCACGCGATCTGGCACTGCCAAGCCTGATCACCGGCCAGTGGAAGCTGGGCGAAAGCAACGGCTTCGCTGCCACACTCTCCACTATGCAACTGGTGATCTGGGTGGTGACGTTCCTGTCGATGCTGGCACTGACGTTGTTCATCCGCTATTCGCGCATGGGGCGCGCCTGTCGTGCCTGCGCAGAAGATTTGAAAATGGCCAGCCTGCTGGGTATCAACACTGACCGTGTTATCTCACTGACCTTTATCATTGGTGCCGCGATGGCAGCGGTAGCCGGCGTGTTGCTGGGCCAGTTCTATGGCTCCATCAACCCATTTATCGGCTTTATGGCCGGGATGAAAGCCTTCACCGCAGCGGTACTTGGTGGTATCGGCAGTATTCCGGGCGCGATGATTGGCGGTCTGGTGCTGGGTATTGCTGAAGCACTGACGTCGGCTTATCTGTCAACGGAATACAAAGATGTGGTGTCTTTTGCACTGTTGATTGTGGTGCTGCTGGTGATGCCAACCGGGATTCTGGGCCGTCCGGAGGTGGAAAAAGTATGAAGCGCCTCGGTCTGGTTAACGCCGTTATCTCCACGGTGATGTTGTTAGTGCTCGCCACCTTCTTTATGGGAGTTCGCCTCGATCTGGATGGCACCAAACTGGTGGTGGCCAACGCTGGCGCCGCGCGCTGGAACTGGATTTTCATCGGTTGTGCGGTGGTGTTTGTCTTTCAGTTATTGCGTCCACTGTTGCAGGGCAAGTTTAAACGCAGCGGCAAAGGCTTTGTTTTACCCAGTTTTGATGGCTCCAACGCCAAACAAAAAGGGCTGATGGCGTTGATCATTGCCGCAGCGGTGATTTGGCCGTTCCTCGTCTCACGCGGCAGTGTGGATATCGCCACGCTGACGCTGATCTACGTGATGCTCGGTTTGGGCCTCAACGTGGTGGTCGGGCTTTCCGGTTTGCTGGTGCTGGGTTACGGCGGCTTTTACGCCATCGGTGCCTACACCTTTGCCTTGCTGAATCACTATTACGGTTTCGGTTTTTGGGAAAGCCTGCCGCTGGCAGGAATAGTGGCGGGTGCCTTTGGTCTGATGCTGGGCTTCCCGGTGCTGCGCCTGCGCGGGGACTATCTGGCGATTGTGACGCTCGGTTTCGGCGAGATCGTCCGTATTCTGCTGCTGAACAGCACCTCGCTCACTGGCGGGCCAAACGGTATCGCGCAGATTCCCAAGCCCAGCCTGTTTGGCATTGAATTTGGTCGTCGCGTCAGTGAAGGCGGCTGGACCACCTTCCATGAGCTGACAGGGCTGCAATACGATCCCAACCATCGTGTGATTTTCCTCTATCTGGTGGCGCTGCTGCTGGTGGTGGTGACGCTGTTTGTGATTAACCGCTTACTGCGTATGCCGCTGGGTCGTGCCTGGGAAGCACTGCGTGAAGATGAAATTGCCTGTCGCTCGCTGGGCCTCAGCCCAACGCGTATCAAGCTGACGGCATTCACCATCAGCGCGGTGTTCGCTGGTTTTGCCGGTACGCTGTTCGCCGCGCGTCAGGGCTTTGTCAGTCCGGAGTCTTTCACCTTTGTTGAATCGGCCTTTGTACTGGCGATTGTGGTATTGGGCGGCATGGGCTCTCAGTTTGCGGTAATCCTTGCGGCGGTGCTGCTGGTGGTATCACGCGAGCTGATGCGTGATTTGAACGAGTACAGCATGCTGGTGCTCGGTGGTTTGATGGTGCTGATGATGATCTGGCGTCCGCAAGGCTTGTTGCCGATGAAGCGTCCACACCTGAAGTTAAAAAGCAGTAAACAAGGAGAGCAGGCATGAGTCAGCCTTTATTAGCCGTTGAAGGCTTGATGATGCGCTTTGGCGGCCTGTTGGCCGTCAACAATGTGGCGCTGGAACTGCACCCTCAGGAAATCGTGTCACTGATTGGCCCAAACGGTGCCGGTAAAACCACGGTGTTTAACTGCCTGACCGGTTTTTACAAGCCGACCGGCGGCACCATCAAACTGCGCGACCAGCCATTACAGGGCCTGCCGGGCCAGAAGATTGCGCGCATGGGCATCGTGCGTACTTTTCAGCACGTGCGTCTGTTCCGTGAAATGACGGTGATCGAAAACCTGCTGGTGGCGCAGCATCAGCATCTGAAAAGCGGCGTATTCTCCGGTCTGTTCAAGACGCCAGCGTTTCGCCGTGGCGAAAGTGAAGCCCTGGATCGTGCCGCGACCTGGCTGGAGCGCATTGGTTTACTGGATCTGGCTAACCGCCAGGCGGGTAATCTCGCTTACGGTCAACAGCGCCGTCTGGAGATTGCGCGCTGCATGGTGACACGTCCTGAAATCCTGATGCTGGATGAACCGGCTGCAGGACTTAACCCACGTGAAACGCATGAGCTGGATGAACTGATTGCCGAACTGCGTGGCGAGCACAAGGTCTCGGTGCTGTTGATTGAACATGATATGAAGCTGGTAATGGGAATTTCTGACCGCATTTATGTGGTCAATCAGGGCACACCGCTGGCTAACGGCACGCCGGAAGAAGTGCGCAACAATCCGGATGTTATCCGTGCTTATTTAGGTGAGGCGTAATATGGCAAACCCAATTTTAACTTTGCAGGGTGTCAGTGCCCATTACGGCCCGATTCAGGCGCTGCATAACATTAATCTGCACATCAATCAGGGGGAAATTGTCACCCTGATTGGTGCTAACGGTGCGGGTAAAACCACGCTGCTCGGCACGCTGTGCGGTGAGCCACGCGCCACCAGCGGCACCGTGGTGTTTGATGGTAAAGAGATTACTGACTGGCAAACCGCCAAAATCATGCGTGAAGCGATTGCGATTGTGCCAGAAGGCCGCCGCGTGTTTTCGCGTATGACAGTGGAAGAGAACCTGGCGATGGGCGGTTTTTTTGCCACGCGTCAGCAGTATCAGGAGCGCATTGAACGCGTTTACCAACTGTTCCCCCGGTTGGCAGAGCGTAAAGTGCAGCGTGCGGGCACCATGTCCGGTGGTGAGCAACAGATGCTGGCCATTGGCCGCGCGTTGATGAGCCAGCCGCGTTTACTTTTGCTAGATGAACCTTCTTTGGGCTTAGCGCCGATTATCATTCAGCAGATTTTCGACACTATTGAGCAACTGCGTAAAGAGGGCATGACCATCTTTCTGGTGGAGCAAAACGCCAACCAGGCACTGAAGTTGGCCGATCGTGGCTACGTACTGGAAAACGGCCATGTAGTGCTGGAAGACAGCGGAGAAGCGTTGTTGTCCAACGAAGCCGTCCGTAGCGCTTACCTGGGTGCCTGAAATACTATCATGGCTGCATAGATCCGTAGCGGCGCAATTCATTGCGCTTCCTGCAAACGCGCGATGAATCGCGCCGCTACAATAATGTGCGCGCTGTCCGCCCGCAATCTGACTGTGCCGCCGGCGGTCTGATTGAAGGTGCGGTTTGAATGTAACGCCGACGGTCCGAACACAGTGCACGAATTTGAGATAATTCGTGCCACTTAAAACTTTCTTATGCGCTTTTACCTCGTCACATTCCCGTCATAATCCTGTTATTTTTCCGTCATTTCCTCGTGTCATGTTACTTCGCGAACAAAAAAATGCGTGATATCGCGCGTACCTAACAAGCACAGGAAAAAACTTATGTCCGCTTTTACGCTTCGTCCCCGCCTGATGAGTGTGTTGCTCGGTCTGGCGCTCAGCGGTAATGCGCTGGCTGCTACAGACATTCCTTTCTGGCACTCAATGGAAGGCGAGTTAGGCAAAGAAGTCGATTCTCTGGCACAACGTTTTAACCAGGCTCACCCAGAATACAAAATCGTACCGACTTACAAAGGTAACTATGAGCAGAGCCTGGCAGCGGGTATCGCTGCTGTGCGTACCGGTAAAGCCCCGGCTATTCTGCAGGTTTACGAAGTGGGTACGGCAACCATGATGGCGTCTAAAGCCATCGTTCCGGTGCATGACGTGTTCAAAGACGCGGGCGTGCAGATGGATCCAAAACAGTTCGTGCCAGCCGTTGCGGGTTACTACAGCGACAGCAAAGGCCAGTTGATCTCTCAGCCCTTTAACAGCTCTACCCCAGTGCTGTACTACAACAAAGACGCCTTCAAGAAAGCAGGCCTGAACCCAGACCAGCCACCGAAAACCTGGCAGGAACTGGCGAAAGATGCCGATGCCCTGCGTAAAGCCGGCATGACCTGTGGCTACGCCAGTGGCTGGCAGGGCTGGATTCAAATCGAAAACTTCAGCGCCTGGCATGCACTGCCGGTTGCCACCAAGAACAACGGCTTCGACGGTACCGATGCGGTGCTGGAGTTCAACAAGCCGGTGCAGGTGCGTCACATCCAAATGCTTGAAGACATGAACAAGAAGGGTGATTTCACCTACTTCGGCCGTAAAGATGAGTCTACAGCCAAGTTCTATAACGGCGATTGCGGTATCACCACCGCCTCTTCAGGTTCTCTGGCGGATATCAAACACTACGCCAAGTTCAACTTCGGCGTAGGCATGATGCCATACGACTCAACCGTGCCAGACGCACCGCAGAACGCCATTATCGGCGGCGCGAGCCTGTGGGTGATGAAAGGCAAAGATGCCAACACCTACAAAGGTGTAGCAGAGTTCATGAAGTTCCTGGCACAGCCAGAGATCGCAGCGGAATGGCACCAAAAGACCGGTTATCTGCCGATCACCACTGCAGCGTATGAGCTGACCAAACAGCAGGGCTTCTACGACAAGAACCCAGGTGCAGACATTGCCACGCGTCAGATGCTGAACAAAGATCCACTGCCGTTCACCAAAGGCATGCGTCTGGGCAACATGCCACAGATTCGTACCATCGTGGACGAGGAACTGGAAGGCGTGTGGACGGGTAAACAGGCACCACAAGCTGCACTGGATAACGCAGTGAAGCGCGGAAATGAACTGCTGCGTCGTTTTGAACAGCAAGTGAAGTAATTCCGTTGTCTCGGGGCTGGCGCGTGGCGTCAGCCCCGATTTCTCTTTGGCGAGTCTGTTATGTCCTCATCACGCCCCGTTTTTCGCTCCCGTTTTCTGCCCTATTTGCTGGTCGCACCGCAGCTGGTGATCACCGCCATTTTCTTCCTGTGGCCTGCCGGGGAAGCACTGTGGTATTCGTTGCAAAGCATCGATCCCTTTGGCATATCCAGCACCTTTGTCGGTCTGGACAACTTCAAGCGCTTGTTTAATGACAGCTATTATCTCGACTCTTTCTGGACCACCATTGAGTTCAGCGCACTGGTCACGGTGTGCGGCATGACCTTCTCGCTGCTGCTGGCGGCGCTGGTTGATTACGTGGTGCGTCTGAAAAAGCTGTATCAAACCTTATTGCTGCTGCCTTACGCCGTTGCGCCCGTGGTGGCGGCCGTACTGTGGATGTTCCTGTTCAATCCCGGCCTTGGCCTGTTCAGCCACCTGTTGAACCAGATTGGCTACAACTGGAACTACGCGCAAAACAGTGGTCAGGCGATGTTCCTGATCGTGTTGGCCTCTATCTGGCAGCAGATGAGCTACAACTTCCTGTTCTTCTTCGCCGCGCTGCAGTCGATTCCAAAATCGCTGGTGGAAGCGGCGGCGATTGACGGCGCCGGACCGGTGCGCCGTTTCTTCAACCTGTCACTGCCGCTGATTACGCCAGTGAGTTTCTTCCTGCTGGTGGTTAACCTGGTGTATGCCTTCTTCGATACCTTCCCGGTGATCGATGCCGCCACGGGCGGTGGTCCGGTGCAGGCCACCACCACGCTGATTTACAAAATCTACCGTGAAGGCTTTACCGGGTTGGATCTCTCATCCTCTGCCGCCCAGTCGGTGGTGCTGATGCTGCTGGTGATTGGCCTGACCATCCTGCAATTCCGCTTTGTCGAGCGTAAGGTGCAATACCAATGATTGAAAATCGACGCGGGCTGGATATCTTCAGCCATACCTTGCTGGTGCTCGGCGTGCTGACCATTCTCTTCCCGCTGTACGTGGCGATTGTGGCGGCAACGCTGGATAACGAAGCGGTGTATCAGGTGCCGATGACGCTGGTGCCGGGTACGCACCTGTGGGACAACATCTCACGCATCTGGACTCAAGGGGTTAACGGCAGTGGTCCGGCATTTGGCATGATGATGATGAACAGCCTGATCATGGCGCTTGGCATCACCGTGGGCAAAATTGCGGTGTCGATGCTCTCCGCGTTCGCGCTGGTGTGGTTTCGCTTTCCGCTGCGCACGCTGTTCTTCTGGTTGATTTTCATCACGCTGATGTTGCCGGTTGAAGTGCGTATCTTCCCCACGGTAGAAGTGATTTCAAACCTGCACATGCTCGACAGCTACAGTGGCTTAACGCTGCCGTTGATGGCCTCTGCCACCGCCACCTTCCTGTTCCGCCAGTTCTTTATGTCACTGCCGGACGAACTGATTGAGGCGGCACGTATTGATGGCGCCAGCCCGATGCGTTTCTTCTGGGACATCGTGTTACCGCTGTCCAAAACCAATCTCGCCGCCCTGTTCGTGATCACCTTTATCTATGGCTGGAACCAGTATCTGTGGCCGCTGTTGATCATCAACGACCCTTCACTCAGCACCGCAGTGGCCGGGGTGAAAAGTATGATCAACACCAGCGGCGGCCCTACGCAGTGGAATGAAGTGATGGCGGCAATGTTATTAACCTTGATCCCACCGGTGGTGGTGGTACTCGTGATGCAACGTGCCTTTGTACGTGGCCTGGTGGAGAGTGATAAATAAATGGCAGGCGTAACCCTTCAGACCGTCACCAAATCGTATGACGGCAAAAATCAGATCATCCAGCCACTCAACATCACCATCAACGATGGCGAATTTATGGTGATGGTCGGCCCTTCCGGCTGCGGCAAATCAACGCTGCTGCGTATGGTGGCAGGCCTGGAACGTGTGACCTCGGGCGATATCTATATCGACGACAAACGCGTGACCAACATGGAACCGAAAGATCGTGGTATTGCCATGGTGTTCCAGAACTACGCGCTCTATCCGCATATGACGGTGGGCGAAAACATGGCGTATGGCCTGAAAATTCGCGGCATGGGCAAAGAGCAAATTGATCAGCGTGTGATGGAAGCGGCACGCAGTCTGGAGCTGGATCACCTGCTGGCGCGTCGTCCACGTGAGCTTTCTGGTGGCCAGCGTCAGCGTGTGGCGATGGGCCGCGCCATCGTGCGTGAACCGGCGGTATTCCTGTTTGATGAACCGCTGTCGAACCTTGATGCGCGCCTCCGTGTACAAATGCGCCTTGAGCTGCAACAGCTGCATCGTCGTCTGAAAACCACCAGCCTTTACGTGACGCACGATCAGGTGGAAGCGATGACGCTGGCACAGCGCGTCATGGTGATGAACAAAGGCGTTGTGGAGCAAGTCGGCACGCCAGTAGAAGTGTATGAACGCCCCGCCAGCCAGTTTGTCGCTTCCTTCATTGGTGCGCCAGCGATGAACCTGCTGCCAGGCCAGATCAACAGTGATGGCACCCGCTTTACACTGGATGCGCTCAACAGTTTGCCGCTGGGCGAAAGCAAAGCCAAATGGGCAAACCGCCCGCTGACGCTGGGTATTCGTCCTGAACATCTGGTGCTCAGCTCGCAAGCCGCTGGGGGAATCCCGCTGGTGGTGGATACACTGGAGATGTTAGGTGCGGATAACCTCGCACACGGTCGCATTGGCAATACGCGACTGGTGGTGCGTTTGCCACACAGCGAGCGTCCGGCATCGGGCAGCTCCTTGTGGCTACATCTGCCGCCAGATGCGTTACACTTCTTCGATTCTACCCATGGAAAGCGTCTGGAATGAGTGCAGAAAACTGGCCCTACCCACAGATTGTCGCCCATCGCGGCGGCGGTAAACTGGCCCCGGAAAATACCCTTGCGGCGATTGATGTCGGCGCGCAGTACGGTCATACCATGATCGAGTTTGATGCCAAGCTGTCAGAGGATAAGCAGGTATTCCTGCTGCATGACGACACGCTGGACCGCACCAGCAACGGCTGGGGAGTAGCAGGCGATCTGTCATGGAGTAAGTTGTCGCAGCTCGATGCGGGGAGCTGGTACAGCCGCGAGTATGAGGGCGAACCCCTGGCACTGTTGCGTGACGTGGCGGAACGCTGCCGTCAGCATCAGATGATGGCGAACATCGAGATCAAACCCACCACGGGCAAAGAGCAGGAAACCGGACGTGATGTGGCGCTAGCTGCCCGCGAACTCTGGCAGGGGCAAACGGCACCGCTGTTGTCTTCCTTCTCTTATGACGCACTGGAAGCGGCCAAGCAGGCGGTACCTGAACTGCCTCGCGGATTGCTGTTGGATGAATGGCACGATGACTGGTTGACGCTGACGTCGGCGCTGGGCTGTGTTTCCATCCATCTGAATCACAAATTGTTGGATGCTGAGCGCACCGCGCAGCTGAAAGTCGCCGGATTACACATTCTGGTGTACACCGTGAATCAGCCCGCGCGAGCGCGCGAGCTGTTAAACTGGGGTGTCGACGCCATCTGCACCGATCGCATCGACATTATCGGCCCGGACTTCCGTTAATTCCCGCTCTGCTGGCCCGGCTGCTGCTGAATCACGCGCTGCTGGGCACTGTCCCGCCGTTCCTGCATTTTGCGCTGCAATTCCTGATTTTGCTGTTGCTGATCCTGACGCAATTTTTGCTGCTGTTGCTGCTGCTGGACCTGCATTTGCGTCTGCATCCGTTGCTGGCTCGGGTTGTAGCCGGGTTTGTAGGGCTCGCTGGTGTTATTCAGCATATTCGCCATGCCACTCAGTGGCAGCAACGCGGCAATCACAATTAGCCATTTTTTCATGGTATTCCTCCATTAATGCAGCCTGCTGTGTGAGGGAGTGGCTGCATCTATAAGTTTATGCGATGTCACAAAGTCCATCACCAGGAGTGCACCGAATTTGGCTTACTGCTACAGTTTTCTATCGTGTTTGCAAACACTTGCATCAGTTCATAACAAATGTAAACAACTGAAAAGGATGATAGCAGGATGAGAAAACAGGGCAGCATGCGCCAGATTGGCTGGGCGTTACTCATGAGTTTTACCGTGGTGCAGGGCGCACAGGCCGCGCCTGCCAGCGCTCCGCCGGTCTCCTATGGCGTAGATAGCGATACCTTCCACCCGGTGAAGGCGAAGCACGGCATGGTGGCGTCCGTGGATGCGATAGCAACGGAAGTGGGCGTCGATATTCTTAAGCAGGGCGGTAACGCCGTGGATGCGGCGGTAGCGGTTGGATTTGCGCTGGCCGTGACGCATCCACAGGCCGGCAACCTGGGCGGCGGCGGATTTATGATGCTGCGTACCGCATCTGGCCGCACGACCGCCATCGACTTCCGTGAAATGGCTCCGGCCCGTGCCTCGCGCGATATGTTCCTCGATAAACAGGGCAACGCCGATCCGAAGTTATCGCTGACTTCGCACTTAGCCTCTGGCACGCCGGGCACCGTGGCGGGATTTGCGCTCGCCGCACAGAAATATGGCACCTTGCCATTGAGCAAACTGCTGGCTCCGGCAATCAAGCTGGCGCGTGACGGCATTATCGTCAACGATGCGCTGGCTGATGACCTGGCGACCTACGGTAAAGAGACTCTTATCAACCACGACAACAGCCGTGCGATCTTCTACAAAGCGGATGGTCAGCCTTATCAGAAAGGCGATCGTCTGGTGCAGAAGAACCTCGCGCACAGCCTGCAACTGATCGCTCAGCAGGGGCCAGATGCCTTCTACAAAGGCAAAATCGCCGATGAGATCGCGGGCGAAATGGCGCAGCACGGTGGTTTGATCGGTAAGCCGGATCTGGCCGCCTATCGCGCGGTGGAGCGCAAACCCGTGAGTGGCACCTATCGCGGCTATGAGGTGTTCTCCATGCCACCGCCATCATCGGGCGGTATTCATATCGTGCAGATCCTCAATATCCTGGAAAACTTCGATCTGGCGAAGTGGGGCTTTGGCAGCGCCGATGCGATGCAGGTGATGGCGGAAGCGGAGAAATACGCCTATGCCGATCGCTCGGAGTATTTGGGTGACCCTGATTTTGTCAAAGTGCCGCAGCAGGCGTTGACCAGCAAAGCCTACGCCAAAACCCTGGCGCAGCAGATCGACGTCAACAAAGCGCGTCCTTCCAGTGAAATCAAACCGGGTAAACTGGAACCTTACGAAAGCAACCAAACCACGCACTTCTCGGTGGTGGATAAAGATGGCAATGCGGTAGCGGTGACTTATACGCTGAATACCTACTTCGGTAGCGGCATTGTTGCCGGGCAGAGCGGCATCCTGATGAACAACGAAATGGATGATTTCTCCGCCAAACCGGGTACGCCAAACGTGTATGGCTTAGTGGGCGGTGAGGCCAATGCGGTGCAACCGGCCAAGCGTCCGCTGTCATCGATGTCACCGACGATTGTGGCGAAAGACGGGAAAACCTGGCTGGTGACCGGCAGCCCAGGCGGTAGCCGAATTATTACCACCGTGCTGCAAATGGTGGTGAACAGCATCGATTTCGGTATGAACGTAGCGGAAGCCACTAACGCGCCGCGCTTCCATCATCAGTGGTTGCCAGATCAGCTCCGCGTGGAGAAAGGCTTCAGCCCGGATACGCTGCGCTTGCTGGAGGCCAAAGGTCAGCATGTAAAAGTCCTGCCGGCGATGGGTAGCACACAGAGCATTATGATCGGGCCGGATGGTATGCGTTATGGCGCATCCGATCCGCGTTCGGTGGATGATTTGAGTGCGGGGTATTAGAAAAGTGGGGTCGCCACTAATGGCGACCCTTTTATAGGGTGCGCATTGATGCGCACCTGGATTTATTTCAATCGTGCCATGTAATGCGTATCAATCATTTCGCCATCGCGTATGGCAAAACGCTTCGCGGTGCCTTCAATCTCGAAGCCAAACTTCTGATACAAGCCAATCGCTTTGTGGTTATCGGCAAACACCGTTAACTCAATACGCGTTACCTGCAGCCAGTTGTCGCACAGGTCAATCATCGCCGCCATCAGCGCGGAGCCCACGCCACGACGGTGAAAAGCCGGATCAACACCCATGCCAATCGATGCCACGTGTCGACGACGCGCCACGGTGATCCCATCCAGCGTGAGTTGCCCTACCACTTGTTCATCAATGCAGGCCACCAGGCGGTGCTGACCAGGGCGCAGATCATTTAGGCGCTCCTGCCACAGCACAGGTGACTGATAAGGAAGATGCAGTGTGCCAGCCTGGGTCTCTGGCTGGCTATAAAGGCGGGTTAAGGCCGCAGCATCTTCGGGGGTGGCATGACGAACAGTGACTTGACTCATAAGGCGACTCCTTGTGCAAAGTGAATAAAATCCCCTTTAACATCAAGGAATTCTCGCAACGCGTCAATCAAAAATAAATCGCAAAAAGGGTTTACAGACGCGAATGATAATGATTATTATTGTCATGCGGACTCGGGGACGTCTCCTGACAACCGGGTAAGCACGACATTGCTCACATTGCTTCCAGTGTTTCTTAGCCAGCTCGGGTGCTGGCTTTTTTTTTGCCTCTTAAATGGTGTACCAGGTTGCCGCCCCCGGCCCGACCGGGAGATTGAACACAAATACCCACACCACGAACAGCAACGTCCAGCCAATCATAAACACCACGGAATAGGGCAGCATCATGGCCACTAAGGTGCCGATGCCCATATTACGACGATAGCGCGCCGCCACGGCCATAATTAAGCCGAAATAGCTCATCATTGGTGTGATCAAATTGGTGACGGAATCACCAATGCGATAAGCCGCCTGGATCACTTCCGGTGCGAAACCGACCAGCATTAACATCGGAACAAAGATCGGCGCGGTGACTGCCCACTGCGCAGAGGCGGAGCCAATCATCAGGTTGATGAAACCGCATATCATAATGAAGCACACAAACAGCAACGGTGCGCTCATATCCAGCGAAGAGAGCAGGTTGGCGCCTTTCACCGCCACCACGGTGCCGAAGTTGCTCCAGTTAAAGAAGGCGACAAACTGGGCGGCAAAAAATACCAGCACGATATACATGCCCATGCTGCTCATGCTGGTGGACATGGCATTGATCACATCTCGGTCGCTGCGCATATTTCCCATCATGCGGCCGTAGACGTAACCGGGAATGGCGAAGAACACGAAGATAAATACCACAATGCCTTTGAGGAAAGGCGAGCCCGCCAGCGTACCCGTTTTAGGGTTCAATAATACGCCATAACCCGGTATAACCGTCAGCGCCAGTATCAGCGTAACCCCTAAGACGGTCCAGCCTGCGCCTTTCAGTGCGCGGCGTTCAGCGGAAGAGAGTTCACCCATCTCACCGCGTACGGCGTCACCTTCGCTATCCTGATATTGCCCCAACTTGGGCTCGACAATGCTGTTGGTGATCCAGGTGCCTAATATTGAGATGAAGAAGGTGCTGGCGAACATAAAGTACCAGTTGACCTCTGGCCCAACGCTGTAAGTGGGGTCGATAATTTGCGCGGCGCTTTGGGTAATTCCTGACAGCAGTGGATCAATGGTACCCAGCAATAAGTTTGCACTGTAGCCTCCGGAAACCCCGGCGAAAGCGGCTGCCAGCCCGGCCAGCGGATGTCGTCCCAGTGAGTGGAAAATCATCGCTGCCAAGGGGATCAGCACCACGTAGCCAAGCTCAGCAGCAGTGTTAGAGACGATACCCGCGAACACCACCGTGAACGTGATCAGCTTTTTCGGCGCGTTGAACACCAAAGTGCGCATTGCGGCTGACAGCAGGCCTGATTGCTCGGCAATGCCGACGCCCAGCAGCGCGACCAGTACCGTGCCCAAAGGAGCAAAGCCAGTGAAATTGGTCACCAGATTGCTCACGATACGTTGCAGGCCCTCAGCGTTCATCAGGCTGACCACATGAATCATGCCATCTGCAGTGCGCCCTGCCGCACCTGCTGGCCGGGGATCAAGTACGCTCACGCCTAAGGAGGCCGCAATCGCCGATGTGACAACGATGATCAGTGAAAACAGGGCAAATAAGGTGATGGGGTGAGGGAGTAAATTGCCGAGCCATTCAACAGCATTTAAGAATCGCTCAATGGGACGTGGTGGCGTTGTATTGACTTGATCCGTCATGATCCTATCCTTTTTTATTCTTAAAGTCGTGCATGATAATGAAAGGATAAAAAACGCAAAGACGATAAAACCGAGTAATCATGACGTTAAAATCGAGTATTTAATTTATATTATTGTTAAGTATTAATATTTATTAAGAATTAATATGTTATTTAAAGATTTTATAAGTCTTTTTATCGCTAATAATGTGACTTAAAGCATGACTTGCATGAATTTTGTTCTGAAGTCGATATAAGTTAATTTTTTGACAGCATATCACTCATTTTCGTACCGGATTATTCGCCTGCAGGGTGCACAAATCATTTTCATATTATTTGAACAGAGGCGTGAAGTTTTTCAGCTATCAATAGATTCACCTCAGGTCCACACTGTAAAAAACATTGAGGAGAATTGAACATGATCTACGTACGCAAAGCTGAAGAACGCGGTCACGCCAATCACGGTTGGCTGGATAGCTGGCACACTTTTTCCTTCGCGGATTATTACGATGCCAACTTTATGGGCTTCTCCGCCCTGCGCGTTATCAATGAAGATGTGATTGATGGCGGTCAGGGTTTTGGTACTCATCCGCATAAAGACATGGAAATTCTAACCTATGTGCTTTCCGGTACGGTTGAGCATCAGGACAGCATGGGCAACAAAGAGCAGATCCCGGCAGGTGAGTTCCAGATCATGAGTGCGGGCACCGGCGTGCGTCACTCGGAATATAACGCCAGCGCCAGCGATCCGCTGCATCTGTATCAGATCTGGATCATTCCAGAGCGCAAAGGGATCGAGCCACGCTATGCGCAGCGCCGCTTTGCTGATGTCAAAGGCCGTCAGTTTGTGCTGTCACCGGATGAGCGTGAAGGTTCACTGAAAGTGTTCCAGGATATGACCTTATCGCGCTGGGTATTTGCTGAAGGTGAAACGGATGATGTGGCTATCGAAGTCGGCCGCCGCGTATGGATTCAGGTGGTGAAAGGTCTGGTGAGCGTGAATGGCGAGCAAGTCGGCACCAGCGATGCGTTGGCGATCTGGGATGAAAGCGCGCTGACGCTGACAGCCGACAGCGATGCCGAGATTCTGCTGTTTGATTTGCCGCCGGTGTAAGAGCTTGCCAGTGAAACCTGTTCGGTCGCCATAAATGGCGACCCTACGTTTTGGTGGCGTGCGCATTGATGTGCACCGGGTTGTGCGGGAATCTACGATTTTCCGCACAGCCTGAAAATGACAAAAAAATGATAGACTCATCGTATCTCTGACCTCAGGCGCATACGATGAAGAAGAAAAGACCGGTATTACAGGACGTTGCCGATCGCGTCGGCATCACAAAAATGACTGTCAGCCGCTACCTGCGTAACCCCGATCAGGTCTCTGCGGCACTGCGCGATAAGATCGCCGTGGCGCTTGATGAGCTGGGTTACATCCCTAACCGCGCCCCCGATATGCTCTCTAACGCTACCAGCCGGGCGATTGGTGTGTTACTGCCTTCACTTACCAACCAGGTTTTCGCCGACGTACTACGCGGTATCGAAACCGTCACCGATGAAGCCGGTTATCAAACGCTGGTGGCGCACTTCGGCTATAACCCACAGAAAGAAGAGCTACAGCTACGTTCACTGCTGGGTTGGAATATTGATGGCGTGATCCTCACTGAGCGCACCCACACACCAGGCACGCTGCGCATGCTGGAAGTGGCGGGCATCCCGGTGATTGAAATGATGGATTGCGTCACGCCATGCCTCGATATGGCGGTGGGTTTTGATAACGTCGAAGCCGCGCGTCAGATGACGCATGCTATCCTGAAAAAAGGCCATTCTCACACCGTTTACCTCGGTGCTCGTCTTGATGAACGTACCCTGCAAAAACAGCAGGGTTACGAGCAAGCGATGCGTGAAGCGGGATTAACCCCGCACAGTGTGATGATGGAAGATGCCTCTTCATTTAGCGCCGGTGCACAGTTGCTGCGTGAAGCGCAGAAGCGCCATCCCAAAACCGACAGTCTGTTCTGTACCAATGATGACCTGGCCGTGGGTGCGATGTTTGAGTGCCAGCGCCAGGGATTACGCGTGCCTGAGCAGATGGCGATTGCCGGTTTCCACGGCCACGATATTACGCAAGTGGTCACGCCGCGGCTTGCCACGGTGTTGACGCCGCGTGAGCGTATGGGGCGTGAATCAGCAGCGATGCTGCTGGCGCGGATTGGCGGTGATACCAGCGTGACTGAGCCACTGGATGTTGGGTTTGAAATTGCTGAAGGTGGCAGCATCTGATTTTGGCGATTATTTGAGTCAGTTCACACTTTCGTGCTTTTCCGCCTAACAAGGGTTGCCAGTCCTGCAGTGGGCTCCGACAATGATAATCAAATTTGTTATCGGTAACATTGGCAGGGCAACTGCCGGAGCGCAAAACAATGACTACGCCATCTCCATCGCACCACGTCTTTATCCTGATGGGCGTTTCCGGCAGCGGAAAGTCTGCTGTCGCTAACCAGGTTTCTCATCAGCTGAGCACCGCCTTCCTTGATGGAGATTTCCTCCATCCGCGCAGCAACATCATGAAAATGGCCGACGGTCATCCACTGGACGATAACGATCGTCAGCCGTGGTTGCAGGCACTGAATGATGCCGCGTTCGCCATGCAGCGCACCCAGGCCATTTCCATCATTGTTTGCTCGGCGCTGAAAAAGTCCTATCGCGACATCCTGCGTCAGGGCAATCAGAATCTGAAATTCATCTATCTGAAAGGTGATTTTGAGACGATTGAATCCCGTTTGAAAGCGCGTAAAGGTCACTTCTTTAAGCCGCAGATGCTGGTCACGCAGTTTGAAACCTTGCAAGAACCTGGGGCCGACGAGCCCGATGTACTGGTGGTTGATATTAATCATTCACTGGATGAAGTCGTTGCGGCCACGGTTGCGACCATTGAGGAAGCAATCAACAAGGGTTAGTGATGAGTACCGCAACGCTGGTGTTAACCGCAGCAGGCTCTGTCCTGCTGCTGCTGTTTTTGGTGATGAAAGCGCGTATGCACGCCTTTGTCGCCCTGATGTTAGTCTCGATTGGTGCCGGTCTGTTCTCTGGCATGCCGCTGGATAAAATTGCCGACACCATGCAAAAAGGCATGGGGGGAACGCTCGGGTTTCTCGCCATTGTGGTGGCGCTGGGCGCGATGTTTGGCAAAATCCTGCATGAAACCGGCGCGGTCGATCAGATTGCTATCCGTATGCTGAAAGCCTTTGGTGAAAACCGCGCGCACTACGCGATGGGGATCGCCGGATTGATCTGTGCGCTGCCGCTGTTCTTTGAGGTGGCGGTGGTGTTGCTGATTAGCATCGCTTTTGCGGTGGCTCGGCGTACTCAAGGCAATCTGGTCAAGCTGGTGATTCCGCTGTTTGCCGGGGTAGCGGCCTCGGCGGCTTTTCTCCTGCCAGGACCTGCGCCGATGCTGCTGGCTTCACAGATGCACGCGGATTTTGGCTGGATGATACTGCTCGGTCTGTGTGCGGCGATTCCGGGCATGCTGATCGCGGGGCCGCTGTTCGGTAACTTCATTGCCCGCCATGTCAGCTTCAGTGCGCCGCCCGAAGATCATCAACCAGAAGTGGAAGAGGGCAAGTTGCCGTCGTTTGGCTTCAGTCTGGCACTGATTCTGTTCCCGTTGCTGTTGGTCGGCCTGAAAACCATTGGTGCGCGCTTTACCACGCCGGATTCACGCTTGTATGAGTGGCTGGAGTTTATCGGCCATCCTTTCACCGCCATCCTGCTGGCGTGCCTGGTGGCGATTTATGGCCTGGCCTATCGTCAGGGCATGGATAAAGAGAAGGTGATGCAAGTGTGCGGCAGCGCACTGCAACCGGCGGGGATTATTCTGCTGGTGATCGGTGCAGGCGGCGTGTTTAAGCAGGTGCTGGTGGATTCTGGCGTGGGCCCGGTATTGGGCCACGCGCTGACCGGTGCCGGGATGCCGATTGCGCTGGCGTGCTTTATTCTTTCTGGCGCAATCCGTGTGATTCAGGGGTCAGCAACCGTTGCCTGTTTAACCACGGTTGGTTTAGTGATGCCGGTGATTGAGCCGCTGCACTACAGCGGCGCGCAGCTGGCGGCACTGTCGATCTGTATCGGCGGCGGTTCAATCATTATCAGCCACGTGAACGATGCCGGGTTCTGGCTGTTTGGCCGCTTTACCGGGGCAACCGAAGGTGAAACGCTGAAGACCTGGACGCTGATGGAAACCATCCTTGGCACCACCGGTGCGATTGTCGGGATGATCGCGTTTAGCTTGTTGTCGTAATTTATCCAGGTGCGCATTAATGCGCACCCTACAAAACCCCAGGGTCGCCATTTATGGCGACCAGCCAGGCATCGTACCTGGCGGTGCGCCCTTTCAATCCTCTTCCCGCTCATCATCCGGCTGGTCCAGCACCGTATACGCCACCGCGCAGAACAGCGAATTCAGGCGCTTCATATCCCCTAATAACCCCAGATGCAGCGAACTGGTTTCAATGCTCTGCACGTTCTGTTGATGCAAGCGCTCAACGTGCGCATGTGAGAAGCGGCGAATCAGAATGCGAAAACGGTGCTTGGAGCGACGCAGACGCTTCGCGCTGGTGATGTCCTTGGACAAAAATACCGACAAGCTGAGGCGAAGGTTATTCACCACCTGCTCTTGTAAAGTGTTCAGCTCTTCCAGACCTTCCGTCGAGAAAGCGCGGCGGGCGTGCAGAGATTTATCTGCCACGTCCGCACACATGCGTTCAATGATATCGCCTGCCTGTTCAAGGTTTAACGCCATCTCAATGATTTCTGCCCAGCGGCGGGAGTCTTCCTCGGCGAGGTCCTCTTTTGGCATGCGCGCCAGATAAAGTTTGATCGCGGTATACAGCACATCGACATCATCATCCAGTCGCCGCACGGCGCGCTCTTCACGCAATTCGCCGTGTACCACCTTATTGAACGATTCCATCATCTGTTCCACCACATCACCAATACGCAGCGTTTCGCGTGAGGCATTAGCCAGCGCCAGCGCGGGGGTATCCAGGGCGCTGCTGTCGAGGTGTTTCGGTTTTAAATGGGTCTCATTGTCTGGGTCGTCTGCGATCATCCGTCGGCACAGTCGCGCCATCGGTTCGGCAAAGGGCACCATCATCAGACAGCGAATCAGGTTGTAGAAGACGTGGAAGAAGATCACCAACTCTTCATCGTTCACCGGCAGTTTATCCAGCACATCGGCAACGTAATTCACCAACGGCAGAATCGCCAGGCTGCCAATCAACTTAAACAGTAGGCTGCCGAGCGCGACACGCTTGCCTGCGGCATTTGAGCCACTGGCATTGATCATCGCCAGTAAGCCGCTGCCGAGGTTAGCCCCGATCACCAGACAGAGTGCGACTTTAAAAGAGATCACGCCTGCCGCCGTGAGTGTCGCGGTAATCAGGACTGCAGCGAGGCTGGAATAACTGATGATGGCAAACACCGCACCGATCAGTGCATCCAGCATGATGTCGCCGGTCAGCGTGGAGAACAGCACCTGTACGCCAGCCGCTTGGGTAATGGGCTTGGCAGCGGCGACAATCAGTTGCAGCGCCAGCAAAATCAGCCCCAGGCCAATCGCTGCTCGGCCCATTTGTCCGGCACGCGTCTGCTTACGACTGAGGAAAAACACCACGCCAAAGAAGATAAACAGCGGGGAGAGCCAGGAGAGATCGAAGGTCAGTATGCGCGCCATAATGGCGGTACCAACATCCGCGCCGAGCACCACCACCAGCGCGGGGGTGAGACTCACCAGATTCTGCGCCACAAACGAGGTGACGAGTAAGGTGGTGGCGTTACTGCTTTGTACCAGCGCGGTAACGCCAATGCCCGCGAGGAACGCCATCGGCTTCCTTTCCACGCTGCGACTGAGCACGCGCCGTAAATCGGCACCGTAAACACGCATGATGCCGGTACGCACAATGTGCGTGCCCCACACCAGCAGGGCCACAGCAGACAAGAGATTGAGTAGGGTTAACACGTTGGCTGGCTCCTCTTCCGTCAGGCTGTAATCATGCGGTTAGCCGCCTGACGGTGAGCGCAACCGGGACAAATTTCTGCCGCGTTGCGTTGCCAATTTTTCGTTAAATTTAAGCGACCTGGCGCAACGTCGACATCTCTAACTGTAGACCAATTTGCATGCCAGCAGGGTGCAAATCTGCCACGCTGCGGTTCAGCACATCGACCGATAACTCGACATTGTTCGCTAAAACACGATAGCGGATCACGTTACCCAGCAGACTGTGGCTGATGATGGTGGCTGGAATCCCCTCCTGCGGTGCACTCAAGCGGATCGATTCAGGGCGAATCGCCACCTGGCCGCTAAAGGTCTGTCCGGTGAGTTGTGTCGCCTGTTCAGCACTCAGCAGGTTGTAGTTGCCAATAAAACCGGCGGCAAACAGGTCGGCAGGCTGAGTGTAGAGCGCTTCAGCATTGCCGTTTTGCACGATTTTGCCACGGTTCATCAACACGATACGGTCCGACAGCGTCAGCGCTTCTTCCTGATCGTGGGTGACGAAAATGGTGGTGAGCTTCAGCTCCTGCTGAATATGGCGAATCTGTTCGCGCAGATGGCGGCGAATACGGGCATCAAGGGCGGAAAGCGGTTCGTCCAGCAACAGCAGGCGCGGGCGCGTCACCAGCGAACGCGCAAGGGCCACGCGCTGGCATTGACCACCGGAAAGTTGATGGGGATAGCGGCGGGCGAAATCGGTGAGTTCCACCAGCGCCAGCGCTTCCATCACACGCTTTTGGATATCGCTGCTGCCCAGCTTTTGCATTTTCAGGCCGAATGCCACGTTCTTCTCGACTGTCATATTGGGGAACAGCGCGTAGCTCTGGAACACCATACCGATGGTGCGCTTCTGCGGCGGCAACGGCACGATATCCTGACCCTGTAACAGAATTTTCCCGCTATCCACATCGGTTAACCCGGCGATGCAGCGCAGCAACGTGGATTTGCCGCAGCCGCTGGGGCCGAGCAGGGTCACAAACTCGCCTTCCTCGGCGCTGAAATCGATATTTTCAAAGATGCTGGTAGGGCCGTAGCTTTTGTTCAGCTGGGTGACGTTCAGATAACTCATGGTCAGCCTCGTTCAGGATTGAGGGCATTCGCCAGCCAGGTGACCAGCAGGACGACAGCAAAATAGGAGATCACTAAGGCACTGGTGAAGTGGCCGCTGCCATTGCGCATGTTATAGAGATAAACCTGCAAGGTTTCATAGCGGGTGCCGACCAGCAGGTTAGCGAATACAAACTCACCTATCAGGAAAGAGAACGACAGCAACACGGCAATGAACACCCCTTTGCGCAGGTTAGGCAGCACCACAAACAGGGCGGCCTGCCAGGTGCTGGCACCCAGCAGGTGTGAGGCATCAATCAGCTCTTTTAGGTTGATGGCCTGCATGTTGTTGGCGATAGCGCGATAGATAAATGGCAGGGCAATGGTGAAGTAGCAGCCAATCAGAATCCACGGCGTGCCAGTGATCATTAACGGCGACGATGAATAAAGCTGCAGTAAACCTACTGACGACACCACCGGCGGCACGGCAAACGGCATCAGAATCAGCACGTTCATCACCGCATCCAGTCTTGGATAATAGTAAGCGATTACAAACATCGCAGGCAGCACCAGCACTAAGGAGAACAGCAAAGCGCCGAAGCAAATCAGCAGCGAATGGCCGAGTGCCGTCAGGAAACGGGGATCGCTCCACAGCGCCGTTAGCCACTTCAGGGTAAAGCCCTGCGGCAGAATGGTGTCGCTCCAGTCCGTGGAGATGCCATACAGCAGCGTCGCCAGCAGCGGCGCGGCCAGGATGATCAGCAGTAGCCAGATAATCAGGCGATGGTAAATTTTTTCCGCGCGAGACACGTTCTACTCCTGTGATTTCGCGTTGAGATAACTGCGGCGCACCAGATACTGCTGCACCACGGTAATCAGCGCCATGATCAGCACCAGTAGCATTGCCAGCGCCCCGCCGGTATTTGGGTCGAGTGAGATATCACCTGACACCAGCGCGGCAATACGGACCGGTACTACGTTAAAGTTGCCGGTGGTCAACGCATAAATGGTGGCGTAGGCACCCAGCGCGTTGGCCAGCAGAATGACGAAAGTACCCAGTAGTGCCGGGAACAGAATCGGTAAACCGATATGCCACCAGTAGCGCCAGCGGCTGGCACCGAGCAACGCAGCCGACTCTTCCCAGTCTTTGCGCAATCCATCAAAAGCGGGATAGAGCAGCAGAATGCCGAGTGGGATCTGGAACCAGGTATACACCAGCACCATGCCGTCACGGGAAAACAGTTTAAACCCCTCCAGCATGCCGTAATGGCGCAGCAGCAGCGTCAGGCAGCCGTTTATCCCCAGCAAAATGACGAAGGCAAAGGCCAGCGGTACGCCGGCGAAGTTACTGGTCATGTTGGTGAATGACGTCAGGAAGCGTTGAAAACGGCCTTCGCCCAGTTGATGCAGCGAATACCCGGCAATCAGTGAAATCAGCAGGCCGTAAATGCTCGACCATATGGAGATGTCGAGTGACAGGCGAAACGCCTGCAGATAAAACGGCGAGGTGAGGATATCGCTATAGTTATCAATACCCCAGCGCTCATTCATGTCGCTCCAGAAGCTGTTGATGGCAATCCATAACAACGGCGCGAGCTGGAAGGCGACCCAGAAAATGGCGAACGGGATGAGCAACAGCGAGGCGAGGGTTTTGCCCTTCATTATTGCGGCTCCGCCAGCAGGCCACGGCATACCGGTTTATCGTGTGGGACGCCAAGCAAAGAGCAGACGATACCGCACAATTCGGTCTGCTGCGGTTCAAGGTCGGGCTGGCGTGAGAAGCCTGCGCCGAACACAAACAGCGGCACCTGCGTCTCTTCCGGTAGAATCCCGCCATGCGATCGGTCATCGTTCATGCCGTGATCGGCGGTGACAATCACCTGATAGCCCGCAGCCAGCCAGCCCGGCATCCATTGCGATAAGTAACCATCAGCCATGCGTGCGCGGTTGCGATATTGCGGCGATGACAGGCTGTGCTTATGGCCGGCATCGTCAATATTCATCGGGTGAATCAGTAAAAAGTCGGGATCGTGATTAAGACGCAAACTCTCGGCATCTTCAAACAGGTGGGAGTCGGGATAACCGTCGTCCCAGTAGAAATGGCCGTACTGAATCGGCAGTTCAGGCGCGAGGGTGTGGCGATCGCGCGCGGCATTAAACGGAGATTGATTGTAAAGCTCACTCACCCAGTGATACGCCGCTGCGGCCGTGGTTAATCCGGCTGCACGTGCATAGTGGAAGATGCTGCGCTGGTTACTTAAGCGGTTAACGCCGTTATGAATAATCCCGCTCTGCACCGGCGGAATCCCGGTAAGTATGCATTCATACAGCGGGCGCGACAGCGAAGGCAGCTCGCAGGTTAAGGTGTAATATTGGCCGTTACCCTGTTTGCATTCCGCGAACAGATAGCCCATCGCATGCTGCGCCACCTGATTGCTCAGCCCATCCAGTACCACCAGGATTGTTTTCATTCCCGTTCCTTACATCATTCAAATTGCCGGCACTATGCGTAGCGGCGCAATTCATTGCGCATTGATTAACGATATGCGCGATAAATCGCGCCGCTACGGCGTGTGCAAAATTACTGCTTCATATTAATGATGACGTTCTCTTGCCACAGACGCGGCAGCATTTTGGAGGTCTTATCCCATGCAGCCTGGTCTTTGATCGGACGGGCATTTTTATACTCAGACTGCGGCAGCAGTTTGGCCTGCACATCGGCTGGCAGGGTTAAATGCTCGGCACGAATCGGACGTGCATAGCCTTTTGCCAGGTTAATCTGACCTTCATCGGACAGGATATATTCACGCGTCAGCTTGGCGGCGTTCGGGTGTTTGGCGTATTTGTTGATGATGGTGGTATAGCCGGAAATCACCGAACCATCAGATGGGATCACCACTTCGTAGCGATTTTTGTCAATCTGATCGCGGTAGTTCAGACCGTTAAAGTCCCATACCACGGCAACCTGAATCTCGCCTTTCTCAATGTTGGCAATCACCGGATCGGTCACGCCCAAACGGCCTTCTTTTGCCAGCTCACCGAAGAAATTCAGCGCCGGTTTCAGGTTCTTCTCATCACCGCCCATCGCATAGTTAGCGGCCAGTACGCCGTTAGCCGCCTGAGCAGCCACGCCGACGTCACCGATAGTAACCACATACTTACCTTTCTTCAGATCGGCCCAGCTGTGCGGTGCATCTTTCACCTGCTGCTTGTCGATCAGGAAAGCGATGGTGCCGGTGTAAGCCAGCATCCAGTTGCCTTCGCTGTCTTTCGCCCAGCTCGGGATCTGATCCCAGTGCGTAGGTTTATAAGGCTGTGCCAAACCTTTGGTGACCGCGATAGGGCCAAAGGCCGCGCCCACATCACCGATATCGGCGCTGGCGTTCTCTTTCTCTGCATCAAATTTCGCCAACTCCTGCGCAGACGACATATCAGTGTCGCTGTGCTTCAGGCCATATTTGCTGCTGATGTCATTCCATGTGTCTTTCCAGTTTGCCCAGCTATCTGGCATACCCACGCTATTGACTTGTCCTTCAGCACGCGCGGCTTTTTCCAGCGCGGCAAGGTCGTTATCGGCGGCGTGCGCGGCGGGCAGCGCAAGCAGTACGGCACTGGCTACTACAGAGGAGATAAACGCTTTCATCTCAGTGGCTCCGGGTGTAAGTTGTGGGACGTCTTGGTCTAGTCCAGCAAGAACCGAGCCAATTTAGCCCGATCAGATGAAGGTTTTATGACCATGGTGGTGAAATGTGGTGTGGCACGTAGCTCCACATGCGGATACGGCGCGCTAAAGCGTGGGATATGCTTGTCATATTGTAGTCATCGAACTGTCATAGTGCAGATATTGCACTAATAAGAGGCTGTAAAATGTCGTCGAAAACGGCGGACGTGATTGCCGCAGCATTGTGCGAACGCATTGAAAACGGTGAATTTGCCAGCGGACGCCTGCCAGCAGAGCGGAACCTGAGCGAACACTACTCCACCACGCGCATTACGCTGCGTGAAGCGCTTGGCTTGCTGGAAGTGCAGGGGATTATTTATCGCGAACTGCGTCGCGGTTGGTTTCTGGCGCCCCCGCGGCTGGTCTATAACCCGGCTCATCACAGCCATTTTCATGCGATGGCCGCTGAGCAGGGACGGGTGGCGACCACCGAAGTGATTGAAGCGCGGGAAGTGCCTGCACAGCTGGCTATCGCGCGGCATTTAAATCTGCTGGAGGGTGACAAGGTTTACCGCATCCGCCGCTTGAGACGCATTGATGGCCGTGCGGTGTTGTATGTTGAGCACTACCTCAACCCGGCATTTTTCCCCGGTCTATTAGATGAAGACCTCACGCGTTCCCTCACAGACCTTTACGATCAGCGTTACGGCATTCGTTACGGTGGCGCGCGTTTCACCATTCTTCCCGGACCGCTACCCGCAAGAGCCGCACCCGCGCTGAATGTGGCCAGTGGGACGCCAGGTTTGCTGATCACCCGCATCAACCGCGATCGGCAGCGCAGGGTGATCGATTGCGATTGTGAGTACTGGCGCTACGACGCGCTCTGTGTGGATGTTGATGTGTAGCATATTGTGATTTCGATCACACTACAGCATGATAGCGCCAGAGAGTTCTCGTACGATAAGGCGCAAAAAATGACAACAAAATCAGCACCGGGGCAGCTTATTGCTTCGGTATTGCAGTGGGTTCTGAATATTGGCCTGGTGATTCTGGCCATCATCCTCGTGGTGTTTTTGGGGAAAGAGACGATTCATTTAGCCACGGTACTGTTCAGCACCGGTGAGCAGGCCTCTTCTTACCTGCTGATTGAAGGGATCGTCATCTACTTTCTCTATTTCGAATTTATCGCGCTGATCGTGAAGTATTTTCAGTCGGGCTATCACTTCCCGCTGCGTTATTTTATTTATATCGGTATCACCGCGATTATCCGCCTGATCATCGTTGACCATAAAAATCCGTTCGATACGCTCTATTATTCGGCGGCGATTCTGATTCTGGTGATCACGTTGTGGCTGGCGAACAGCAATCGCTTAAAGCGCGAATAACATCTTCTTCCTGACGTGGCACAACCAACAGTGCCACGTCGGTTTCTCTGCGCTAAACTAGGGCAACTTTTTTTCCGGAGATGTCCTGATGTCGCATCAAGCGCTGCGCCAGTTACGCGCACTGCACTGGCTGCCAGCCTCTTCCCCCTTACTCTCGCCCCCATTACTTGGCTGGTTGCTGGAAGAAGACTCGATGACGCGTCGTTTCGAGCAACATTGCCAGAAAGTCACGGTTGAACTGATCCGCGAAAGCTTTATCCGTGCCGACGAAATGGCGCAAGAAGCGAAGTTCCTGCCTGCCGACGAACGATTTTGGCTGCGTGAGATCGTGCTCTGCGGTGATGGTGAGCCTTGGTTAATTGGCCGTACGGTGGTGCCTGAAAGCACGCTGAATGGCCCCGAGCTGATGCTGCAAAATCTCGGCACCCGTCCGCTGGGTCGCTATTTGTTTGCTTCCTCAACCCTTAGCCGTGATTTTATCGATCCCGGTCAGGTCGAGGATTTATGGGGACGCCGTTCTCGCCTGCGTTTGTCGGGCAAGCCGCTGATGTTAACTGAACTGTTTTTACCGGCGTCGCCGCTGTATCGCGCGCTGGATCAAGGATAAAGGACTGTGGAAAAAACCTTAACCATGACCAAATGGCAGGCCTATCGCCGCCTGATGCGCATTGATAAGCCGATTGGCACCCTGCTGCTGATGTGGCCAACGATGTGGGCACTGTGGCTGTCAGGCATGGCCGTGCCGCCGTTGTCTGTGCTGGTGGTGTTTGTGCTGGGTGTGTTTGTCATGCGTGCTGCGGGATGTGTCATTAATGACTACGCGGATCGCAAAGTTGACGGCTACGTTAAACGCACGGCTTCGAGGCCGCTGGCGAGTGGCGCGGTGACGGAGAAAGAGGCCAAGATACTGTTCGTGTTGCTCGGTCTGTTGGCGTTTGCGCTGGTACTGACCATGAATCGCATGACGATTCTGCTGTCATTTGGCGGCCTGGCGCTGGCGTGGGTTTACCCGTTTATGAAGCGCTTTACCCATTTGCCGCAGGTGGTTTTGGGCGCAGCCTTTGGCTGGGCAATTCCGATGGGATGGGCGGCAGTTAGTGAGTCCTTACCACTTGTTTGTTGGCTGGTATTCTTTGCGAACATCTGCTGGACAGTGGCCTATGACACCCAATACGCGATGGTCGATCGTGATGATGACCTGAAGATTGGCGTGAAATCCACGGCGATTCTGTTTGGGCGATACGACAAGCTGATCATTGGCTTGTTGCAGCTGGCGACGCTGGGCCTGATGGCGCTGGTGGGTTGGATGCTGAGTCTGAATGGCGCGTTTTACTGGTCATTGTTGCTGGCGGGTGCTTTATTTGTGCATCAGCAAAAGCTGATTGCCCAGCGCGAGCGCGATCCCTGCTTCCAGGCGTTCCTGAATAACAACTATGTGGGTTTGGTGATGTTTATCGGGGTGTTGCTGAATACCCAGCCGTTTATTGACCTGTTTTGATTGCAGGGGCGGCCTTGGAGGCCGCCCGAGAATCACTATTCGTGAGTAACCGCGCTTTCAATGGTCAAACGTACATCGCTGGTAACCAGCTCTGCCAGCATCTGCCACATGATATGAGTACGCTCTGCATCGGCATCACCCGAATCACTGATGTACCCTTCGTCACGCAGTGACAGCACTAAGGTCGTGAAGACCGCTTTATCGAAGAACTCCGGTGCGTTAATGCCGTGCAACACCGATAGACGTTGAGCCAAAGTACGGCTCTCTTTCTCCAGCGTACCGCGGTTAATCGTTGGCTTGGCACTCAGAATGGCAAAGGTAATAGCAAAACGTTGTAAGGTTTCGCGGATACCGGCTGCCAGCAACTGCAGTGAACGATGACGCGCAGGGTTCATGCGCAGCTGACCTTCCTGCAAAGTAATCAGCCCTTGTCGCGCCATCTCAGCACTGAGTGCGTTCAACAACGCAGGCAGCTCGGCGTTATCCCAGCGCAGGAACAGTTCACTCTTCAGCATCGGATAGACCAGGCTAACCTGACGCAGCAGTTCCGCTTCATCGACTTCACGATGCTGCTGCACGATGGCGGCAATCAGCGACGGCATCACCAGCATGTGGTGGATGTTGTTGCGATAGTAGGTCATCAACACCGCTTGTTCGCGCGGCAGGATAATGATGTCGCCGATGCTGTCCTTTTCGGTCTCAAACTTGTTCATGCCCATGGCATGGTCAAGCAGCGCTTCGGCGCTCATGTCCGGGACCGTTGCTTCCGGCGAATACGGCACATTACGCAGCAGCTGGGTATAGCACTCGAGCTGTTCGATCAACTGTTCGCGGGTGAGCGAGCGCTGACGCGATGCCAGCAGTGCCGTGACACACAGGTTCATGGCATTAGCGGCTCCGGCTTCATTGATGCGCACCATTAAACGCGCCGCGATATCATTCACGGTGGGTGTCATCCAGGCTGGACGCAGTGGCTCAATCGGATCGATTGCATCACGCCATTCCGGCACGTTTTTGTTCAGGTAGTTCATCAGCGGCAAAGGTTCGCCGAAGTTGACATAGCCCTGACCAAGATTGCGCAATTTACGCAAGCCGCGCACCATCTGCAGGAAGCTCTCTTTTTCCTTAGCCGCACCGCGCAGCTCTTTCGCGTAAGTGCCCACCTCCATCACGTGTTCATAACCGATGTAGATCGGCACAAACGTGATAGGGCGGCTACCACCGCGCAGCATGGCCTGCAAGGTCATCGACAGCGTGCCGGTTTTAGGATCGAGTAAGCGACCGGTGCGTGAACGCCCACCTTCCACGAAATACTCAACCGAATATCCGCGGCTGAACAGTTCGCCCAGATATTCGCGGAACACCGTGGAGTAGAGCTTGTTGCCTTTGAAGGTACGGCGAATGAAGAAAGCGCCAAGACGACGGAAAATCGGACCCGCAGGCCAGAAATTCAGGTTAATACCGGCTGCAATGTGCGGGGGCACCAGGCCCTGGTGATACAGCACATAAGAGAGCAGCAGGTAGTCCATGTGGCTACGGTGGCAGGGCACATAGACAATCTCATGGCCGTCTTGCGCCAGCTGACGCACACGTTCGCCACCATTGACATTGATACCCTGATAGAGACGACTCCACAGCCAGCCCATTACACGATCGGTGACGCGAATGGCTTCATAGGAGAAGTTCGCAGCCACTTCTTCCATCATCTCGATGGCGTTCTGCTGGGCTTTCTCATGGGAGATCTTTTTGCTGCGCGCTTCGTCTTCCACTGCTTTCTCAATCGCTTTGGATTGCAGCAGTTTGTTGAACAGATCCTGACGTGCGGGCAAGCGCGGGCCCACCGCCGCCAGGCGTTGACGCGCAAAGTGAATGCGGGCCACGCGCGCCAGTTTCTGTGCAATAGACTTATCGGTACCGTGTTCCGTCGCCATCTGGCGCAGGGAAACGGTCGGCGAGAAGCGCACAAAACTGTCACGGCCGTGCCACAGAATGGCGAAGAACTTCTCTATACCATTCATCATGCGCAGATGTGGCGTGGCTTCACCCTGGATTTCGCGTCCTGGTGCGCGACCAAACATCACCGAAACCGGCAACATTTGAACGTCGAGATCAGGGTTACTGCGGTGCAAATCGAGGTAATCGTGAAACAGCTTCACGGATTCTGGATTGGCCACGAAATAGGGGATAACGCGCGGACCATCGTGAATAAACACGTGGCGCGGCAGTAGAGTACCATCGATCTCTAAGGGGGCCAGGGGATCCGGCAGATCATGTTTCAGACATTGCGCCCGCAGTGTCAGTAAGTCTGCCTTTGAATCATAAGGCAAAACGTACATCACCGGACGTGTCGGATCGATCCCATGTTCGGAGACAGGATCGGTCGGAATGACCTTACCTTTTACCAAAATAGAGAGTGGTAAATTCAATAATTTGTAATAAAGTTTACGCCAACCTGACATAGACAACTTAAAGCCTCTTGTTAGCAAAGCGCGGCAAGCATACCAGAAAGTGCAGCGAAGATCTGTGGTGACACCACCTCAGGCTGCCGAGAAATTGACGTCAAAATCAATCAAGGGTTCCACCAGCATGGCAAATAATGTCACCGGTTTTCAAAGAATAGTGAATGCAGCCGGTTATTCCTGGCAGGGGTTACGCGCTGCCTGGCAGAATGAAGCGGCATTTCGTCAGGAAGCGATCGCCGCAGTGATCGCCGTTATCGTGGCCTGCTGGCTGGATATCGATGTCATTTCTCGTGTGCTGATGATTGGCTCAGTGGTGCTGGTGATCATTATTGAAATAATTAACAGCGCCATCGAAGCGGTGGTGGATCGCATCGGCGAAGAGCGGCATCCGCTGGCAGGACGCGCAAAAGATATGGGTTCAGCGGCGGTATTACTGGCTATCTTGCTGGCCCTGTTTGTCTGGATCACACTGCTCTGGTCCCATTTGCGATAGCCATTCCAGATTCACCGCGCTGCGCTAATTCGCCGCTGTTTTGGTTTTCATTTCGCCAATACCTGTATATACTCACAGCGACTGTATAAACAACCAGGGGGCGGGATGAAAGCGTTAACAGCAAGGCAGCAACAGGTCTATGATCTGATTCGCGACCATATTAACCAGACGGGCATGCCGCCAACGCGTGCGGAAATTGCTTCGCAACTGGGATTTCGCTCGCCCAATGCTGCTGAAGAGCATCTGAAAGCGCTGGCGCGTAAAGGTGTTATCGAAATTGTTTCGGGTGCTTCACGCGGTATTCGTCTGCTGATGGAAGAAGAAGTCAGCGAAGGTTTACCGCTGATTGGCCGCGTAGCCGCCGGTGAGCCGCTGCTCGCGCAGGAACACATCGAAGCTCACTACCAGGTTGATGCTAATCTGTTCAAACCTAACGCTGATTTCCTGTTACGCGTAAGTGGAATGTCGATGAAAGATATCGGGATTATGGATGGCGACCTGCTCGCGGTGCATAAGACTCAGGAAGTGCGTAATGGCCAGGTCGTGGTGGCGCGTATTGATGATGAAGTCACCGTAAAACGCTGGAAAAAGCAGGGCGCTATTGTACATCTGCTGCCCGAAAATACCGATTTCCAGCCGATCGTGGTCGATACGCGTGAACAGTCTCTGACCGTTGAAGGTCTGGCTGTGGGCATCGTGCGTAACGGTGAATGGCTCTAATCTCTTTTTGAACTCCCCCGCTGCGGTAGCGCTTATCGCAGTATGAAGTACTGATTCTTTGCGTCGGACTTTTTTGGTTCAGCGTGAGGAATCAGGCTGATCTTCGCAACAACGGAACGGGCGGATGCGGCTGTTTTCCTCTTCAGATAAAGCACTCTGGCGGCTGGCGCTGCCGATGATCCTCTCCAATATTACTGTCCCGCTGCTCGGCGTGGTTGATACGGCGGTGATTGGTCATCTCGATAGTCCTATTTATCTGGGCGGCGTGGCTGTCGGTACTACAGCGACCAGCTTCATCTTTATGCTGCTGCTATTCCTGCGCATGAGCACCACCGGGCTGACGGCCCAGGCCTTTGGTGCCAATGATAAAACCGCACTGGCGCGCGCGTTGATACAACCCTTATTGATTGCTTTGGTTGCAGGCTTGTCGTTTGCGCTGCTGCGAACGCCTGCGAGCACTCTCGCGGCAACGTTGATGGGCGGTAGCCCAGAAGTGCAGCAGCAGGCGCAAATATTTATCGAAATTCGCTGGCTGAGCGCGCCGGCCACACTGGCCAATCTGGTGATTCTTGGCTGGCTGCTAGGCGTGCAGTATGCCAGGGCGCCCATGGTGCTGCTGATCGTTGGGAACCTGGTCAATATTCTGCTCGATTTACTCTTCGTACTGAAACTGCACTGGGGCGTGGCGGGGGCTGCGGCGGCAACCGCATTGGCAGAATATGTGACGCTGGGAGTCGGTTTATGGATGGTAGCGCGCGTGCTCAGGCTGCGCGGTATCCATTTTACGCTGCTCAAGCAAAGCTGGCGCGGTGATGCTGCGCGCCTGTTCCGGCTCAATCGCGACATTATGCTGCGTTCGCTGATGGTGCAGATTTGCTTTGCCTCTCTCACTCTGTTGGGCGCGCGCATCGGGCCAGACGTGGTGGCAGTCAACGCGGTATTGCTGATGTTCCTCACCTTTACCGCCTACGCGCTGGATGGCTTTGCCTATGCGGTCGAAGCATGCTCAGGGGAGGCTGTCGGGGCAAAAGATCGCAGCCGATTATTACTTATCTGGCATGCAGCCTGCCGTCAGGCGGGGATTGTCGCGTTAATGTTTGCCCTGATATACGCCTTTACCGGTCCATATATCGTGGCGCTGCTCACTTCGCTGGAGACACTGCGTGAAATGGCCGATCGCTATTTAGTCTGGCAGGTGATTCTGCCATTGGTCGGCGTATGGTGCTATCTGCTGGATGGCATGTTTATTGGTGCCACGCGCGGACGCGAAATGCGCAACAGCATGGTGATGGCAGCGGTGGGTTATGGCGTTGCTCTGCTATCACTCCCCTGGTTGGGAAACCATGGCTTATGGCTGGCGGTAACGGTGTTTCTTACGTTGCGAGGCGTAACGCTGTGGTGGGTGTGGCGTCGTCACTGGCAGCGTGACACCTGGTTCAATGCCGGATAAGCGAAGCGTAACCTACAGATTATTCTGTATTTTTTTGCGCAATCCACGCCGGGTACTATAATTATCTCAAACGGCGCAAATGAGTAGCGCGTTGTGTAGATGTTTCCTTGCTTTTGTAGGGGATCATCTTATCTCACTCAGGATGACGTGGAGGATTATGATGAACAAAGACGAAGCGAGCGGTAACTGGAAGCAGTTCAAAGGGAAGATGAAAGAGAAATGGGGCAAGCTGACGGATGACGATATGACTGTCATTGAAGGTAAACGCGATCAGCTTGTCGGCAAAATTCAGGAACGTTATGGCTATGCGAAAGAGCAAGCCGAAACGGAAGTCAAAGACTGGGAAAGTCATAATAAAGACTACCGTTGGTAAGCAGCCGCTTTAAGGATGATGCTCCTACCCCGCCGATCACCCGTCGGCACGGCACAAGGAAGTGCCAACTACCCTTTTCTTACCTTCTTTTTACTCTCAATTTCATGGTCATGATCGCAGCTGTCATGGTGCTTACACGCGGCGACTTCTGCACAATTTTCACACAACCCATGCGCTTCAATGACGGTATGACGCAGTGAAAAACCTGCCTGATCGGCCAAGCCTGCGATAATTTTTTCCACCCCATGAGCATGTTTCTCACTGACAGCCGCACAGCCGTCACACACCAGCATGACTGAGGTATGGGCTGGTTCATCAAAATGATGGCACACCACGTAGCTGTTGTTAGATTCAACGCGGTGAATAAACCCTTGTTCTAACAGGAAATCCAGTGCACGGTAAATCGTTGGCGGTTTAGCCTGCGGTTCACTGATGCGCAGTTGATCCAACAGGTCATAGGCACTGATCGAACCATTTTGCTCGGCCATCAGACGCAGCACTTCAGCGCGTTGAGTGGTCAGGCGCACGCCGCGATCAAGGCAAAGTGATTCTGCTTGAGTCAGCAGTTGTGCGGGCGTGAGGTTTGACATAAACATTCTCCAGGTTGCAGGCGATGTTATTTTATCACACAAACTTTTACCCTGCTGTGATTGCTTTTTGTTCTTATGTTGTCTAAGAAAACCCACGATAATCAATGAATTAACTTTCCCATTCTGCAACTCTTATCCATTCCAGCAATTTCATACTCTCTATTAGATCAGCCAGATAGCATAAAAACCGTCCTGATTTTGCTTTGCAACTCACCGGGTTAGCGTCTAAGGTTCAAAAGGTCTTAAGTAATTTCTGGTATCAATTTACGTATTGTTCATTTTTCTGCATAACAAAACAGCAGAATGGTGTCTGCGCAGCCAATTCTGTGAATAGCAGTGCTATTTCCTTTTAATTCACAGCAATGATGCGTTAGCCAGGGTTCAGAATAGCGGCTAACTAAACTGTTTCGTTTCTGAGTGATTCAGCGACATTTCAAAGGTGATGGCAGGCTCATGGTGAAGACAATATTCAGGCACAAAAAAGTTGCTTATCTTATTGGTTTGAATGCGGTATTTCTTTCTTCTTCAGCTCTGGCAGCGGGTACATGGTATGACGCACGCAACGATGCGATGGGGGGGACGGGCGTCGCCTCATCCACCTGGAGTTCGGCGGTGCTGGCCAACCCGGCATTGATGACCAAAGCCAAACCTGAAGATAACGTCAGCATTATTTTCCCTTCGGCGGGTGTTCAGGTTACGGACGCCGATAAATTAATTAACAAAGTCGATGACATCAGCGACAGCGTCGATCGCTACAAAGACGTGATTGATAATCTGACGTTTGCCGATTATCTGCGAGGCTATCCAGAACTCAAGGCTGCCGCCGGGGATATGGCTAATCAGCTGGAAGGTTTAAAGGGTGATAAAGCCCATGGCACTGCGGGTGTAGCCTTTGCGGTTACCGTGCCAAATGAAACGCTGCCCTTTGCATTTATCACCAAAGCCTACGGTACAGCACATGTGCAGGCCAATGTTTCCCAGAGTGATATCACTTATCTGCGCGGTGTCGCAGACGGCACGGTGATTCCTTTGCCAGGCGACCAGGATAAATTAACGTCCAGCGGTAACGGTTTGGCAGCATTAGTCACCGACTACGGCGTTGCGCTGGCCCATGAGTTCAACGTTGCCGGTCATCCGGTTTCAGTAGGCGTTACCCCGAAATTGCAGAAAACCTGGTTGTACAACTACACCGCCAGTATTTATAACTTCGATAAAAGTAACATCAACAACAGTCAGTACCGCAGCTCTGACACTGGCTTCAACATTGATGCCGGTGTCGCAACCGATTTTGGCGACCACTGGACAGTGGGTGTCACCGGTCAGAACCTGATTTCACGTGATATTGATACGAAAACGGTGGAAGGCTATCGCGATACCTACCAAATCCGTCCGTTGGTCACGTCGGGCGTGGCATGGAATTACGGTGCGTTCACGCTGGCTGGTGATGTTGATCTGACTGAAACCAAACGCTTTAAGTCTGAAGAGAGCAGCCAGTATGCGGGCGTGGGTGCTGAATATCGCGTGCTGGAGTGGTTGGCCTTACGTGCGGGTTATCGTGCGGATATGAAATCCAACGACACTAACGTCTTTACTGCCGGTCTGGGTGTGTCACCGTTTAACAACACGGTTCATCTGGATCTCGCCGGTTCGGTGGGTGATGACAATACCTGGGGCGGCATGTTGCAGCTCGGATTTAACTTCTAAAACCCGTAATAACGGGCGGCTGTGTCGCCCGTTATTACTGTGGTATCATTGCGCAGATTGTCATCACTTAACTCACTCCGGATTTGCTGCGCTTCATGACCGATACTTTCTCTTCGCAACGTTTTTCCATCGCCCCGATGCTGGACTGGACCGACCGCCACTGTCGTTATTTTCACCGCAAGTTAAGCGGCGATACACTGCTGTACACCGAAATGGTGACCACGGGCGCTATCATTCACGGCAAAGGTGATTATCTCGCTTACAGTGAAGAGGAACATCCGCTCGCGTTGCAGTTAGGTGGCAGCGATCCTGCAGCATTGGCGCAGTGCGCAAAACTCGCGGAGGAACGGGGTTACGATGAGATCAATCTCAACGTCGGTTGCCCTTCCGATCGCGTCCAGAACGGCCGTTTTGGTGCTTGCCTGATGGCTGATGCGGCATTGGTCGCTGATTGCATTAAGGCCATGCGTGATGTGGTGAGCATTCCGGTGACGGTCAAAACGCGCATCGGTATTGATGAGCAAGACAGTTATGAATTCCTGTGTGATTTCGTTGGCACCGTGGCGGATAAGGGAAATTGTGACACCTTTATTATTCATGCCCGCAAAGCCTGGCTTTCGGGTTTGAGCCCGAAAGAGAACCGTGAAATCCCACCGCTCGACTATCCACGCGTTTACCAACTGAAGCGTGATTTCCCCGGGCTGACCATGGCCATCAATGGCGGCATTAAAACCCTGGAAGAAGCAAAAGCGCATTTGCAGCATATGGATGGCGTGATGATGGGCCGCGAAGCCTATCAAAACCCCGGCATTCTGGCGCAGGTGGATCGTGAGCTGTTTGGTCGCGACAGTGCGCTGGTGGATCCGGTTGCCGTGGTGCGTTCGATGTATCCTTATATCGAAGCAGAACTCAGCAAGGGAACCTATCTTGGTCACGTCACTCGTCATATGCTGGGTCTGTTCCAGGGCATTCCGGGTGCACGTCAGTGGCGTCGTCATTTAAGTGAAAATGCGCATAAACCGGGTGCGGATGTTCGTGTGCTGGAAGCGGCACTAGCCTTAGTGGCAGATAGAATTCCACAAGAAGCGTGATCTCACGTTATCTGACGTCGTAGGGGCGGCCTTCAGGCCGCCCTTGAAGATTATCAGGAATCATTAAGCTGTTAAGATGTGGTTTTTATCACGCCACAACTTAGTGAATCTCATCACTGCATTTAGCTTAACCCTCAATCTTTTCCTTGATTTTCAACACATTACCTAAATTTCTAATTTGGCACGCATCTTGTAATGCACACTGTGTTACTTACACAGGAGAGCCTTCGTGGAAATTTTATTTGTTATCGGCTTTTTTCTGATGCTGCTGTTGACCGGCGTCTCATTGCTGGGTGTCATTGCGGCATTGATCGTCGCCACCGTCGTTATGTTCCTGGGCGGATTGTTTGCACTTGTTATCAAGTTGTTGCCATGGTTGGTGCTGGCAGTGGTCACCGTCTGGCTTTACCGCGCATTTACCACACCAAGTGGTGAAGCTAAATTGAACAGACTGAAAAGAAAAATCAGTCACTTAGACAGGAATGGCTGGCGCTAAATGCGGGGGCGATCACAGAGTGAATAATTGCTTAGTACGAATCTGCATTTAAACATATTTTTTACTTATGTTTTCTGTCAGGATGCGTAAAGTAATTCAAACGAATTCATCGCCGCTGACCCTACACCAGCGCGAACTATAAAAAGAAAGAAAAAAAGGGCTTCCTTCGGGAAGCCCTTAACTTTTAGGGGATCAGTAAACTTGAGCCCTGTGTGGCGCGGCTTTCCAGCACCTGATGCGCACGTACCGCATCGCTCAAGGCAAACTTCTGCTCTTCTGGCACTTTCAACTGAATGGCGCGGCTGGCAATCAGTGAGAAGAGTTCATTGCTGGCGCTGTCGAGCTCCTGACGGTTAGTGATGTATCCAAACAGCGAAGGGCGCGTGACAAACAGCGATCCCTTCTTGTTCAGAATGCCGAGATCGACACCGGTTACCGGCCCTGACGCATTACCAAAACTCACCATCAAGCCATGACGGCGCAGGCTATCGAGCGACGGTTCCCAGGTATCTTTCCCGACGGAGTCATACACCACGCCCACTTTCTCGCCGTTGGTCAATTCGCTGACGCGTTGGGCAATATTCTCCTCACGGTAGTTAATCGTGGCCCATGCGCCGGCATCTTTGGCAATTTTCGCTTTTTCAGCCGACCCGACGGTGCCAATCAAATGCGCACCCAGCGCTTTCGCCCACTGGCAGGCAATCAAACCCACCCCACCGGCCGCCGCGTGGAACAGAAAGATCTCGTCCGCTTTCACTTTATAGGTCTGGCGCAGCAGATACTGCACGGTTAGCCCCTTGAGAAATGAGGCGGCGCCCTGCTCGAAGCTGATGCTGTCTGGCAAGATCACCAGGCGATCTTCCGCCACATTATGCAGCTCGCTATAGGCCCCCAGCGTGGCCTGGCAATACACCACCCGGTCGCCGGGCTTAAAACGTGTCACGGCAGAGCCCACGCGTTTGACCACGCCCGCCGCTTCGGTGCCAAGGCCAGAGGGAAACGCGCCCACCGGATAGAGTCCGCTGCGTACATAGGTGTCTATGTAGTTGATGCCAATCGCCTTATTCTCGACCTGAACTTCATGCTCGCTGGGATCGGCCAGCTCAAAATCGACCCATTGCAACACCTCCGGGCCACCGTGTTGGTTGAACTGAATACGCTTTGCCATTCTGACTCCTGTGATTGTTCATCCTGGGACGGTATACTTGCGCGTCCCTTTCACGATCGGTAATGCATTCACTATGGCAGGAAATAAACCCACCAACAAATCCAACGAAACCCGCGATCGGCAGCTGGAAGGCGTGAAAATGCCGCCGCATTCCATTGAAGCGGAGCAGTCGGTGCTCGGTGGGTTGATGCTGGATAACGAGCGCTGGGATAACGTCTCTGAGCGCGTCGTCGCGGAAGATTTCTTCAACCGCTCGCACCGCATGATCTTCTCTGAAATGCAGCGCCTGCTGGAAATGGGCCAGCCGATTGACCTGATCACCTTATCCGAATCGCTGGAAACATTGGGTGAGCTGGAGATGGCGGGCGGCTTTGCCTATCTGGCAGAGTTAGCGAAAAACACCCCAAGTGCCGCGAACATCGGTGCTTATGCGGATATCGTACGTGAACGTGCGGTGGTGCGCGAAATGATCTCGGTAGCGAATCAAATTGCCGATGCGGGTTATGATCCTCAAGGCCGCAGCAGCGAAGATCTACTCGATTTCGCCGAATCCAATGTCTTCAAAATCGCCGAGCAGCGCGCGAATAAAGATGAAGGCCCGCAGAACATTGAGCAGATTCTGGAAGCCACGGTATCGCGTATTGAGGCGCTGGTGTCGACGCCGCACGATGGCGTCACTGGGGTCGATACCGGCTATCAGGACCTGAATAAAAAAACCGCCGGTCTGCAGGGCTCGGATCTGATTATCGTTGCCGCGCGTCCATCGATGGGTAAAACCACCTTCGCCATGAACCTGTGTGAAAACGCGGCAATGCTGCAAGATAAGCCGGTATTAATCTTCAGCCTTGAGATGCCCAGCGAACAATTGATGATGCGTATGCTGGCTTCACTATCACGTGTGGATCAGACCCGTATTCGAACCGGTCAGTTGGAAGATGAAGACTGGGCGCGTATCTCCGCAACCATGGGGATCCTGCTGGAGAAGAAGAACATGTATATCGATGATTCTTCTGGTCTGACGCCAACGGAGGTCCGCTCACGCGCACGCCGTGTGTTCCGTGAAAATGGCGGTCTGAGCTTGATCATGATCGACTACCTGCAATTGATGCGCGTGCCGTCGCTGTCGGATAACCGTACGCTGGAGATTGCCGAGATATCGCGTTCGTTGAAAGCCCTGGCGAAAGAGCTCAATGTGCCGGTGGTGGCACTGTCGCAGCTCAACCGCTCTCTGGAGCAGCGAGCGGACAAACGTCCAGTGAACTCAGATCTGCGTGAATCCGGATCGATCGAACAGGATGCCGACTTGATCATGTTCATCTATCGCGACGAGGTTTATCACGAAAACAGCGATCTGAAAGGCATCGCGGAGATCATTCTCGGTAAACAGCGAAACGGGCCGATCGGCACCGTACGATTGACCTTTAACGGTCAGTGGTCACGATTTGATAACTACGCTGGACCCTCTTACGACGACGAATAAGCCTTTCATGCCCGTTGCATGCACGATTTGTGCATGCAATTCACGTCATCAGAAAATAGTGTTGGACAACCCCGGCTTTAATCAGGTTATCTGTACCAAAGCGCCCCTTAATACGCTGTGGAAACAGAATGACCCAGGTAGACGATTACGACCTTAAGATATTGACACTATTACAATCTAACGGCCGCCTCACCAATCAGGAACTCAGTGATTTAGTCGGTCTTTCGGCGTCCCAATGTTCACGCCGCCGCATCAACCTTGAACAGGCAAACCTCATTTTGGGTTATCACGCACGGCTCTCGCCGGACGCCGTGGGTCTCGGAATGGTGGGCTTGATTGAAGTGCGTTTGAAAAATCACACACCTGATTATGAAGCGAGTTTCCATCGCATGGTGGAGGAGGAAGCCGCCATTGTTGATGCTTTCAAAACCACCGGAGATGCCGATTATCTGCTGAAAGTTGCCGTCGCCGATCTGGCGTCACTCAGCGCGTTGATCAGCCAATTAGTGGCGGGGCATCAGAGCGTGGCGCATGTGAAGACTTCCGTAGTTTTAAACCGATTAAAAGAGAACGGTTTGATGATGATCCCTGAGCACAAAACGCGCCAAAAAAGTGCATGATGTGCTAATCTGGCGCAATATTTGGCTGAAAAATGCGAAAAACGCGCACCAGAAACAGATTTGTGCATGAATTGATTGCTGGTTCATTAATTGATGCACAAAAATCTGCAATAAAAGCGCCTTAGTTATCAATTGGATAATCGCTGGCACCACATGGGTGGCGACTAGACGTCGCCTATGTGGTGCGTTTTTTGCATTTGAACCGCATCATTTGCACTGAGATTAATCCATGGATAACGTCGTTCAACCTACCAAAGTTCCTCATTCGCTGATTGAAGATGCGCTGGCCATTGTGCTCGGCACATTAATGGTCTCATTTGGCGTGATTATGCTGAAACAGGCGGGCGCGCTGACGGGCAGCTCCGCAGGCATTGCCTTCTTAATCAGCTATCTGACACCGCTCTCCTTCGGCAGCGCATTTTTCCTGATCAACCTGCCGTTTTACTGGCTGGCGGTGCGCCGTATGGGATGGGAATTCACCATTAAAACCTTCTGCGCCGTTGGACTGGTTTCGCTGTTTACGCATTTACATCCGTTATTCATTCATTTTTCTGCGCTAAATCCCTTTTATGCGGCATTGTTCGGTAACGTGGTGATGGGTATTGGGTTTATAGTGTTGTTTCGTCACAAAGCCAGCCTGGGTGGTATCAATATTTTGGCGCTCTGGCTGCAAGACCGCATCGGTCTGCGCGCGGGCAAACTGCAAATGGCGGTGGATACCTGCGTGGTACTCGCATCACTGTTTGTGGTGTCGCTGCCGATGCTGGTGGCCTCTATCGCAGGTGCGGTGATACTTAATCTCATCATCGCAATGAATCACCGTCCTGGCCGTTATATGGTTTGATGACGCCTCTTTACCGACTTTTTATGACCAATCATGGAGATCTGCACCGTGTTTCAAAACGTTGATGCTTATGCTGGCGATCCGATTCTGTCGCTGATGGAAACCTTCAAACAGGATCCGCGTGACAACAAAGTGAATCTGAGCATCGGCCTCTATTACAACGAGGCGGGCATCATTCCTCAGCTACAGGCCGTTGCTGCAGCCGAAGAGCGCCTGCAGGCGCAGCCGCATCAGGCTTCGCTCTATCTGCCGATGGAAGGCCTGGGACCTTACCGTAACGCCATTGCCCCGTTGCTGTTTGGTAAAGAACATCCAATGCTGAAAGCGGGACGTATTGCTTCTATTCAGACGCTCGGCGGTTCTGGTGCGTTAAAAGTGGGGGCAGATTTCCTGAAGCGTTATTTCCCGCATTCCAACGTGTGGGTGAGTGACCCAACGTGGGAAAACCACGTCGCGATCTTCAACGGTGCCGGTTTCGAGGTGAACACCTATCCGTGGTACGACGCGGAAACCAACGGTGTGAAGTTCGATGCCTTCATTGCCAAACTGAAGACACTGCCAAAGCAGTCCATCGTGTTGCTGCACCCATGCTGCCACAACCCGACGGGCGCAGATTTGACTGACGCGCAGTGGGATGAGACCACTGAAGTGTTGAAGGCGCAGGAGCTGATTCCATTCCTCGATATCGCCTACCAGGGCTTTGGTGCCGGTATGGAACAAGATGCATATGCCATCCGCGCGATTGCCGCTGCGGGCCTGCCTGCACTGGTCAGCAACTCGTTCTCGAAAATCTTCTCGCTGTACGGCGAACGTGTTGGCGGCTTGTCGATTGTGTGCGAAAGCGCAGAAGAGTCTGCACGCGTGCTGGGTCAGCTGAAAGCCACTGTGCGTCGTAACTACTCCAGTCCACCAAACTTCGGTGCTCAGGTGGTTTCCTGCGTGCTGAACGACGAAGCTCTGCTGAACAACTGGCTGGCAGAAGTGGAAGCGATGCGTCTGCGTATCATCGAAATGCGTCAGGCACTGGTTAACGTGCTGAGCACCAAGCTGCCGGGAAAAAACTTCGATTACCTGCTGAAGCAGCGCGGTATGTTCAGCTACACCGGTCTGAGTGCGCAGCAGGTTGATCGCCTGCGTGATGAGTTCGGCGTCTACCTGATCGCCAGCGGCCGTATGTGCGTTGCCGGCCTTAATAGCCGTAACGTGAATCAGGTCGCTGAAGCCTTTGCTGCCGTGATGTAAATACACCTCGCAGCAAGATAAAAACCGCCATGCCTTCGGGCTGGCGGTTTTTTTATCGCCCTAATCTGCCGAGCTGGCCTTTACCTTTTGGCGACATGCTGCACACTTAAACGGTGTGATGACGTTATGATTCTGGCAGGCGGAATGCCGCGCAGTTATCTGCCCATCGATGAAAGGGAGTACAGCATGAACACTTCGGATTTACTGACTTTTTGTATGAGCAAACCGGGCGCGGAGCAAACCTATAAAAATGAATGGGATGCCACGCAAATCAAAAGCGAGGGTGTGCTATTTGCCATGGTGCATGATGCAAAAGGGCGTCCGGCGCTGTCGTTAAAAACCTCGCCTGCTCTTGCGGATTTACTACGAGAGGAGCACAGCGATGTGTTTCCGAGCGAGCACCTCAATAAGACGCACTGGAGTACATTGTGGCTGGATGGTTCACTAAAGGATTCGCAGATCTATTACCTGGTGGATGCTTCCTGGCAACAGGCTGACGCCACACGCGCGGCGGGCATCAGCCATGATGAAGATTCGCGCTAATTAAGCCGCAGACTCTTCACGCAGGGTGTTGATATCAATCACGAAGCGGTATTTCACGTCGCTTTTCAGCATACGTTCGTAGGCTTCGTTAATCTGGTTCATGGCGATCAGCTCAATGTCTGAAGTGATACCGTGCTTACCGCAGAAATCCAGCATCTCCTGAGTTTCAGCGATGCCACCAATCAGCGAACCGGCAATGCTGCGACGTTTGAAGATCAGATTGAACACCTGTGGTGCCGGGTGATCGTGCTCTGGCGCGCCAACCAGTGTCATGTTGCCATCGCGTTTCAGCAGGGCAATAAACGGGTTGAGATCGTGCTGAGCAGCAACGGTGTTGAGGATGAAATCAAAGCTGTTGGTATGCTGTGCCATCTGATCAGCATCTTTTGAAATCACCACTTCATCGGCGCCGAGACGTTTGCCATCCTCAATTTTAGATGGAGAGGTGGTGAACAGCACCACATGTGCGCCCATGGCATGGGCAAGTTTCACACCCATATGGCCGAGGCCGCCAAGACCGACGATACCGACTTTCTGCCCTGGGCCTACATTCCAGTGGCGCAGCGGAGAATAGGTGGTGATACCGGCGCACAGCAGGGGCGCAACACCGGCCAGGTCGAGGTTTTCCGGTACACGCAGAACGAAACTCTCGTCAACGACCATGCTGGTGGAGTAGCCGCCGTAAGTGATGGCTCGGGTTTCACGGTCTTCACCATTGTAGGTGCCAACAAAACCATTTTCGCAATACTGCTCCAGTCCTTCCTGGCAGCTCGGACAGCTGCGGCAGGAGTCAACCATACAGCCAACACCGACCAAATCGCCCACTTTATATTTGTGGGTGTGCGCGCCAACTGCGGTGACGCGTCCAACAATTTCATGGCCTGGCACTACAGGGAAAATGGTGTTTTTCCATTCATTGCGCGCAGTATGCAGGTCGGAGTGGCAAACGCCACAGTACAACACTTCAATCTGCACATCATGAGCGCGCAGCTCGCGCGGCTTATAGTCGAACGGGGCGAGTTTAGATTTCGCGTCCTGTGCGGCATAGGCATGCGTAATATTCATGGTGTCTCCAATCGGGTGTGTCGTGAGTTTATTGCGGGATCCCGTTCAGTGAGCTGAAGGGATAAAGGCGCGTTGGGTTGCGCTAAAAAGGAACGGTATAAGGATAGTCAGCGGGGGAGAAAGCGTATATGCCTGAAGTTGTCTGATTCTTGCCTGTTTCTGCATTTTGCTGCGGAATCTGGCTGAAAGGAATGTCTGAAACAGCGGTCGCCATTAATGGCGACCCTACGGATAAACAGTATACAAAATGTAGGGTGCGCATTGATGCGCACCTGGTAAAATTACTTCTTCAACATCGGCTTAAGGAAGCGCGCGGTGTGGGATTTCTCACATTCGGCAACCGTTTCAGGTGTGCCCGAAACCAGAATTTCCCCGCCGCCACTGCCGCCTTCAGGACCGAGATCAACAATCCAGTCAGCGGTTTTGATCACATCAAGGTTGTGCTCAATCACCACAATGGTATTGCCCTGATCGCGCAACTGATGCAGCACTTCCAGTAGCTGTTGGATATCGGCGAAGTGCAGACCGGTAGTCGGTTCATCCAGGATGTAAAGTGTCTGCCCGGTGCCGCGCTTCGACAGCTCACGCGCCAGCTTCACGCGCTGGGCTTCACCACCGGAGAGCGTGGTAGCCGACTGACCGAGGCGAATATATGACAGACCTACATCCATCAGCGTTTGCAGCTTACGCGCCAGCGCTGGCACCGCATCGAAGAACTCACGTGCTTCTTCGATGGTCATATCCAGCACTTCGTGAATGCCTTTGCCTTTATATTTAATCTCCAGCGTTTCACGGTTATAGCGTTTGCCCTTGCACTGATCGCAAGGCACGTAAACGTCTGGCAGGAAGTGCATCTCGACTTTGATCACCCCATCGCCCTGACAGGCTTCACAGCGTCCGCCACGCACGTTAAAACTGAAACGACCCGGATTGTAGCCGCGTGAACGCGCTTCTGGCACGCCGGCAAACAGTTCACGTACCGGCGTGAAAATGCCGGTGTAGGTGGCCGGGTTAGAGCGCGGTGTACGACCGATTGGGCTCTGATCGATATCGATGACTTTATCGAAGTGCTCCAGACCAGCAATCTCGCGATACGGGGCAACTTCAGTGGTAGTGGCACCATTGAGCTGACGCTGAGCAATCGGAAACAAGGTATCGTTGATCAGCGTTGATTTACCCGAGCCCGACACGCCAGTGATACAGGTAAACAGGCCTACCGGGATCGTCAGCGTCACATCTTTCAGGTTATTGCCACGTGCGCCGGTCAGTTTAAGGACCTTGGCGGGATCACCCTTCACGCGTTGTTGGGGAATCGCGATTTCGCGTTTGCCACTCAAATATTGGCCGGTCAATGAGGCTTCGTTTGCCATAATGGCATTCACATCACCTTCGGCCACCACTTGACCACCGTGGACGCCCGCGCCAGGGCCGATATCAATTACATGGTCTGCCGCGCGGATCGCATCCTCATCGTGCTCAACCACAATCACGGTATTACCCAGATCGCGCAGGTGAATCAGCGTCCCGAGCAGACGCTCGTTATCACGCTGATGCAGACCAATCGATGGCTCATCCAGCACGTACATCACGCCCACCAGGCCCGCACCGATTTGGCTTGCCAGACGAATACGCTGTGCCTCACCACCGGATAAGGTCTCCGCGGAACGTGACATTGAGAGGTAATTCAGACCGACGTTGACCAGGAAACTCAGGCGATCGCCGATCTCTTTCAAAATTTTCTCAGCGATTTGCGCGCGTTGGCCGCTGAGCTTGAGGTTACGGAAGAAGTCCGTAGCATGACCGATGCTCATCTCTGAGATGGTCGGCAAGTTGGTGTTCTCGACAAACACATGACGCGCTTCACGACGCAGACGTGTGCCTTCGCAGCTGGTGCAGGAGCGGTTGCTGATGAATTTCGCCAGCTCTTCACGCACAGCATTGGATTCCGTCTCTTTGTAGCGGCGCTCCATGTTGTGCAACACACCTTCAAACGGATGACGACGCACTGAGGTGTCGCCGCGATCGTTGATGTATTTAAATTCGATATTCTCTTTGCCGGAACCGTATAAAATCACCTCGCGTGCTTTGTCGCTCAGGCTGTTAAACGGGGCTTCGACATCAAAATCGAGATGTTCTGCTAATGAGCGCAGCATCTGGAAGTAATAGAAGTTGCGGCGGTCCCAGCCACGAATCGCGCCTCCTGCCAGTGACAGCTCGCCGTTTTGCACCACACGATCGGGATCGAAATATTGCTGCACACCCAAACCATCACAGGTTGGGCACGCACCGGCTGGGTTATTGAACGAGAACAGGCGCGGTTCCAGTTCACTCATGCTGTAGCCACAAATCGGGCAGGCAAAGTTAGCGGAGAACAGCATCTCTTCAGCGCTACTGTCGTCCATATCCGCCACAATGGCGGTGCCGCCACTCAGCGCCAGCGTGGTCTCAAAGGATTCCGCCAGACGCGTCGCCAGATCGTCACGCACGCGGAAGCGGTCAATCACGACTTCAATGGTGTGTTTCTTCTGCAGTTCCAGCTTCGGTGGATCAGACAGATCGCAGACCTCACCGTCGATACGGGCACGGATATAACCCTGAGCCGCAAGGTTTTCCAGCGTTTTGGTGTGCTCGCCTTTGCGATCTTTTACCACTGGCGCCAACAGCATCAGGCGGCGGCCCTCTTCTTGCGCCAACACCTGGTCCACCATCTGGCTCACGGTTTGTGCCGCCAGCGTCACATCATGATCGGGGCAACGCGGTTCACCCACACGGGCAAACAGCAGACGCAGATAGTCATGGATTTCGGTAATGGTACCGACCGTTGAACGCGGGTTGTGCGAAGTCGATTTCTGTTCAATAGAAATGGCGGGCGAAAGACCTTCAATATGGTCAACGTCCGGTTTCTCCATTAATGAAAGAAACTGACGTGCATAAGCCGAGAGCGATTCAACATAGCGGCGCTGACCTTCGGCATACAGCGTATCAAACGCCAGCGACGACTTCCCGGAACCCGACAGACCGGTGACCACAATCAGCTTATCGCGAGGGATGATCAGGTTGATATTCTTCAAATTATGGGTGCGCGCACCGCGGACTTCGATCTTATCCATTCACCTTTCCCGGATTGAACAACACTCGCCATGCCTTGCCAGCACGACCAGCAGAAACGCATCATTATGGCACAAAAAATAAACTGAATAAATATCCAGTGTTTTTGCTATTCTGTGTGCCGAAGAAAAATTGGGAGCCTGCTCTGAAGTGGGCACCGTCATTGTGACGTGATACAATTTTTGGCTTAGACTTTTAGCATCAACTCATCGGGAGACAGCAACATGGCCAGTCGTGGCGTAAACAAAGTGATTCTAGTCGGGAATCTGGGTCAGGATCCGGAAGTGCGCTACATGCCAAATGGTGGCGCGGTAGCCAACATTACGCTGGCCACGTCGGAAAGCTGGCGCGACAAGACCACCGGTGAAAACAAAGAGATTACCGAGTGGCACCGTGTTGTGCTGTTCGGCAAGCTTGCCGAAGTCGCAGGCGAGTACCTGCGTAAAGGTTCTCAGGTTTACATTGAAGGCCAGTTGCGTACCCGTAAATGGCAGGATCAGAGCGGCCAGGAAAAGTACACCACTGAAGTGGTCGTCAACGTTGGCGGCACCATGCAGATGCTGGGTGGACGTCAGCAGGGCGCGAACGCCGGTGGCGCACCAATGGGTGGCCAGGGCGGCGGCAACAACAACGGTTGGGGCCAGCCACAGCAACCTCAGCAGCAGCCTCAGGGCGGCAACCAGTTCAGCGGCGGTGCACAGCAGCGTCCGCAGCAGCAGAGTGCACCGGCGAACAATGAGCCGCCAATGGATTTTGACGACGACATTCCTTTCTGATTGGGCCCTGTGTAAACAGGTAACCTGATGTTGAATTGAAAAGGCCATTCTTCATGAATGGCCTTTTTTTATTTTCGCAGGATCATAATCCGTATATTGAGAACTAGTGTGGTCGCCACTCGCGCAGCAGATCATCGGTATCACGCACCAGCACCGGGTTGCCAGGCAGGATGAGATCGGCCCAGACTTCATTGTGCTGATTGATTTGCTGTTGCGCGGTCACGTAAGTGCGGTCAGCGGTGGTGTGGGCATCGGCGGCAACGGTGATGCGATAGCCCAGGCTCGCGCCCACTTTAATGGTGGTATCGACACAATAATCGGTGGCGCAGCCGCAAATCACGAAGCTCTTAATGTCATGCTGGTCAAGCACAGCGGCAAAGTCGGTTTGCCAGAAACTGTCACAGGCGGTTTTGTTCACATAGCGCGCATTGTCGGGCTGCTGTAAATCCGGAATAATCTGCCAGCCCTCGGTGTCCACTTCCATGCCTGGCCCAACGTGTTGGATAAAAATGACCTGGTCGGCTGCAGCCGTTAATTGATTGATGCGGACACTGCGCCCTTCACGATCGAAACGCGGCGTTTCCAGCACGCCGTTTTGCATATCCACCACCACAACCACTCGATTTGCCATCACGTCCTCCTTTATATGCAGGGCTCCAGTATCGCGATCAATCCGTGTACAGGTAAAGCAAAACTGCTTTGCATTTCCCCTCCCAGCCGCGCATGCTTATTGAGCTGTTTTTACCGGAGGTGTGGCGTGAAGGTGGTTCCCGAAATTTTTCCTGATAAGTGCGACCAGGCACAATTTCAGCAATTTGCTGAATTGCCTGGCATTGAACTGTATCAGGCTCACATCTCCCGCTATGCCTTTGAGCCGCACACCCATGAAGCCTTTGGCATTGGCACCATTGAGTCCGGCGCACAACGCTTCCGCTATCGCGGAACGCATTACACGGCACCGCAACACTCGCTGGTGATGATGAATCCGGATGAGTTACACACGGGGGAATCGGCCTGCGAAGAAGGATGGCGTTATCGCATGATTTACATCGATCCGCAGGAGATGGATCGGCTGACCGGCGATCGTGACTGGTGGTTCAGTGAAGCATTGCGCACGGATGTGCGTCTGGCGCAGCCCTTTTCCCAGCGGCTGTCGCAGATGTGGCAGGCGACCAGCGCGCTAGAGCGTGAAAGCCTGTTACTGGAACTGCTGGAACTACTGCGACCGCTGGCGCATCAAGGCAAAGCCAGACCTGATGAAGGCGCGCATCGTTTCGATGTGGTGAAAATGTATCTGCGAGAAAACCTGGCGGAGCCGGTACGCCTGGAGGAGCTTGCTGCGCTGGCTGCCTTGTCGCCCTGGCACTTCCTGCGCAGTTTTAAACAACACTTCCATGTCACGCCCCATCAAATGCTGATGGCTTTTCGTTTGTTCGAGGCTAAACAGCGACTGGCTCAAGGCGAAAGCGCTGCCTCCGTGGCAGCGACGGTAGGATTGACCGACCAGGCGCATCTCACGCGAGCCTTCGCCCATCGCTACGGCATCACGCCTGGGCGTTTTCAAAAGCAAGTCTTCCCCTCACGCTAACCGCAATCTGCTACAAGCCTTTATTATCGGTTTGCGTCACACTGCTGCCGCACTGTGATAAAGGAAGAACGTATGTTGGCTGGGATTGTATTTGCTTTAGCGGCTGGACTGATGTGGGGGCTGATTTTCGTTGGCCCTCTGCTGATACCGGACTATCCAGGAACCTTACAGTCAGCCGGGCGCTATGTGGCGTTTGGCCTGGTGGTGCTGCCGCTGGCGTGGCTGGACCGTCGTCGTTTGCGCCTGCTGGCGCGCAAAGACTGGCTGGAAGCGCTCAAACTGTCGCTAATCGGCAATTTGCTCTATTACGCATTTCTCGCCAGTGCGATTCAGCGCACCGGTGCACCTATATCGACCATGATCATCGGCACGCTGCCGGTGGTGATCACCGTGACGGCCAATCTCTGTTATGGCCATCTTGAGGGACGACTTTCCTGGCGTAAGCTCTTACCGGCCTTATTGATTATCGCTGCGGGTTTAGCGTGCGTGAATGCTGCAGAACTGCAGATGCAGGGGCCGAACTTTGATTGGTCACGTTATCTCACCGGTCTGCTGTTGGCCGTATTAGCGGTGGCGTGCTGGACCTGGTATCCGTTGCGTAATGGTATCTGGCTGCGCGCTCACCCGCAGCATAAGCCCGGTAGCTGGGCGACTGCGCAGGGACTGGTCACCTTACCCTTGGCGTTGGTGTTCTATTTATTGGTTTGTGGTCAGCTTTACTGGCAGCAACCGGACTTCGCGCTGCCGTTTGGGCCACAGCCAACGCGCTATCTGTTGCTGATGCTAGCGATTGGCCTGATTTGCTCCTGGCTCGGCACGCTTTGCTGGAATGCGGCGAGCCAGCGTGTGCCCACCGTGATCATGGGGCCGCTTATCGTATTCGAAACCTTAGCCGGATTACTGTGGACCTTCCTGTGGCGACAAAGCTGGCCGCCGTTGTTGACCGGTATTGGCATTGGCTGCCTGATTGTCGGCGTGATTTACGCGATGCGCATTAAACCGCAGCCGGTGGTCAAACCGATCTGAAACGAATGATTTCCGCTGCTGAAATGATTGCTCAGCAGCGCTTTCTTTAGTGTTTTTAAGAATTTGACCAGTCGGTTTTGTGCGCTGAAATGGCGTTTATCACCTCTCATATCGTCGTCTTATAACAATTCCCCTCAATTTCACCGCTGTTTGACCCTTGGTTTGACATAACGAAGTGTTGCGACAAGCACTCGCGCCGCGTGTCTATCGCAGGCTTCCACGATGATTTACCTCCTGGAGGTGGGCTAAAAGGCCCTAATGAGCGGGATAAAAGTGTCTCTGGGATGCATTTTAATTGCATTTTGGCACTGAAAATCCCTTGGAAAAGCCACTGTTTGCTCAAGGGTGAACACCAGAGTTCAGAAACACCCGCCAGAAGCCTGTTAAAAATTGATTAAACACAGCGATGAATTATGGGGTGATATTTCACGCGGGTTGCCATTTTTTACTGTAATTGTTTAGGCATGATAACGTTTTCGATCTGGACGAATCCTGGTACTGATACATGGGATAACGTATAGGGAAAATCGAGAAGATGATCATTGCGCAAGGCAATAGATCCAATTTAAAGAAGAGGAGATGTGCGAGCGGTTACAGTCCGTTGTTCATAAATGCTTAACAGAATTATCTGCATTCAGGTCTCAGCATTAATATTGATAAAGTAATATGCGAAGAGCCAATCTCACCGAAATGAGATTGGCCCTCGTCTAAATGGCTTGAATAGCGAGACTTTTGCTGATGTGAATCAATTTTACCGCAAAAAAGGAAGCAATTCCGCGATGATAATCATCAGGAAAAAATGGTGCGAATTGTTATGTTGCGAACGCCGAATTAAATGATCTTCATCTCTTCTGGTAAGAACAAATCTCAGCATTAAGTCAAATAACAGCGGCCTTAATGTCGTTAGTGATTATCGGAACCTGAAGGATAGTGGTAAACGCTACGGCTAATATCCAGCAAGCGACAGCTGCGACGGGTGCCAATGTCGAAGGTAGTTTGCAGGAAGTTAACGGCCTGACGTTTTTCATTTGTGGTGAAGAAGTTTTTCAATACGCTTTGCAGCATCTCCTTGTCGGAACTCAACGACTGCAACTCGCGGGAAAGGTTCTGCAGCTTATCCTCCAATTCTTTGATTTTTCTACCTTCTTCGGAAGAAAGTCCGGAGAACTTTTTCTTCCAGCTATAGAAGGTTGCCTCTGAGATGCCTAGCTCCTCACAAATCTCCCTGACTTTCACTCCTGTTTCAGAAGCTTTAATGGCATTTGTGATTTGCTCTTCGCTATATCGTGACTTTCTCATAAATGCTCTTACCTTTCTTATCAATTAGTGGATGAGAATAACTGTATTAATATCTGGTACTGCAAAAAGAGTATTAATGCAGTATTAAAGTGCGCGATTAGAATTGCGAGGGTTAAATTAAGTTATTTAGAATAAATATCATCATGGGATAAATCTTATTTTATTATGAATGCCGTTGAACGCCTTCCTGGCTTTGGGTTTTTGATATAGATTCATTCCATCCCAAATGCAGAAAAATACTACAATCATTGGAAATTCGGCATAACCTGTTTGTCAAAATCACAGGGTGTGCTAGTAAACTTTTTCTTCGAATTGAGGTTGAAATCGTTTACATCCGCAGAGATTCGCACCAGGTTTAATCGGAATTATCCTGAATTCATTCAAAGAATCCTGACGCGAATCTCATTTTTCGGACCAGTTTGGTTTGAAGTTCTTAATTTAGGTCAGGCCCACTGAGCGCTTGTTAATTCATTTCAAGGACGTTGTACCGAAAGGCAGTTGCTGTAAGTAATACTAAGGATCAGTCAATGAAATTGAGCGTAATGTCTAATGCCGCCTGGATGATGTCTGAGAAGCTCGTCTCGGTGTTTGGCGTCATATTTGTGACCTCCTACGTGGCAAAATCCTTTGGCCCAACCATCTTCGGCCAAATGGCGTTTTCTACTTCGTTATTCTCGATGGTGCAAACCGTGGCGATTTTTGGCACGGAAACCATCCTCTTTAAACGCATCAGCAAAAGTGCGCCCAAAGGCCTGCGCCTGATGACCGTGGCGCGCAATATGCGGTTAGTGTTGTTACTGCTGACATCGATCCCGGTGTTGATTTGGGTGTGGTACAACATGCAGGAAAACTTCCTCGCGTTTGCCCTGGCCTCGTTTATTTCATCGGTGTTTGTCACTCAGGATACGTTCAGCGTGTATAACAACGCGCGACTGGCTTCACGGTTAAATACCGTGGCCAACTCAATTGGTCTGCTGCTGGGCTTTGCCTTGAGTTTCACCATCGCCTGGCTACATCTCAATCCGTTGTGGCTGACCCTGTCTATTGTGGCCGTTACGCTGGTGCCCTACGTCATTAAGCGTTTCAACTTCTATCGGGAAAACCAGGATCTGGCACCCCCTCAGGAGAAGCGCAATACCTATCTGCGCTATCTGCTGTATGCCGGATTGCCACTGGCTATCTCCAGCATCTTTATTTCTGTACAGGTAAAAGCGGCACAGATGTTCCTTGCGGGGATTGCCTCAGCGCGCGATCTCGGCCTGTTTGCTGCGGCAAATACAATCTCGGCGTCCTGGATTTTTATTCCGGTAGCCATCATCACTTCCTGTTTCTCGGAGATATTCCGGGAGCGCGGAGCTGCCGCCATCAAGCTCACTGCGCGGCTGAACGGCTATGTTATGGGTGTTTCATTGTTGTTGTTAGCGGTGATCGCGCTGTATGGCGAAAAAATAATCATCGCTTTGTATGGTCACGAGTACACACAGTCAGGAAGTCTCATTACGTTACTGTCGTTAGCAACCTGCTTTTCGGCAATGGGAACCGTGGCGTATCGCTACATGGTGAAAGAGGGCGGGTTCAACTATCTGCTGAAGAAGATTGTCTGCCTGATGGTGATTAGCCTGCCATTGTCTTGGTGGCTGATCCAGAGCTACGGCATCATGGGTGCCGCCTGGAGCGTCTTCATCTCTGAACTCCTGTCCCTCACCGTAATGAATTACTTCTTCAATAACGGCGTCATTCAGAAGATTCAAGTTTCCTCACTCAACTACAAAACCTACAAATGAGGTCCGATATGCTCAAGTTGAAAGATGAACTCAGAAGAAGTGTGCAGTATTTCATCAAGAAGATGCCCTGGGCTTACCAGGATCGCATCTACTATTTTCACAAGTTCCGCAAACTGCCGAACCTGCGCCAGCCTAAAGTCTTCAATGAAAAAGTGCTGTACCGTAAATTCGTGTTTGGTGACTACCAGATTTACGGGCGTTTATCGGATAAATACTCCGTACGCGAGTACATCGCCGAGAAGGTGGGCAGCGAATACTTGATCCCGCTGGTGTATGAGACCAGCGATCCTCACTCGCTGCATACGCTGCCGAGCTGGAAGAACACGGTCATCAAACCCAATCATGCCTCCAACATGGTAGAGATTCTGTTGGAAGAGCCGGATGCGTTGAAGAAGCAGCAGATTATCAGTGACTGCCATCGTTGGTTGAAAACCGATTTTGCCAATGAGGCGCGTGAAATCCACTATCGCTACATTAAGCCGCGAATTTTGGTGGAGAAGTACATTGGTGATGGTAAAACGGCGCCGATTGATTATAAGTTCCACATGTTCAACAAGCGTGACGGCAACTTTGAGTATGTGTTGCAGGTGATCTACAACCGATGTAACCCCTTACTGTCGATGAACTTTTACGTTAACAACCTCAATGAGGCGTATCACAAAATCCGTGATACCGGCCTGGATGTGTCTCCACAGATGGCACAGCTTCAGCATGCTTTAGCGTTAAGTAAAACGCTGGCAAGTGACTTCGATTACGTGCGCGTGGACTGGTACATCGACGGGGAACAGATTTACTTCGGTGAGCTGACGTTCACACCGGGGGCGGGATTGGTCACTGGGCTGGATCGTGGGTTAAACCAGATGATGGGTGATATGTGGATTCAAGATCGCCGCGGTACGCAGAGACCGGGTGTCACGGTTCCGGAAGTGGCTCTTCCCGCCGTTTTGAAGAAAATTTGAGAATCACACAGCAAAATAAAAAACCCCGCTTAGCGGGGTTTTTTATGGGCAGCGATTAAGGCATCGGCCAATCAGCAGGCGTCTGGCTCATCACCTGAATAAAGGCGTTCTTCGAGATTTCCATGAAGTTGTGCAGATTTTCCATGCTCAGGGTAATGCCCAGTAAGCCTGTAACGAACCAGCAGGACATGCCAACACCAATACCGCCGCACATCAATGCCATCACGTGGTGACTGTTTTGGCGCAATCTAATTTTCATGGTGCTCGCGAAGAACATCATAACGGCGCTAAGCAGCTCCCAACGCATGACGATTAAGCTGGTAGTTAAAGTAGCCATCTGCAACAAACCTCTTCAAATCAGTAATATCCCTGACATTGCTGGACATCACTGGCGGCAAAGAAGGAAGGTCAGGGAGGCCCTTCTGGCCGTCTTACTACGCATGGAAACTGTGACTTGGCTCACATTATATCACTCGATTTGAAAGTTTGAACAAAATTTATACCTGGTATGGTAGAAAGATTTTTATCGAAGCGGGGGAATCAGTGAAAACAAGGAGATGGGGGAAGGTGCGCCCGCAAAGGGCGCGCAGAGAGGTTAGCGGACCGGGCAACACTCGCCAGTAGTACGCTGGGCAAAACTGTTCATGCTTTCACTGCAATCAAAACTCAGCAGGCGTGGGCGCTGGATCATCGCCTGACGGCGCATATTGTGGCGATAAGCGGTTGGCGTTTGCGAAAACTGACGGCGAAACACACGCGAGAAAGTCTGCTGTGAGTCGTAACCGTACTGCATCGCAATATCGAACACCGGACGTTGCGTCTGGCGCAGGGCTTCAGCTGCCAGCGTCAAACGACGCTCGCGAATATAGCCACCCAGCGTTTGTTTCGTCACGGTACGGAACATACGCTGCAGGTGCCATTTTGAGTAGCCTGATTTTGCCGCGACTTCATCGATCGACAGCGCCTTATCCAGATTCTCATCGATCCAGTGAGTCAGTGAATGAATGATTTCCTGTTGCATCATAGTCTCATCCTTCTGAAGGTTGTTTTACCTGGTTTGAAATTCGAACTTTTGTTGGGGTGCGAGTATAATTCCTCAAGTTAACTTGAGGTAAAGGCCCTAAATGAAAAAAGAACGCAATTACCCAAAGCCCGTTTTGACACCCGGAGAAGTGGCGAAACGCAGTGGCGTGGCGGTGTCAGCGCTGCATTTCTATGAAACCAAAGGGTTAATTTTTAGCTCACGCAATGGCGGTAATCAGCGGCGCTACAGTCGTGATGTGCTGAGGCGCGTGGCGATTATCAAGATCGCGCAGCGCATTGGCATTCCACTGGCGACAGTGAGTGACAGTTTGATGCACGTGCCGGCGAATAAACGCATGTCAACGCAAGAGTGGGATGCGTTGACGCAGCACTGGCGCGAAGAGCTGGATAAGCGCATTGAGACGCTGACGCGCCTGCGCAACGATCTTGACGGCTGCATTGGCTGTGGCTGTTTGTCGATGCGGGATTGTCCGCTGCGCAACCCCGGAGACCGTCTGGCGCAGCAAGGGTCCGGTGCGGTGTTACTCGATCCCGAACAGGATGAGCCAAAAAGTTGATCCGCTATACTTGCCGAAACACTTTCGTCGGCAAGGAAAAGCGCATGATCACCGTACACCATCTGGAAAATTCCCGTTCGCACCGTGTGTTATGGCTACTGGAAGAGCTGTCGGTGCCCTATCAAATCAAGCGCTATCAACGTGAAAAGAGCTTGCTGGCACCGGAAGCGTTGAAGAAAGTGCACCCGCTGGGTAAGTCGCCGGTGATCACGGACGGTAATCGCGTGATTGCGGAATCAGGTGCGATTCTGGAGTACCTGCAGCAAAAATATGACAGTGAGCATCTGTTGGTACTGACCGACGAGGATGAGCAGATCCAGGCACGTTACTGGCTGCATTATGCCGAAGGTTCACTGATGCCGTTGTTGCTGATGAAACTGGTTTTTGGGCAGTTAGGGAAAAAGCCGGTGCCGTGGCTGTTACGTCCCGCAGGTGCCGCGCTGAGCAAGGGCATCCAGAAAGCCTGGCTGAATAAACAGCTGCAACTGCATGGTGGCGTCATTGAGCAGCATCTCAGTCAACATCGCTATTTCGCGGGCTCGCGCTTCAGCATCGCGGATGTACAAATGAGCTTCCCGCTGCTGGCCCTGCAGACGCGGGGATCACAACAAGAGATGCCCGCTATCACACGCTGGTTGGAGGAGATGCAGCAGCGCGCCGCCTGGCAACGTGCGGTTGAGCAGGGCGGCCCGATCGCATTGACGTAGCCACCCTACAACATAACTGTAGCGGCGCAATTTATTGCGCATTGACCCGCCGCAGCACGGCTCTACCTATGCGCGATAAATCTCGCCGCTACGTTTTCGCGTCGCATTCTCTCATATCACCCGATCAAAACCGGACGCTTTATCCTGCCTTGTCATCGATTAGTAGTTGAAAACCCCATAGCAAACGCCAGATAATCGTTTGCCTTTTTCCGTGTCCCCCTTAACGACCTGGAATACGCGGCCACGTAAACGTTTGCCTCTTTTCTCACTGAGAAGCCTTCACCAGGGTGATGTGCAAACGCGGGCCGTGGGGCTTATTACATCTTAAAAAACGCAGAGGATTGACTATGTCTGGCGAATCACGCCCGGCCAGTGGAAAACTGGACGCTTGGTTTAACATTTCAGCACGTGGCAGCAGCGTGCGCCAGGAAGTACTGGCAGGATTGACCACCTTTTTAGCCATGGTCTACTCCGTCATCGTGGTGCCTGGCATGCTCGGCAAAGCGGGTTTCTCGCCGACGGCTGTGTTTGTTGCCACCTGTCTGGTCGCCAGTTTTGGATCGATCATTATGGGGTTATGGGCCAATCTGCCAATGGCGATTGGTTGCGCTATCTCGCTCACCGCTTTTACTGCGTTCAGCCTTGTGCTGGGGCAGCATATCAGCGTGCCGGTTGCGTTGGGCGCTGTGTTCCTGATGGGCTTGTTGTTCACTTTGATTTCGGTGACGGGCATTCGTGCATGGATTTTACGTAACCTGCCGATGGGCGTTGCGCACGGTACGGGTGTTGGTATCGGCTTGTTCCTGCTGTTGATCGCCGCCGACGGGATTGGTTTAGTGGTGAAAAACCCGGCACCGGGCTTACCGGTTGCGCTTGGCCACTTCACTTCGTTTCCGGTGATCATGGCGTTGATTGGTCTGGCCGCGATCTTTGGTCTGGAAAAACGTCGTGTTCCCGGCGGCATTTTGCTGACTATCATTGCGATTTCCGTGGTGGGTTTGATTTTTGATCCCGCTGTGACCTATCAAGGGCTGTTTGCCATGCCAAGCCTGAAAGATGCCAATGGCCAATCCGCCATGTTTAGCCTTGATATCATGGGAGCGCTGCAACCGGTGGTGCTGCCGAGTGTATTGGCACTGGTGATGACGGCAGTATTCGACGCCACCGGCACTATTCGCGCGGTCGCGGGCCAGGCCAATCTGCTGGACAAAGATGGGCAGATCATTAACGGCGGTCGCGCATTAACGACTGACTCCGTCAGCAGCCTGTTTGCAGGGTTAGTCGGTGCTTCGCCAGCGGCGGTGTACATCGAATCTGCCGCAGGTACCGCCGCCGGGGGCAAAACCGGCCTGACGGCCGTTGTGGTTGGCCTGCTGTTCCTGCTGATTCTGTTTATGTCTCCACTGGCCTATCTGGTGCCAGCCTACGCAACGGCACCGGCACTGATGTACGTGGGCCTGTTGATGCTGAGCAACGTGGCAAAAATCGACTTCAATGATTTTGTCGATGCGATGTCGGGTTTGGTGACGGCGGTCTTCATCGTGCTGACCTGCAACATCGTCACCGGCATTATGCTGGGCTTCGGTTCCCTGGTGATTGGTCGCGTGTTTGCCGGTGAGTGGCGCAAACTGAATGTTGGCACGGTAGTGATTGCCATTGCGTTGGTGGCATTCTACGCCGGTGGCTGGGCCATCTGACTTTTAAATACGCTTAATTCCAGATAAGTCTCTTTCTGGTCCACGCCGCACGCAGGGTTGCCCCTTCGGGCGGCGTTTTGTTTTACACTTTCCTTCGCAACAACATCGCTTGAATAAATACGATTCGCCTAAGGAAAGCATGGAAATCTTCTTTACCATTCTCATTATGACGCTGGTGGTGTCACTCTCCGGCGTTGCGGCACGCATACTGCCGTTCCAAATCCCGCTGCCACTGGTACAAATTGCTGCAGGTGCACTGCTGGCTGTACCGAGCTTTGGTCTGCACGTGGATTTTGACCCTGAACTGTTCCTCGTGCTGTTCATTCCGCCGTTGCTGTTTGCCGATGGCTGGAAAACGCCGATTAATGAATTTCTTCATCACGGACGCGAAATCATCGGCCTGGCGCTGGTGTTAGTGCTGATTACCGTGGTGGGGATCGGTTACCTGATTTACTGGCTGGTGCCCGGTATCCCGCTGATCCCGGCGTTTGCGCTGGCGGCGGTCCTGTCACCCACCGATGCCGTGGCGCTCTCCGGCATTGTGGGGGAAGGGCGCATCCCGAAAAAAATCATGTCGATTGTGCAGGGCGAAGCCTTGATGAACGACGCATCGGGCCTGGTCTCGCTGAAGTTTGCTGTCGCCGTAGCAATGGGCACCATGGTATTTACCTGGGGCGGGGCCAGCATTGAGTTTCTTAAGGTGGCCGTCGGCGGCCTGATTGCGGGTGTGGCCGTCTGTTGGCTGTATGGCCGTTCGCTGCGCTTACTGAGCCGCTGGAGCGGAGACGATCCGGCTACGCAAACGGTACTGCTGCTGTTACTGCCGTTCGCCTCTTATCTGATCGCTGAACACCTTGGCGTATCAGGTATCCTTGCTGCAGTGGCGGCGGGTATGACCATCACCCGTTCTGGCATTATCCGTCAGGCACCGTTAGCCATGCGTCTGCGCGCCAACAGCGTATGGCAGATGCTGGAGTTCGTGTTCAACGGCATGGTGTTCCTGATGCTGGGCTTGCAATTGCCCGACATCCTTGAAACTTCGGTGGCGCAGGCGAATGCCGATCCAAATGTTGAACTCTGGATGCTGTTCACCGACGTCGCGCTGGTGTATGTCGCATTGATGTTAGTGCGCTTTGGCTGGTTGTGGATCATGCAGCGCACCAGCTTGCGTTTCCTGAAGAAGAAGCCGCTGGAGTTCTCTAACTACTCGCTGCGTGAGTTGTTGATTGCCTCCTTCGCGGGCGTGCGCGGAGCAATTACGCTGGCCGGTGTGTTGTCAATTCCGCTGTTCCTCAGCAATGGTGAACCTTTCCCAGCGCGCTATGAGTTGGTGTTTATCGCCACAGGCGTAATCCTGTTCTCGCTGTTTGTTGGCGTCATTCTATTGCCGATTCTGCTGCGCGGAATGGAAAGCACCGACAAATCCGGGCACCGTCGTGAAATCCAGTTTGCGCGGGCAGCGATGGCGAATGTGGCCATTGAAAGCCTGCACAAAATGGAACAGCGACTGGAAAACGATACCGAAGAGAATATCGATCCTGAATTGCTGAAAGAGGTCAGTCTGCGGGTGATCGGCAACTTACGCCGTAGGGTGGTGGGTAAGGATGAGGTTGAACAGGCCCTGTTTGCTGAGAACCTGGAGCGCCGCTTCCGCCTGAACGCGCTGCGTGCTGAGCGCGCCGAAGTTTACCACTTGCGTGCCACGCAGGAGATCTCGAATGAGACGATGCAGAAACTGCTGCGCGATCTCGACCTGCTGGAAGCACTGCTGATAGAGAAAGAAGAGTAGCCTCGCGAGTGGCCGCCATTAAGGCGTCCTCTCGCGTGTGCGGTGATGGAACTCGGTCGCCATAAATGGCGACCCTACAGAGGACTGTAGGGTGCGCATTTATGCGTACCTGGCCAAACACCGCGCAATCGTGATGACGCATTTATGCGCGCCTGGCCGAGAATCTGGTGGTTATACCGATAACCTCGGCGGATTATCCGGCCAATGCTCGCGGCAGCACTCAATCCACGCCTGCGCACTGCGCGACAGATAACTGCCTTCACGCCAAATCAATCCCAGACTCCACTGTAACTCCGATTCCAGCGGCAGCCACAGCAGCGACTGCTTATCCAGTCGCTGGCAAATCGGTTCCGGCAGAATCGCCAGCCCCATCTCTGCCTGTACCATCGCGGCGAGGAAATCCCACTGCGCGCTGCGCACCGCAATCTGCGGCGTCAGTCCCTGGCGCTGAAACGCCTTCATCAGCTGGCGATTGAGCGAGAACTCTTCGTTGAGGATCAACAGCGGATGAGCCGCCAGTTCCGCCAGACCCAGACTGCTGCGATTTAGCCATTGCGCATTACGCGGCAGCAGCACACAAAGCGGGTGGCGCATCAACTCCAGTGTCTTCAGCGGTAAATCGGTATCGACTGGCAGCGCCGTGAGTGCAATATCCAGTCCACCATTCAGTACCGCTTGCTGTACGGTTAATCCACCAGACTCCACAATTTTAAGTTGTACGCCGGGATAGCGGCGGCGAAAAGCGGAAATTGAACCGGCGATTTGCATACCGACCATCGGTGGGATGCCTAAGCGCAGTTCACCGGTTTTCAGCTCATTGATGTCACCAATTTGCGCTTCAAGCTGATGAAACTCCTGCAGAATGGCGAGCCCACGTTGATAGACGGCCTGACCACTATCGGTAAGATGCAGCTTCCGCCCGTCACGCAGCAGCAGTGTGCAACCGAGTTCCTCTTCCAACTGGCGCAGCATTTTGCTGATAGTGGGCTGTGTGACATACAGCTTTTCCGCTGCACGGGTGAAGCTTTGCTGGCGTACCACTTCGGTGAAATAGCGCAGGGCACGGACGTCCATAAAGCATTCCTTTTTGGCATAGTTTGAATAATTTTAATTCATTTTATTCACAGTTTTGTGCGGATTTATACTACGTCCAACATTTAAACCCGTGGAGAAAGAGAAATGGCGCTTGCATTGAGTCCGCGCAGAACGGACATCCTGCAACGTGTGTTCGTGCCATTGCAGTTGGTGCTGTATATCGGCCTGTTTATCGCCAGCGACAAACTGGTGAGTTGGCTGCATCTGCCACTGCCCGCTAACGTGGTGGGCATGGTGTTATTGCTGCTGCTGATCATGACACGCATCGTGCCGCTGCGGTGGGTGAAAGCCGGGTCGAACTGGCTATTGGCGGAAATGCTGCTGTTCTTTATTCCTGCGGTGGTGGCGGTGGTGAATTACAGTGATTTGTTGCGCACTGAAGGCTGGCGTATCTGCGTGGTGATTGCAGTCAGTACCCTGCTGGTGCTGGCGGCCACGTCGCTGGTGGTGGATCGCTTATATCGATTTGAACTGGCGCGTGCAGCGCGTAAGCAGGCGCATCATGGCTGATTTCATGATTAGCGTGCTGTGTCTGGTGTTGACGCTGCTGGTCTATTTCCTCAACAAACGACTCTATCGCCGCAAACAGACCTTATTGCTGATGCCATTGGTGATGACGCCGGTGGTGCTGGTGGCGCTGCTGCTGCTCACGCATGTCAGCTGGAAGGATTACATCGCTGAGAGCCACTGGCTGATCTGGCTGTTGGGCCCCGCAACCCTGGCATTTGCGGTGCCGGTGTATGAAAACCTGGAGATCATTAAGCGCCACTGGCTGTCATTAAGTGTTGGCGTACTGACCGCGACGCTGGTGGCGGTGTGCAGTTCGGTGTGGCTGGCGCGTTTGCTGATGCTACCGGAAACCATCCAGCGTAGCCTGGCGGTACGCTCAATAACCACGCCGTTTGCGCTGGCGGCAGCCTTACCGATTGGCGGCCAACCTGATTTGGTGGCGCTGTTTGTGGTGATCACCGGGGTGTTTGGTATGGCGGTGGGTGATGTGCTGTTTCTGCGCATCGCGATCAAGCAAGGTGTGGCGAAAGGCGCCGGCTTTGGTGCCGCCTCACACGGTGCGGGCACCGCACGCGCTTATCAATTAGGTCAGCAAGAGGGCGTGGTTTCAAGCCTGGTGATGATGCTGTCCGGTGTTGTGACGGTGATTCTGGCTCCGCTGTTGAGCCATCTGCTGTGGGCGGCATAATGGCGATTTTTTGCGCACTGTCATTGATTTTTACGTAAAGCTTTCCAAATAAAGTTGTCTCCTGCTCTCAGGCTGCTACCCTTTGCGCCGACTTATTTGTCCTTCATGGAGTGGAATCATATGTTTAAGCAACTTGTTACTGGAAGCGTATTGGGTCTGGCACTGCTGAGCAGCGGCGCGCAGGCCATCGAGGGCAGTGTTGACGTGGGTGAGCACAGCACCAACCTGAACCTTGGCCTCGGTACAACCTCACCTGGCCTGTTCCTGAAAGGCAACTGGCTGCGCAGCGATCATGACGGCAGCACTTACGGCGCGGGCTTGGGTTACAACATCGATGTGGGTGATTTCCGCATTGCGCCAACCGCCAAAGCGCTGTTTACCCATCCTGAAGATGGTCGTGACGGTTTCACTGTCGCTCTGGGTGCCGGTGCGCAGTACAACTTCAACAGCATGTGGGGCCTGTACGGCGAATACTACTATGCGCCAGAAGCGTTCTCTGATCGTCTGGATAGCTATAAAGAAGCATCCGGCGGCCTGAGCTTCACCCCGATTTCACTGCTGAACCTGCGTGTGGGTTACCAGTACATTGAGCTGAACAACAAAGGCGACCGTAAAGACAACGTGCTGGTCGATGGCCCGTACGTGGGCGCGTCACTGCGTTTCTGATTTGTCGTCACCAGGCGCCCATAAATGCGTCTTCATGATGACTACGGATTTTGACCAGGTGCGCATAAAGGTGCAAACCGGGCACATAGGTAACACTTTAGACCGGGCACATGGGTAACAGTTATAAATTGGTATAGCAGAGGAGACTCACTATGCCCTGGACTGAGACTGTTACCATGCAACGCCTTCATTTCATCCTCGCCTGTCAGGCAGGCGAGAAATCCATGACCGAGCTTTGCCACCTTCACGGCATTAGTCGAAAAACCGGCTATAAATGGCTTAAGCGATTTAATGCTGAAGAGCTCTCCTCTGTTGAAAATCGCTCCCGTGCCCGTCTCACGCAGCCAGAAAAAATCCCTCCGGATATCGCCGGACAACTCGTCCTCTTTCGCCAGCAGCATCCCGACTGGGGGCCTAAAAAAATTCGCCACTGGTTCCTCAATAACAACGCTGACTTCATCGTTCCCGCGGCCAGCACGATAGGGGACCTTTTGAAAGAAGAAGGGCTGGTGTCTCCACGGATAAGGCGCAAGCGTACACCGGGAAATCTGAACGAACTCACCGATGCGAACAGAAACAATCACGTCTGGAGCGCTGACTTTAAGGGCCGCTTTCGCCTGAAAGACGGCAGCTGGTGCCGCCCGTTCACCCTCACCGACAACCACAGCCGCTACCTCCTGTGCTGTGAGCCCGGCACGTCAGAGACTACGACATTCGTGCGTGGCTGTATGGAAGCCGCCTTCCGCGAAGGTGGACTCCCCGACATTATCCGCACCGATAACGGCTCTCCCTTCGTCGCGCCGGGCATCCTGGCGCTGACACAGTGGAGCGTGTGGCTGATGAAGTTGGGTATTAAAACAGAAAGAACCACGCCGGGATGTCCGGGGCAAAATGCCCGTCACGAGCGCATGCATCTCTCGATGAAAACCGCGATGAGCCACCATGATGTATTTGGCTCGCTGTCGGAACAACGGGTGTGGTGTAACGGATGGCGTAATGAGTTCAATCAGGAAAAGCCGCATGAGGCTCATGGACAGGTACCGCCCGCAAAAATATGGGTGCCCTCACCGCGAAGTTGGGATGGAAAAGTGCCTGAGGTGAACTATCCGGAGGGGGCAAAGCTATATAAAGTCGGAGAAAAAGGTGACCTGAGCCTGAACGGGCGCACGTTCCTGAGTTCGGCATTACGGGGCGAGTACGTGAGGTTCCTGGAAGTGGATGACGGAGTTGACGTCATCCTCTTCGACAGGGTGATACTGGCGTATTATGACCGGGCAGAAAGAAGTATTATTCGAATCGACTGAGCACAAAAGTGTTACCTATGTGCCCGGTCTGATCTGTTACCCATGTGCCCGGTTGTACCTAAATGCGCACCCTACGGGGGTTTTTGTAGGGTCGCCATTAATGGCGACCTGGTTAATCACTGCACTTTCTTAATGCGCTTTCCCCTGCGAAATTCCCACTCCCGTCTGTGAACGAATAAACTGTCCGCGGAAGCGTGCACGTTCCTGCGCACCCTGTTCAGAGTGATCGGTAATCGAGAACAGCCAGGTGCCCACAAACGCCGCAATCATGGAGAACAGCGCCGGATACTCATACGGATAAACCGGCTTGGCGTGACCCAGTACCTGTACCCAAATGGTCGGTCCGAGGATCATCAGTACCACCGCCGTGATTAGCCCCAGCCAGCCCCCCACCATTGCGCCGCGCGTAGTCAGCTTCGACCAGTACATCGACAGCAAAATGATCGGGAAGTTACAGCTGGCCGCAATCGAGAATGCCAGACCGACCATGAAGGCGATGTTCTGTTTCTCAAACGCAATGCCCAGCACAATCGCTACCACGCCAAGCACCAGCACGGTAATCTTCGATACCCGCAGTTCGTCTCGTTCGGTCGCCTGACCTTTACGGATCACGCTGGCGTAAAGATCGTGCGAAACCGCCGAAGCCCCCGCCAACGTCAGACCCGCCACCACCGCCAGAATCGTGGCGAAGGCCACTGCCGAGATAAAGCCGAGGAACAGACTGCCGCCGACCGCATTCGCCAGATGGACCGCCGCCATATTGGTGCCGCCAATCAGTACACCGCTGGCATCTTTGAAGGCGGGATTCGCTCCCACCAGCAGAATGGCGCCAAAGCCGATAATAAAGGTCAGGAAGTAGAAGTAACCCATAAAGCCGGTGGCCCAGAACACGCTTTTACGCGCTTCACGCGCATCCGCTACGGTGAAGAAACGCATCAAAATATGCGGTAAACCGGCGGTGCCGAACATCAACCCCAGGCCAAGCGACAGTGCAGAAATCGGATCTTTCACCAAACCACCGGGCTGCATAATCGCCGCGCCTTTCGGGTGGACAGCCATGGCTTCGGTGAACAGCGTATTGAAGCTAAATCCGGTGGCTTTCATCACCATAATGGCCATAAAACTGGCGCCAAACAGCAGCAATACCGCTTTGATGATCTGCACCCATGTGGTGGCCAACATGCCGCCAAACAGCACATACATCACCATCAAAATACCGACCAGTACCACCGCGATGTGGTAATCCAGACCAAATAACAGTTGGATGAGCTTGCCCGCGCCAACCATCTGCGCAATCAGATACAGCGCCACAACGACTAGCGAGCCACAGGCGGAGAGGGTACGAATCGGTTTTTGCTGTAAGCGATACGAAGCCACATCGGCAAAGGTGTAGCGCCCAAGGTTACGCAAACGTTCTGCGATTAAAAACAGAATCATCGGCCAACCCACAAGGAAGCCGAGTGAGTAGATCAGCCCGTCGTAGCCAGAGGTATACACCAAGGCGGAAATGCCGAGGAAGGATGCCGCAGACATAAAGTCACCGGCCATCGCCAAGCCGTTCTGGAAGCCGGTGATGTTGCCACCCGCAGTGTAGTAATCGCTGCGTGAGCGAGTGCGTTTTGAGGCCCAGTAGGTGATGCCGAGTGTTGCTGCGACAAACACCACAAACATGATGATGGCTTCATAGTTGGTCGCCTGTTTTTGCACCGCACCGGTTATGGCATCGGCGGCAAATACGCTGGCGGGTACAATCGCTAATAACGCAGAAAACAGGCGCTTCATGATTTCACCTCGCTTAGGATCTGCTTCGTCAGGCGGTCGAACTCGCCATTGGCACGCCAGACATAAATGCCCGTCAATACGAATGACACCACGATTAAACCGACGCCAATCGGGATGCCGCGCGTGACATTGGTCCCTTCGTGTAGCGGCGTACCCAGCCAGCCAGGGGCGAAGGCAATCAGCAAAATAAAGCCGACGTATAACACCAACATGATGATACTGAGCAGCAGCGCAAAGGACTGGCGTTTATGCACCAGTTCCTGAAAACGCGGATTGCTCTCGATTTGTTGCCAGACTGCTTCCTGTTGATTTAGGGCTTGGTTCATCACAGTTTCTCCAGAGGAAAGGCAGGCAGATAACTCACGGTTAAGTGATTTATCTTTCTGAATTTTATAATTATGTAAGGTTTTGCGATGCTGGAAAGCGTACGGCGTAAGGAGGGGGTGACGGAGAGTAGCCTGCCGTGGACAGGCTGACACTCTCCGTCGCGTCGATGCCGATTAAGGCATGGTGATGGATTGTTTCTCCTCCAGCAATTTCTCAACCACGCCCGGATCGGCCAGCGTTGAGGTATCGCCGAGATTACTGGTATCGCCTGCGGCGATTTTGCGCAGAATACGACGCATAATCTTGCCGGAGCGGGTTTTCGGCAGCGAGTCAGTCCAGTGCAGGACATCCGGCGTGGCAATCGGGCCAATCTCTTTTCGTACCCAGTTGCGCACTTCGGTATACAGCTCTGGCGACGGCTCTTCGCCGTGGTTCAGCGTAATATAAGCATAGATTGCCTGGCCTTTAATGCTGTGGGGAATACCCACCACGGCAGCTTCTGCAATCTTCGGATGTGACACCAGCGCCGATTCAATCTCAGCGGTACCCAGACGGTGGCCAGAGACGTTCAACACGTCATCGACGCGGCCCGTAATCCAGTAATAGCCATCTTCATCACGGCGTGCGCCGTCACCGCTGAAGTAGCGATTTTTGAAGGTGGAGAAGTAGGTTTGTTCAAAGCGCTCGTGATCGCCAAACAGCGTACGCGCCTGACCTGGCCAGGAGTCGTTGATCACCAGGTTGCCTTCTGTGGCGCCTTCCAGCGGATTACCTTCGTTATCCACCAGCGCGGGCTGTACGCCAAAGAACGGCTTGGTCGCGGAGCCGGCTTTCAGCTCAATCGCACCCGGCAGTGGAGTAATCATGAAGCCACCGGTTTCAGTCTGCCACCAGGTATCCACGATCGGGCAACGGCTGTCGCCAATCTTTTTGTAATACCACTCCCAGGCTTCCGGGTTAATCGGCTCACCCACCGATCCCATGATGCGCAGGCTGCTGCGGCTGGTACCTTCAATCGCTTTATCGCCTTCGGCCATCAGGGCGCGAATGGCGGTTGGCGCGGTGTACAGCAGGGTCACTTTATGTTTGTCGACCACTTCCGCCATGCGGCTCGGCTTCGGCCAGTTCGGCACGCCTTCAAACATCAGGGTGGTGGCACCGCACGCTAACGGGCCGTAAATCAAATAGCTGTGACCGGTGATCCAGCCCACATCGGCGGTGCACCAGTACACATCATCTGGATGGTAATCAAACACATATTTGAAGGTGCTGGCCGCATACACCAGATAGCCGCCAGTGGTGTGTAGCACCCCTTTTGGCTTACCGGTGGAACCAGAGGTATAAAGGATAAACAGCGGATGCTCGGCTTCGACCGCCACCGGTTCGTGCTGATCGCTGGCCTTGGCCACCAGATCATGCCACCACAGATCGCGTCCTTCGCGCCAGCCGGTGTCTTTACCGGTGCGTTTAAACACCACCACGTTTTTCACGCTGGTGACGCTTGGGTTACTCAGCGCATCGTCGACGTTTTTCTTCAGTGGAATGCTGCGTCCTGCGCGCACCCCTTCGTCGGCAGTGATCACCAGTTTGGCGTTGGAATCGACCACGCGACCGGCGACCGCTTCGGGTGAGAAGCCACCGAAGATCACCGAATGCACGGCACCAATGCGCGCACACGCCAGCATCGCTACTGCCGCTTCCGGCACCATCGGCATATAAATGGCGACCACGTCGCCTTTCTTCACGCCGAGGCTCAGCAGCACATTGGCAAAGCGGCATACATCGCCATGCAGTTCGCGGAACGTAATGGTTTTGCTTTCGCTGGCGTCATCGCCTTCCCAGATAATGGCGGGGTGATCGCCACGCGTCTGTAAATGGCGATCAAGGCAGTTGGCGGCGAGGTTCAGCGCACCGTCTTCATACCAGCGAATCGAAATATTGCCTGGGGCAAATGAGGTGTTTTTCACCTTGCTGTAGGGCTTAATCCAGTCGAGGATTTTGCCTTGTTCACCCCAAAAGGCGTCGGGATCGTCAACCGATTGTTGATACAGCGCCGCATACTGATCGGCGTTAATCAGGGCATTCGCTGCGACGGCAGCGGGTACAGGATGCTTATGTATTTGGCTCATGGCTGACCTCCTTGAAGATGTTAATCATATGTCAATCAAAGGTTAATTAAAGAGCGCGATCTGGCTTTGTTTCTGTTTTGTAGTCTGGATCACGACCTTTTGTATGCCTGAAAAGTGCCCGAATTCATACTGTTCATCACCGAAACAAATGAGACCCAATCTGTTGCTTTTCGCGGAATCAGACGTTGTCGCTGGTTAAATAATCAGCAAACGCGCCGGAGGGTTTTTTGCCCGATATTGAATAGCTATGCGGAAAATTATCGAATTAACACTTTTCATAACAGCGAGTTATGACTAAAAGTAAATGCCAGCATTTTATGCTACTCACCTGCACAGGAATTACGCTAAGCCCCCAGGGGTTGCAATTACCGCAGTGAAAATGGTACTTATCTCGCCCCTGTTCAGCAGGTATCCACTCAGGCTGCATCATCGCGCAGGCGCAAAATGCCGCGCACAGTGGTTAAGGATGCAGTCCAATATAACCCTCTATTTTATCGGGCTTTTGCTCACTTCCCTGTGTGTCAAATCTTCTGCACCATCGCAGCAGAGCAAAGGGGTTTTTACTGAGGAAAATAACGCGTTATGAAAGGTTTTAAGCTCACCCTTGCCTGGCAAATTTTGATTGCCCTGATTCTCGGCATCGTAGTCGGAACCGTGCTGCATAATCAGCCAGACGATCGTGAATGGTTAATCACTAACATTCTTACTCCTGCAGGCGACATTTTCATTCATCTGATCAAGATGATTGTGGTGCCGATTGTGATTTCCTCCCTGATTGTCGGCATTGCTGGCGTCGGTGATGCGAAAAAGCTCGGACGTATTGGTGTCAAAACCATTATCTATTTTGAAGTGATCACCACCATTGCCATTGTGGTCGGCATCACGCTGGCCAACGTATTCCAACCCGGCAGCGGCATTGATATGTCAACGCTGGCAACGGTGGACATCTCTAAATACGAAGCCACAACCGAAGCGGTACAAGGTGCCCCTCACGGACTGGTGACAACCATCCTGTCGCTGATCCCGCAGAACATCTTTGCCTCATTGGTGAAGGGTGACATGCTGCCAATCATCTTCTTCTCGGTACTGTTTGGTATGGGCTTATCAGCGCTGCCATCTGAGCATCGCGATCCGCTGGTCACCGTGTTCCGTTCGATTTCTGAAACCATGTTTAAAGTGACGCACATGATCATGCGTTATGCGCCGGTGGGTGTATTTGCGCTGATCGCGGTGACCATTGCCAACTTTGGTTTTGCCTCGCTTTATCCGTTGGCCAAGCTGGTATTACTGGTTTACGTGGCGATTCTGTTCTTTGCCTTTGTGGTGCTGGGCGGCGTGGCGCGCTTCTGTAAGCTGCGAATTACCACGTTGATGCGCATTCTGAAAGATGAGCTGATTCTGGCTTACTCCACCTCCAGTTCTGAGACCGTGCTGCCACGCATCATGCAGAAAATGGAAGCCTACGGTGCGCCAAAAGCCATCACCAGTTTCGTGGTGCCAACCGGATATTCCTTCAACCTTGACGGTTCAACGCTGTATCAGAGCATCGCGGCGATCTTTATCGCACAGCTGTATGGTATCGACTTGTCACTGACCGATGAGATCATCTTGGTTCTGACGCTGATGGTGACCTCAAAAGGGATCGCTGGCGTGCCAGGCGTCTCATTTGTTGTGCTGTTGGCAACGCTGGGAAGCGTCGGTATTCCGCTGGAAGGTTTGGCGTTTATCGCCGGTGTTGACCGTATCATGGACATGGCGCGTACCGCACTGAACGTGATTGGTAATGCACTGGCAGTGCTGGTGATCGCGCGCTGGGAAAACCAGTTCGACACCCAGCAAGCCGAGGCTTACGAGCTGCAACTGCGCACGCAAAAAGCCAGTTAATGCCTTAAGTCGCCATTACGGTGTCATTATCTAAACCCGCCTTTTGGCGGGTTTTTTAATGCAATCCAAGCTCAATCTTGTAGTTTCCGGTGCATCATTCTTGCTTAAATCAATACCCACCATAACCACCCCTATTAAAATATGATTCACCATGAGATTCCCCGTTTACCTGCATAAGACAGAAGACAACAGTTGGTCAGGTTTTGTGACGGATGTAGAGGGATGTTTTTTTGCCGGCAGAAGCATAGACGATGCATTAAATGATGCCTTTAGCGCTATCGACGTGCATGTAGAATCGTTAGCCGATGCGGGTAAGCCCATCCCTAAAACTGTAGACATTGAAACCCACATCCAGGATGAGGCCTGTCAAGGTGGATTCTGGGCATTTGTCGACATTGACTTAAGTCGCTACGAGGGCAAAGCGGTAAAGTTGAATATCACCCTGCCTCAAAATTTACTCAGTAAAATTGATAGTTATGTCGAATCGCATCGTGAATACGCATCACGTAGCGGATTTCTCGCTGAGTTAGCGCGCAGAGAACTCGCAGGTCACCATTAACGGCGCACTAAGCTAAACCCGCCTTTTGGCGTAATGCTTGCCAGTTAGGCGACAGACGATAACGCCGTCTGGAGCCGCACCGGGGCTGGCGGTCCTCGCGCCGCTATGCGGTGCCTTCACTTCACTCGTCTGCCTTAACGGACCGGTGCCGATGGAACATCCATGTCCCAGCGCCACCTTTCGCCCGCGTCCTGCGGGCTCTCCTGGCATACTCATTCCGTTCAGCGCTGCGGATGCCTGCCCCGGTGCGGCCCCAGCCAGCTCATCAGCTTCAGTGCGGGTTGTCAAAAAGGGCACATTGCCTGAGGCTATGACGCCTCTGCTGCACCCTCAGGGCTATCCGCAGCGCTGAGACTTTTACGTTGGGCCAGGAGCCCCACGCGGGGAGGCGTGGGGCAGTTCGCGGCCGACCATGGATGGTCATCCGCGAACGGTCCGTCCGGCACGACGTGGAAGTCGAAGGCACCGCTTCAGCGGCGCGAGGACGGCCCAGAGGGGGCAGTAGTGGCGGCAGAGCCCGCACAGAAAAGAAAGGCCACTTATCAATAAGCAGCCTGAGTTCTTAACTAACAAGCATTAGCCTTTTGGCGGGTTTTTTTATACCCGTTTGCGCAGAATCACAAAAATCGGCGTCACCCGGCAGGAATTAACAATTCTAAATGGTGTATAGTTTTCAGAATAAATTATTCTTTCACAGGAGTGCATGATGCAGATCGACCTCAGCCAGATGATCACCGAAGGCCGTAACCCCGCAAGCCAGAATATTGATGAACTCTCCACCGAAGCGATGCTACGCGTCATCAATGACGAAGATAAGAAAGTGGCGTTGGCGGTAGAAGCAATCGTCCCGCAGATTGCACAAGTGGTAGATGCCATCACCCTGGCCTTCAGTAAAGGTGGCCGCTTGATCTATTGCGGTGCCGGCACATCTGGCCGTTTGGGCATTCTTGATGCCAGCGAATGCCCGCCCACGTTCGGCACGCCGCGCTCGCAGGTGGTGGGGCTGATTGCGGGTGGTCACACTGCGATTTTGCAGGCGGTGGAAAATGCGGAAGATAACCACGAACAGGGTGCGCAGGATCTTAAGGATATCGATTTCCATGCCCATGATGTGTTAGTCGGTATTGCTGCCAGCGGGCGCACGCCGTACGTGCTGGGTGCATTGGCCTATGCGAAACAGCAGGGCGCATTCAGCGCTGCTTTGACTTGCAACCCAAATAGCCCGATGTCACAAGCCGCCGATGTGGCACTGACGCCGGTGGTCGGGCCGGAAGTGGTGACGGGTTCATCACGGATGAAAGCGGGCACGGCACAGAAGCTGGTGCTCAATATGCTGACCACCGGTGCGATGATCCGCAGCGGCAAGGTGTATGGCAACCTGATGGTGGATGTTGAAGCCACTAACCAGAAGCTGGTTCAGCGCCAGATCAATATCGTCAAGCAAGCCACTGACTGCGATGATGCCATCGCACAGCAGGCGCTGAGCGCATGTCAGGGGCACTGTAAAACCGCAATTGTCATGGTGCTGGCGGGGCTGGATGCCAGTGAGGCTAAGGCGCTGCTCAATCAGAACAGCGGCTTCATTCGTCGTGCGTTGCGTGAAGCAGGGGCCGAATAATGGCCGCCATCACCGAAGGTTTATTGCAGGATATCTTGCAGGCAGTAGGTGGCGCACCGAATGTAGTGCAGTGTGGTCATTGCATGACGCGCCTGCGTCTGACGCTGGCGGATGCGTCGCGGG